>DASQOU010000304.1:0-2737 GCA_035644295.1 Bradyrhizobium sp.
CAACGTCCCGCAAATGGCTGCGGAAGCTCGGCTCGTCGATTGACAGATCGTCGTGGAACGGCAGCAGCACCGCGGGGATCACCCCGTGGGGAACAAAGTCTTTGAAGCGAGCCATAGCGATCTCTCATCAAGTCAGGCTGGTCTTTGCAGCCCCATGGGCGCGCGCTCGTCGAGCGGCCACGGATGGCAAGGCGGATACGAGCTCCGCGGCGAGCGGCTGTCCTAAAGCCTATCACTTCGCGACTGGGCCGCGAGTAAAAAATGGAACCCGATCGGCCTTGAATCCAGGAGAGGCCGATGTCCGCTCCGGGTCAAAACGGACATGGCGGCACGTCTACGCAATGTGTTGCTGCCATATTCGAACCCGACAACCTTAAAACCCCACTAAGACGCTCCGGTGATCGCGCGGCGGCAACCATTAGGTTATCGGAAGCGCGCGGAGGACGAATTGCGTGCGCCGGCCTCGCATAAATTACCCGGCTGCAAACGTGGCGTGAGTAACCGAAACTTTTGTCCCCGAAGCCCCGCTCACGGTAACCACTTGAGCATCATCCAGGCATCCTGGACCTTGGGAAACTGTTTTCTGAACATGTAGGGGGCGGGAGTCTACCGAACTCTCAGTCTTGGGCGTGCCCATCCGCCGCCGAAGATATACCCATTGTGTACGGTCGGCGGCACAATTTGATGCATTGAAAAGAGCCAAACCATCCCGCTGCTGAACAAGTCCGTCCGGTTGGAATTGGTGGCTTCGAGATTCACCTGTAACGAGCGGAGCTTCCGTAAAAGACGGGCTATCAGGGAGCCGGGTCAAGCACGCATGGCCGATAAGGAAATTTCTTCTCCGCACAGCGGCGGAACCTTCATCGGCTGGTGTGCGACACCCACGCGCCTCTGTTTTGGGAGAGTGAGCCGCCGCCGACATTTGCCCATATGCCGCTCCCAAAGAGCAGCAGAGCGAGACTCAGTCCGAGTAATTGCGTCATTTCCAAACTCCGTGTTGGACTCACAATCCCCATGTCCCCAAAGTGTTCCTAGTGCCTGGTACGAATAGGGACAGCCGTTCCTAAGCACGGGAGACTGTCACGAGCGGCTTTATTGATTTGCCGACGCTAAAGCGCGTTTCTAAATTGAGTCCGGGGTCCATGAAGCGCCATGACATGGCCCCGACCAACTTTGCGTCATTGAGCGCGACCTCCGCTCCCGTATGGAGCGATGCTACCCTATCATCAGCGCGACCCGCCCGACCGCCTTGCGATCGATCAACAGCTGCATCGCTTGCGCGTAGTCCTCAAGCGGCAAGCGATGCGAAATGTGCGGACGAACTTTCCCGGCTTCCGCCCACGCCAGTAGCGCCTTGGTCCGCGCGTCGCCGATGGCCGGACTTCGCCGCACCGCTTCGCCTGCGCGGACGCCGAGCACGCTCGCGCCCTTGATCAGCAAGAGATTGGTGCGGGCAAGCCCGATGCCGCCGGTGAATCCAATCACAAGGACGCGCGCGCCCCAGGCGATGCAACGCAGGCTGTTCTCGAATATCTCGCCGCCGACCGGATCGAACACCACGTCCGCACCGCGGCCATCGGTAATGCGCTTTACCCCATCGCGGAACGGTTCACGCGCGTAAAGCAGAAGATGATCGGCGCCCTTTTCTCGCGCCACCGCGAGCTTTTCCTCCGATGACGCCGCTGCGATCACGGTTGCGCCCAACATCTTGCCGATCTCGACCGCCGCAAGTCCGACGCCGCCACCGGCGCCGTGCACCAGCAACACTTCGTTCCGTTGAATCCGGCCGCGATCGACCAGCGCGTGATGGGCGGTGCCGTGCGCGGAGAGGAACGTCGCGCCTTCCACATCGTCGAAGTTCGACGGCAACGGCGTCAGTTGCGCTGGCGCAACGACGACTTCATCGGCGTAGCCGCCGTGCCGCATCCGAACGATCACGCGATCGCCGACCGCAACCCCGGCAACATCGTCCGCGACCTCGATCACCTCCCCGGCCGCCTCCACCCCAGGGATGAACGGCAGCTCCGGCTTGAGCTGATATTCGCCGGCCGCCATCAATATGTCGGGAAAGTTGATCCCGGCCGCATGCACGGCGATGCGCACCTGCCCCGGCGCTAGCGGCGCGGAAGCAAAGCTTTCCAGACGCAGGCGCTCGGGCGGGCCGAGCTCGCGACAGACGACAGCTTTCGGCATCAGGCCGCGCTCGCCTTTCGCCGCCGCAAGGCATCACGGATCAGCGGCAACCGGTCATTGCCGAAATACATGTCGGTCTTGTCGACAAAGATGGTCGGCGAGCCGAACCCGCCGCGCGCCATCACTTCGTCGGTATTGGCCTTGAGCTGATCCTTGATTGTCTGCTCGCTGATTGATGCGAGGAATTTTTGCGGATCGATCCCGACGCGCTTGCAGATGTCCGCCAGCACTTCGTCCTTGGAAATATCCTTGTCGTCGCCCCAATAGGCCTCGAACACGCCGCGCGCGAATGGCACCATGTCCTTAGCCAGGAAGATGCAGCCGCGCATCGCCTTCACGCTGTTCACGGGAAACACCGTCGGCGGCATCTTGATCGCAAGCCCAGCCGAGCGCCCAGTCCGCAAGGTCTTTCTTGTGGTAGCGCGCCTTCAACGGCACCGGCGCCTCGCGCGAGGCATAGACGCTCGGGTTCACCGTATTAAAGATGCCGCCGACCAGGATCGGCCGCCACGAAATCTCCACGCCGAACTCCTTCGCCAGCGGC
>DASQOU010000305.1:0-4349 GCA_035644295.1 Bradyrhizobium sp.
AAGGCTTGCGAGTTTTATTCATCGCTGCTGGGTTGGCGTTTCGAGGAGATGCCGATGCCGGATGGCGTCTACCGGATCGCCAAACTGGGCGACAATACGGTAGCAGGGCTGTTCGAAATGAAAGGCAAGGAGTTCGAGGGCGTGCCGCCCCATTGGCTCTCCTATATCGAGGTCGACGACATCGACAATCGCGTCGCCGCGGCGAAACGGGCCGGTGCCACGGTGATCCGCGAGCCCTTTGACGTCGAGGGCGTCGGCCGCATCGCCATCCTCAAGGACGCCGTGGGCGCGCTGATCGCGTGGATGACGTCGGCGCAATCTTGAACGGCACGGCCTTCGCGGAGCCTGTTTGACCGCAGCCGATGGCGGGCTAAGATTTACGAAAAGGGAGAAGCTCCATGGAGAATGTCGCGGCCCGCCGCGCAGCCGAAGCGCTGCTCGCGGAACACAAGGCCAGCCAACGGTTCAAGTCGCTCGGTCCGCCGCAGGCGCCCGCCACGATCTCGGACGCCTATGATATCCAGGAGCAATATGTAGGCCTGCTCCGCGGCGAGCACGGCGACGCCGTGGGCTACAAGGTCGGATTGACGTCGGCGACGATGCAGGCGTTTTGCCGAATCGACCATCCGATTGCGGGCGTCGTGCTGGCACGCCGCGTGCACCGGTCGGGAACGACCGTCCGACGTTCGGATTTCGGACGGTTGGGCCTGGAATTTGAAATCGCCGTCCGCATCAGATCGGACGTCCCGGTCACCAGCATGCCGCATACCGCGGAAACGATCCGGCCTCACATCGACGGCGTTTGCGCCGCGGTCGAACTCGTCGACGATCGCAACGCCGACTATGCCAACCTCGATGTTCGTTCGCTGGTCGCCGACAATTCCTGGAACGGCGGCATCGTGCTGTCGGAATTTGCCACGACCTGGCCCGATCTGGAGAGCGTGCTGGGACGTGCCACGAACGACCGTGTTGCGATCGGCGAGGGATATGGGCGCGACATCCTCGGCCATCCCTTCAATTCGGTCGCATGGCTGGCCACGCAGCTGGCTTCACGGGGCGAGAACCTCAAGGCCGGTCAAGTCGTGATGACGGGAAGCGTGATGAAGACGGTATTTCCGTCGGAAGACGCAAACTATCGGTTTGATCTTGAACGGATCGGCTTTGTCGAGGTGCGGGTAAGAGCATGAGTTCCGCCAACGAGCCGCACGATACGGTCAATGGTTCGCAGGCTTTCATGCCCGCGCGAAAACTGCCTGCCTTTTTGGCCCTGGCGTTCCTGTCGATTGCTCCGGTCCGCGCGCAAACGCCTTCACTGCCGCCACTGCCCGACCTGAAATTCGCGGAAATCCCGGCAGCATCGCGCGCGAACTATCTGGGCGACCGCTGGAGCTACATGGAGGCGGGACGCTCCGACGCGCCGGCTCTCGTGCTGTTACATGGCGTCGGCGCCAACTCCATGCATTGGCGCTATCAGCTCGCGGGGTTGTCGGGCCGTTATCACGTCGTCGCCTGGAACGCGCCGGGATATATCCTCTCCGATGCCCTGAAGACCGACGATCCCACTTGCGAGACTTTTGCAAACGCGCTCAATGACTTTCTCGCCGCGGTGAAGCTCGATCGCGTCAACCTCGTCGGCAATTCGTTCGGCAGCCGCGTCGCACAGTGTTTTGCACTCTATTATCCCGGGCGCGTCATAAAACTCGCCATGACTGGAACCGGCATCGGACCGCACAATATGGATGAGGAGAAAAAGAACAAGATAATCGCAACGCGGCAAGCGCAGATCGCCAAGGGCGGATATGCCTTTGGCATGCGCGTCAACGCGCTGCTCGCCGCCAGCGCCTCGCCGCAGACCATCGAACTTGTGAGCAATGTCGTGCGCGCCACCAATGCGCGGGGTTTCATGCACGGCATCAAGCTCGGTCTGGCCGATGGCTACAGCCCGGAAGAGATCGCACCGAAACTGGATTTTCCCGTGCTCATGATTTCCGGACGCGAGGACCGGGTCAACCCGATCGAGGAGAACGCTGCTGTCCTGGTCAAGGTATTACCACAGGGCAAACTTGAGATCCTCGACGGCGCCGGCCACCTTCCCGAGGTCGAGCTTCCCGATACCGTCAACAAGATGCTGCGCGACTTCTTTGGCTGACTCCACGCCCGCAGGCTTCGTCATGGTGCGCTCCGGGGCTGGGGCGTGCCACAACTCCCGGAACATCCGTTTGCGCAACCTTTCGCGCGGGAGCCGCTGGACGCAATTAAGTTCCGCTTGCGCATAAAAAAGTGTAGGCGGCCGATGCCAATTCGCCTGAAAGCTGCCAGCACAATCGGATGTTTCTGATAAAATGCGTTCAACTGGCGACGCAGCTTCGATTCGGCCGTGCCGAAGATTCCATGGCATGTTGGCCGATCGCTCGCACAGCGAGGAGGTCGCGATGAACGATCACGCGCAACCAAAGACGTTATCCGAACGCGCCGATGCGCTCGAAGAACACATGATGCACGAACTCGAACGCATCGTCATCAAGTCGGCGCTGTTCAATCTCGCCGACGGCAAGGTGACCGACGAAACCGCGGCGGTGATGGCGCGCAATCCCGGCAAATACCTGATCATGAAGGAGGACCCGCGCCTTCCCAAAATGCCGGCGAAGCCCACCCTGATCGACTACTTCAAATGCCGCTTCGCATCGACTTCGCATTTGCTGCAGAGCGCAGCGCACGCCAAGAAGTCCGGCCACGGCGAGAAGGTCATCTTGGCTTGCCTCCTGCACGATATCGCGGTCGCGAGTTTCATCCGGTGCGACCACGGCTACTGGGGCGCCCAGATGATCGAGCCTTATGTGGATGAGGAGGTGAGCTGGGCCGTGCGCGCCCATCAGGCGCTGCGCTTCTTTCCGGACGAATCGGTCGGCTACCAATATCCGGAGGCCTACGTGAAATGGTTCGGTCCCGATTATCAGCCCGAGCCCTATATTTTCGACGAGTACGAGCGCGCCCGCGATCACAAGCACTATATGACGGCGCGCTTGATAACCCTCCACGATCTCTATTCATTCGATCCCGACGCGAAGGTCGACCTTGACGACTTCACGGACATCATCGGCCGTCATTTCAAGCAACCGAAAGAGGGGCTTGGCCTCGACAGCAGTCCGTCGGCGCATATGTGGCGCACCATGCTGTGGCCGACACGGTTCCTTTAAGTTTTTTGGCGGGATGGGCGATCGCGGATCGCCAAGCCGCGCAGAATACAAATGATATAGGAAGGCGCTGGGCGATACTGGCGGTCGCGAGCGACCGCGCAGATCGCACTATTGGCAAATGTTGCCCTTGCAGTGCTCGGTGCACCAGGCGTGGCTGTCGCCGTCGGGATACCCCAAATGACGCCCGTTCTTGCGGCATTGCTCGTAGCTGTGGGCGATGGGAATTCGCACCATCTTGCCTTGGGCATCCGGAAACATCACCGTGCCGTCCGCACAGATCGCCTGACCGCTGCCGAAAACCAAAATCGCCGCGGTTGCGGTGACCCCCAGTAACTTCGTCATCACGTCTCTCACTCCCTGTCTTTTGTGGTGCACAGAACGTGCGGTTCTTGTGCGCTCATTGCTGGCCGATCGTCGGTCCGGCGAACCCTCGGCGTTCTGCGAGGACCGAGCTTCGACGATGGATACAATCCTAGCGGGAAGGATCGGAGCCGGCAACGCCGGCCGGAAACCGGCGGGCGTGAGGCAATTGCCGCCATAGGATCTTGCGCGCGTGGCTTACCTACATGGAGCACGCGGCGAACAAGAAGCGCGTCACGTTGCGGGAAGGGAACTTTCCCCTTTCCTGGAACTTTCCTCATACCGCGATAACGCGACAACGATGGAGAGGACGCCCGATGAAACGCCTTCTATTAATTGGATTTGCTGCCTGCGCGCTGGCGCTCACGCCGACGATATCCGCCTCGGCGATGCCCGTTGCCCCGCCGAGTTCTTTAGGTGATACCGACGGCGGGATCATTCAGGTCAAAGGCGGCCACGGTCATGGTCACGGTCACATGGGTGGGCGTGGCCATCATTACGGATGGGGCCGAGGGCATCATCGCGGCTGGGGACACCACCACGGATGATTTTTACGGAGAGGGCCGCCGGATTGGCGGCCCTCTCTTGTCACGAGTGGCCCGGATCGCGCGTGGCGACGCCTCGCTTGGCCACGCGCTCAGGTTCATTCCGATCACTTGATCGCGTCATAGACTGCGAAGCTGTAGGCGCCTTCCGGCTTCTTGGTGATGACCGGATCCGATCCGCCCGACATCAAGGTCGCAACCGTGCGGTCGTAATCCTTGACGTCGAGCTTGCCGTCGGCGGCGCCGA
>DASQOU010000306.1:0-24722 GCA_035644295.1 Bradyrhizobium sp.
CACCGACCATTGCTTTTCGTGGCATGCGACGCTGCCGCCCGGCACCTTCGTGCCGCCGCATATCCATCCCGATCAGGACGAATATCTCTACATGCTGGAAGGCAAGCTCGACTTCATGCTGGCGGGCGCCGACGCCCAGGCAACCCCGGGCGATCTGATCCGCCTCGGGATGGGCGTTCCCCACGGCATCTTCAACAAGTCGGACCAAACCGCGAAAGTTCTGTTCTGGGTTTCGCCGAGCCAGAAGCTGTATGATCTGTTCTGGGGCCTTCACAACATGAAGGAGCAGAAGCCCGAGGACGTCGTGGCGATGGCCGCGGAATACAACATCCACTTCCTGCCACCGCCGCCTGGGGCATAAGGGCGACGTAATCCTGACATTTGCGGTCGTCATTCCGGGATGGTGCGTTAGCACCAGACCCGGAATCTCGAGATTCCGGGTTCAATGCTGCGCATCGCCCCGGAATGACGGAAACGCCCAGCTACGCCCGCACCGCCGCCAGCCCCGGCACGGCCGCAAAGCCGGCCTTGTGGGCATAGCCGCGCACGATCGCTTCGCGCTGGGCATAGCTCAGCACCTTGTCGATATCGGTGAAGCCGTCGGGGGCGAGCTGCTCGACGGCGTCGATCACGCCTTCGGGCCCGCCGCGGCGGTTGGAGCGCACGATCTCGGCCGTCATCGGCAGCCGCTTCTGCTCGTAGGCCACCAGCGCCTGGCGCGGATGCTCGGAGTGCGCCAAAAGATCCGACAGGCAACGCGCATCGAGAATGGCCTGCGAGGCGCCATTGGAGCCCACCGGATACATCGGATGCGCGGCGTCGCCGAGCAGCGTAACCCGGCCGCTCGACCAATAGGGCAAGGGATCGCGGTCGCAGGTCGGATATTCGTAGAACTCGGGCGTCGCCGAAATAAGGCTCGGCACATCGACATGGGGCACCGAGAACCGCGCGACATGCGGCATCAATTCCTCGCGCTTACCGGGCCGCGACCAGTCCTCGCGGCGCGGCGGCGGCGTATTGCCATCACCGATTTTCACCAGCACCGCCCAATTGGTGAGACGGCTGGCCGGGCTCGACCCCTCCGCGATCGGATAGACCACGACCTTGGCGTTGAGACCGCCGGCCACGATCATCGAGCGGCCGGTCAGAAACATCGGCCAGTCGCGCGCGCCGCGCCAGAGCATCAACCCGTTCCAGCAGGGCGGGCCTTCGTCCGGGAAAAGCGTCTCGCGCACCCGCGAATGAATGCCGTCGGCACCGATCAGGATATCGCCGCGCACGGTCTTGATATGGCTGCCGGTGCGATCGAAGAAATATGCCGTTACCCCACCCTCGTCCTGGGTAAAGGCGCCGAGCCTGCAGCTGGTGTGGATCGCATCCTTGCCCAGCCGCTCCTCGACGGCGCGGTGGATCACGCTTTGCAGCCGGCCGCGATGGATCGAGAATTGCGGCACGTCGTGCCCGGCATCGATGCCGCGCACGTCGCGCCAGACTTCCTGGCCGTGGCGGTTCAGATAATAAAGCACGTCGGTGCGGATCGCGACGTCATCGAGCTGTTGCAAGAGGCCGAGGCCGGCGAGTTCGCGGATCGCATGTGGCAGCGTATTGATGCCAACGCCGAGCTCCCGGATCGTATCCGCCTGCTCGAACAATTCGCAGCCGATGCCGCGGGCGCGCAACATCAGCGCCGTGGTAAGGCCGCCGATGCCGCCACCGACGATAATCGCCTTCATCGCTCTACTCCACTCACACCCAGACACTTCGCGACGGCCCTTAACGTCGCATGGCGCCTCACTCGGCCGCAAGCGGCTTTGTCGCCTCCGCCTTCAGCTCGGCCCGGGTCTTTGGCTTAGCCTTAATTTTCAGGTCCTCGAAATCCTGCCGGTCGCGGACGCTGTTGCGGAAAATCTGCTCCTTGCCGGGCAGATATTGGGGCGGGCAGAACACCCCCTCGGCCCCATACCAGGCCGCGGCCTTCAGCGTAAACGCCGGGTCAACCAGATGGGGGCGCCCGAGCGCCACCAGATCGGCCCGGCCGGCGGCCAGGATGGTGTTGACCTGATCTGATGTGGTGATGTTGCCGACGCACATGGTCGCGACCCGGGCCTCGTTGCGGACCTGGTCGGAGAACGGCGTCTGGAACATGCGGCCATAGACCGGTTGAGAATCGCGTACGGTCTGCCCGGTGGAGACATCGACGAGATCGACGCCGGCCTCGGCAAAGGCCCGCGCAATCTCCACGGCCTCGTCGCCGGTGATGCCACCATCGGCCCAGTCGGTGGCGGAGATGCGCACCGACATCGGCTTGTGCGCCGGCCACACCGCCCGCAGCGCCTCGAAGATTTCCAGGGGATAGCGCAGGCGATTGGCAAGGGAGCCGCCATAGGCGTCGGTGCGCTGATTGGTCAACGGCGAGATAAAACTCGCCAGGAGATAGCCGTGGGCGCAGTGCAGCTCCAGCATATCGAAGCCGCAAGCCTCACCCCGCGTGGCCGCGGCAACGAACTCGGCCTTGACCGCGTCCATCGCGGCGCGGTTCATCTCGCGCGGCACCTGACTGTCCGGAAAATACGGAATCGGCGACGCCGACATGACGTCCCAGCCGCCCTGCTCCAACGGACGGTCCATGCCGTCCCACATCAATTTGGTGGCACCCTTGCGGCCGGCATGGCCGAGCTGAAGGCAGATCTTCGCCGCGGAATTGGCATGCACGAAATCGACAATGCGGCGCCAGGCGGCTTGCTGCTCGTCGTTCCAGAGGCCGGTGCAGCCGGGCGTGATGCGCGCATCACGCCCCACGCAGGTCATCTCGGTAAAGATCAGACCGGCGCCGCCGAGCGCGCGCGACCCGTAATGCACGAAATGGAAATCGCCGGGCACGCCCTCTTTCGCCGAATACATGCACATCGGCGACACCACCGCACGGTTGTCGAGCGTCATCTCGCGCAGCCGCAGCGGTTGGAACATCGGCGGCAGGGGTTTCTCGACATCGACGTCGAAACCCTGGGCGCGGACTTGTCTGGCGAATGCCTTGTCGACTTCGCTGACAAAATCCGGCGCCCGCAGCGTCAGATTGTCGTAGGTGATCGCCTTGGCCCGCGTCATGACACCGAAGGCGAACTGCACGGGATCGAAATCCCAGAACCGATCGACGTGCTCGAACCAAACCAGCGAGACGTCGGCGGCGTGCTGGGTCTTCTCGACTTCCTCACGGCGCCCTTGCTCATATTGCTGCAACGCGGCCTCGACCGTCGGCGCGCTTTGCATGGCGTCTGCCAATGCAATCGCGTCCTCCATCGCAAGCTTGGTGCCGGAGCCGATCGAGAAATGCGCGGTCGCCTTGGCATCGCCAAGCAGCACCATGTTGTCCTTGATCCAGCGCCGGCTGCGGATCATCGGAAAATTCCGCCACATCGAGCGGTTGGTCAGGAGCTGGTGGCCTCCGAGGAACCAGCCGAAGATCTCGGCCATTCGATCGGCGGATTGCTTCTCGCTCAGGCCGGTCAACCCTGCGCGCTTGAAAGTCTCGGGATCGGTCTCGAAAATCCAGGTCGAGCGGCCCACCTCATATTGATAGGCGTGCGCGATGAACGGCCCCCACTCGGTCTCCTGAAAGATAAAGGTGAAGGCGTCGAGCGGCCGGGTCGAGCCCATCCAGGCGAACATGTTGGAGCGCAGATCCACCTCGGGCTGGAAATGCCCGATATATTTGTCACGGAAGCGGCTGTTGATGCCATCGGCCAGCACCACCAGATCTGCATCGGCAAAGCGCGTATCATCCTCGATGTCGGCCTCGAAAATTAGGTGGACGCCGAGTTCGCGCGCGCTCTCCTGAAGGATCATGAGCAACCTGCGGCGCGAGCAGCCGCAAAAACCGTTGCCTCCGACCCGGTGCACGGTGCCGCGGAAGTGCACGGCGATATCATCCCAATAGGCAAACTCCTGGGTGATGCGGCGGTAACTCGGGGGATCGTATTTCTCGAAATTGTCGAGCGTGGCGTCGGAGAACACCACGCCGAAGCCAAAGGTGTCGTCGGCGCGGTTGCGCTCGTACACGGTGATCTCGGCTTCCGGCCGCTGCTTTTTGAGCAGGATCGCCGAATAAAGACCGGCCGGTCCACCACCGATGATCGCGATCTTCATGGGAGCCTCCGGCCTCTTCAATCTGCTCAATCTGCTGAATCTGCCCCAGTGGAATTATTTTAAACCTAAAGCAATTGGCCGGCAAGCCCCGCCCACTTCCTTTGGAGCTCATACCGGAGAACCCTACCAAAATAGAGCTCGGATTTGGGCCTTTTATCTGAACTCGTCATGGCCGGGCTCGTCCCGGCCATCCACGCCTATTGCCGTCTCGACAAAGAAAGACGTGGATGCCCGGCACAAGGCCGGGCATGACGAACCTGGCCCAACCATCGCCTGCTTCCAGACGTGCGCCGATCGTCAGCGCTACCCTCAATTACCCCTAAACACCGGCTTGGCTTTGTTCGAAAAAGCCTCGAAGGCACGGGTAAAATCCGCCGTGGTCATGCATAGCGCCTGCGCGACCGCCTCGGCCTCGATCGCCTCCTCCACCGACATCGCCCATTCCATCGCCAGCATTCGCTTGGTCATGGTGTTGGCGAAGGTCGGCCCCTCCGTGATCTGCTTCGCCAACGCCTGCGCCTGCGGCAGCACCTGCTCGGGCGCGACGATACGGCTGAAGAACCCCCAGCGCTCGCCCTCCTCCGCGGTCATGAAGCGGCCGGTATAGAGCAACTCCGAGGCCCGCGACTGGCCAATGATGCGCGGCAGGATTGCGCACGCCCCCATGTCGCATCCGGCCAATCCCACCTTGTTGAACAGGAACGCGACCTTGGCACCGATCGCTGCGAACCGCATGTCGGACGCCATCGCGATGATGGCGCCCGCGCCTGCGCAGATGCCCTCGACCGCTGCGATAATCGGCTGCGGAGCGGCCCGCATCGCCTTGACGAGATCGCCGGTCATTCGAGTGAACGCGGTGAGGCCCTTGGTATCCATCTTCACGAGCGGGCCGATGATTTCGAAGACATCGCCGCCGGATGAAAAATTACCCCCGGCGCCCGACACGACCACCGTTTTCACATCGTCATCCATGGCGCAGGCGCGGAACAAATCCGTCAACTCCCGGTAGCTCTCAAAGGTGAGTGGATTTTTTCGCTCGGGACGGTTCAGCGTCACCGTCGCCACGCCATCTTCCACTTTCAAAAGGAAATGACGGGGCGAATACTGCGCCAAGGGCAGCGTGACGGGGTTGGCTGGCGTGCTCATGGATTCTCCCTTCCAGACTTCGTCATTCCGGGATGGTGCGTTAGCACCAGACCCGGAATCTCGTCATTCCGGGCTCGATGCTTCGCATCGCCCCGGAATGACAGATTCAAACGAACGCGCTCCGCGCGCCTCAAACTTCCCCACCGGCCACCGCGATCGCCTGCCCCGTGATCGCACCGGCACCCTCGCCGCACAGCCACAACACCGCGTCGGCGACTTCCGCAGGCGTCACGAGACGCCCTTGCGGATTATGTTTGGCAAGTTCGGCCACCGCTTGCGCATGGCTGCGGCCGGTCCTTTTCATGATGTTGTCGATGCTGCCGGCAACGAGATCGGTATCGGTGAAGCCGGGGCACACCGCATTCACCGTCACGTCCGTCGCTGCGAGTTCGAGCGCCAGCGAACGCACCAGGCCGACCACCGCGTGCTTTGCGGCAACGTAGGCGCTGACATAGGCATACCCCTTCAGGCCTGCGGTCGAGGCAACCGCTATAATGCGGCCGTAACGGCGGTCCCGCATCGACGGCAACACGGCCTGGATGGTGTGGACCACGCCCATGAAGTTGACGTCCATCATTCGCTTGAACAGCGCCGCGTCGGACTTTCCGAACGGCGCAGATTCGGCGATCCCTGCATTGGCGATCAGGATATCGATCGGCTGACGCCGTGATGCTTCCGCAACCGCGGCATTGACGGCCGCTTGATCGGCGACATCGGCCACCACGGCGAAATGCGCCGCTCCTGCAGCGACCGTCTCATCAAGGGTTGCGCGATGGCGGCCGAGTACCGTGACGGAGGCTCCGGCCTGCGTCAGCGCGGACGCAATCTCCCGGCCGATGCCGCGCCCGCCTCCGGTGACGAGCGCATGCAGGGAATGCGGCAGTCCGGGCATGCGCAGCCTCCCGCGACGAATTCACCAATCTCAGAGCTTTGCGTATATTTTAGACTTCAAGCTTTTGCAACAAATCAGCGCCCGATGGAGGAGAAAGCATCATCAGCCGTGCTTGACAGACGAGACGCCGCGGGTAGCGTCCAGGTGACACATGGAGGACGGGTATCATGGCAGCGCTTGAAAAAGGCATCACGCGGAACGGAACGGGCTATTCCGGCAAGACCTGGAATATCCTTGGACAGGTTTACTTCCCGAAAGCGGTGACCGACTCCACCTTTGCGTTCGAGACCAACAGCGACCCGGGCCAGTTTGTCCCGGTCCATATCCACCCCACACAGGATGAATTCATCCTTGTCCAGGATGGCATGCTCGACCTGAAACTGGACGGCGTCTGGGTACAGGCCAAGGCCGGCGATCTGGTGCGGCTGCCGCGCGGCATTCCGCACGGCTATTTCAACAAGTCGGACAAGCCGGCGCGCGCGCTGTTCTGGGTGTCGCCGACCCAGAAACTCGAGGCGCTGTTCAATCAGCTTCACAATCTGTCGGATGTCGCCGAAATCGTCCGCATCTCGGCCGAGCATGAAGTGAATTTTCTGCCAGAAGAAGCCAACGCTTAAGCGTTCGGGATTCCAGGTCCGGTTCTTCTATCGTGCCGGCTTATGTCCGCAGGCACGCGCGAACTCCCTATGCCTCCATTCACCACCGGCACGATCGATTTCGCCGAATTCGAACAAGGGGGATTTTCCATGGTCAAGCAAAAGAATGTTTGCGTTATCGGCGCGGGCGTCGCCGGCCTTACCACCGCAAAGACATTCATCGCTCGCGGACACAAGGTGACCATCCTTGAACGCAGCGGCGATCTCGGCGGCGTGTGGGAGCCGGCGCGATCCTATCCGGAAGTTCAAACGCAAAGCCCGAAGGATCTCTATCGATACACCGACAAACCGATGCCGGACTCCTATCCGGAATGGCCGACAGGCCCGCAGGTTCATGCCTATCTGGCCGAATATGCCAGAGAGCACGGCCTGATGCCGAAGATGCGCTTCAACTCTTCCGTCGTCGGCATGGCGCGCCGCAGTTCCGGTTTACCGGGCTGGTTGGTGGAGGTCCAGACACCGGATGGCAGCATCGCGCGCGAGGAATACGACTTCGTCGCTGTCTGCAGCGGCCAATTCAACGAGCCCGAGAGGATCAGCCACCCCGGCGCAGAAGCGTTCAAGGCGGCAGGCGGCAAGATCCTGCATTCCGCCGAGCACACCGATGCTTCCATCGTCAGGGGAAAGAAAGTCGTCGTGCTCGGCGGCTCGAAATCCGCAACCGATATTGCCGTCAACGCGGTCAACGCGGGTGCGAGCGAGGTCACGCTGGTTTATCGCGAGCCGGTCTGGCGGATTCCCTACTTCATCGGTGGGCTCCTCAATTTCAAACGGATTCTCTACATCCGCGCCCAGGAGGAAATGTTCCGCAGTTGGGGCATCGGCATCGCGTCGCGTATAGCCCATGCGATCGCCAAACCATTTGTCTGGGCGAACTGGCGGGGACTCGAAAGCCTTCTCAAGCTGCAGTTCAAGCTGAAGAAGTGCGGAATGGTGCCGGAACAGCGGATCGAGGACGGGATCAATTGCTCGGTGCCGATCGCAACGCCGGAGTTCTTTCCGATGGTGGCCGACGGCCGGATCAAAGCCATCCGCGGCACGTTCGACCGTTACGACAGCAAGACCATCGTCATGACCGGGAGCGAGCGGGTTGCTGCCGATGTCGCGATACTCGCCATCGGATTCAAGCTTGGCGTTCCGTTTCTTCCCGAGGCCTACCGCAACAAGCTTGTGGAGCCTGACGGCCAATACCGGCTGTACCGCGTGATCGCCAATCCTGACCTCCCCGACATGGGTTTCGTCGGCTTCAATTCGAGCTTCTGCACGGTGCTTTGCGCCGAAATGGCGGCGAATTGGCTGGTGCGCTATTGCGACGGTCAATTGGCGAGGCAGCCGACCGCCGCCGAGATGTACAAGAATATGGACATGATGCTGCACTTCAAGCGCGTCGAGCGACCGGCCGCCGGCGTTTACGGCGGACTATGCGTGGCGCCCTACCATTTCAAACATTTTGACGAATTGCTCGCCGACATGGGAGCGACGATACGCCGGCGTAACCCGTTGGTTGAGAAATTCACGCCGCCCGATGCTGACGCTTATGGACGCTTCCTGGCCTCAACTCCGGATTACAGGGTTGAGCCGGCGTAGCCGAGACAGGTGACATGCCCGCAGGCAAGGAGTTTGTCAGCGCGGGGCGCTCTGGGTCACGGCGGCAAGGCCTGCGGGCGACCAACGCCATTCGTCGGTGGCAAGCTTGCCGGCAACCATGATCAGCGTTGCCGCCAACAGCAACCGCAACGCGGTTTCCGGCACGCGGGTCGCGCAATAGCTGCCGATGACAATGCCCGGGAGGGAGCCGATCAGCAGCACGCTCATCAGTTGCCAATCGACCGCGCCCATCGCCCAATGTCCGATGCCCGCAATCAGCGTCAACGGCACCGCGTGCGCGATGTCGGAACCGACGATACGCGACATCGGCAGCTGCGGATAAAGCAAAAGCAGCGCGGTCACGCCGACCGCGCCAGCGCCCACCGATGAAATCGAGACCAGCACGCCGAGCCCTGCACCAACTAGGACGGTCGCCCGCGCGATCGTGGTCTCATCGTGCCGCTCCAACCGCCACCGCAGCGCCTCGATCACCGCCTTGCGGAAGATCAGCGACACGGCGGTCAGCAGCAGCGCAAAGCACAGCACCGAATTGACCAGGCTGCGCGCGGCTTCGGCGTTGAGATCGAGCTTCCACAGCACCCCCAGCGTGAGGGTGCTGGCTGGAATGCTGCCGCTGGCAAGCCGGATCACCGCTGGCCAGTGGATGCTCCGCGCCCAGCCATGCACGACGCTACCGCCAGCCTTGGTCGCAGCAGCGTAAAGCAGATCGGTGCCGACGGCTGTGGCCGGATGCACGCCAAATAGCAGGATCAGCAACGGCGTCATCAACGAGCCGCCGCCGACGCCTGTCATGCCGACGAGCAAGCCGACGCTGAAGCCCGAAAAGACGTAAAGGGGATCGATCAAGGGCATTCAGCAGGCCTCACCATCTACGCACGATCGCGCGATCACGACGTAGTAGGCTGGCGGCATCGCAAAGCTTCCCCAACAGATTGGCACGGTGCAGCGCACCCGGGCCCCTGGCCATCGACACCTCTCAGGTAGGATCATATTTCCCATCGCGGCAATAGTGTGGGTGAAAAAAGAATGATTCTTCCGTCGATGGGGGTTCCGTGGGGATTTCTGCCTGTGCGCCGGGATGCCGTGAAACCGGCGCCCCCACCGGATACCGCCGATGCCATTGTTTGGCTTAAGGGTCTTAGCGCTCAGCTACGAATATTCGCCATTCGCGGTCACGGCAGCGAGACTGGCGTTGGCGCCGTCTTCGCTCAAATTCGCTTCAGCGCAGTCAGGATAATTTGCGGCGTCAGCGGAATCTCCGTAATGACCGCGCCGAACGGCCGGAGTGCATCGTTGACCGCATTCGCCACCGCCGCCGCCGCGCCCGCGGTCCCGGCCTCGCCTGCGCCCTTGGCGCCGAGTTCGGTCTCCCCGGTTGGCGACACCACGTGGCCGACGTCGATATCGGGCATTTCGCCGGACATCGGAACCAGATAATCGGCCATGTTGGCGTTGGTCAATTGTCCCCGCTCATCATAGATGCACTTCTCGAACAGTGCCGCACCCAGGCCCTGCACCACACCGCCGCGAATTTGCTCATCGACCAGCTGCGGATTGATGAGCGTGCCGCAATCCTCAACCACCCAGTGCCGGAGCAGTTTGACGAAGCCGGTGTCGGTATCGACTTCAAGCCATGCGGCCTGAACGCCATTGGTGAACGCAAACGGATATTCTCGGGGCACAAAGTGGCGCGTCGCCATCAGCTCGGGCTGGATACCCGGCGGCAAGGTGTCCGGGCGGAAATAGACGATCCTGGCGAGCTCGCGCAGTTCGATACGCGGCGCGCCGTCGCTTGAGTTCACGACCGCATTGTTGACGATGTCGAGTTCCGTGGGGGAGGATTGCAGGATAGCCGCTGCGACATCGAGGATATTCTTGCGCAAGATTTTCGCGGCCTGAAGTGCCGCTTCCCCACCGATCCCGGCGCCGCGCGAGGCCCAGGTGCCACCGCCATAGGGCGTGTGATCGGTATCGCCCGAGATGACGCGTACGCGCGTCATCGAAACACCCAGCACACTGCCGACGATTTGCGCCGTAAGCGATTCCGAACCCTGTCCCTGTTCGGTGATGCTGGTCTGGCAAATCACCGAGCCCTGGGCGTCAAGCCGCACCGCGACCCCATCCTGCGATGAAATCTTGGCACCGCCGACGCCGTAAAACGCGGCACTTGGATTGGTGACCTCGATGAAGCTGGCGATGCCGATGCCGCGATGAATATTCTTCTGGCGCAGCGCCGCCTGTTCGGCGCGCAGCGCGTCGTAATCCATCATCGCCATCAGCTTGTTCATCGCGGCATGATGCGACAACAGCTCAAACCGCAGACCGGAGGGTGACGCGCAGGGATAGGCATCATCGGCAATGAGATTGCGGCGGCGGATCGCAACCGGATCCATCCCGATCTTGGCGGCCGCGAGATCGACCAGGCCTTCGGTCACCGAGCAAGCGATGGGATGGCCGACCGCGCGGTACTGGCACATCACATTCTTGTTCTGGAACACGACGCGGGCGCGGGCGCGATAATTCTTCGTTGCGTAGGGTCCGCCGACCAGATTGACGACCTGATTGGCTTCGATGGCGCTGGTGCGCGGATACATCGAATACGGCCCGATGCCGGTGAGATCGTCGATCTCGAACGCCATGATGGTCCCGTCGCGCTTGACGCCGATCTTTCCCTTGCAACGATGGTCGCGCGCATGAATATCGGTGTTGAAACTCTCGACCCGATCGGCGACGAATTTTATCGGCCGCCGCAGCAGCTTCGACAACGCGTAGGTTGCCATTTCGTCGGCGTAGATGTGAACCTTGATGCCGAAGGAACCGCCGACGTCCTTGCACACCACGCGAACCTGCGATTCCTCCAGGCCGAGATGAAGGGCGGCGAGGTTCTGCACCATGTGCGGCGCCTGCGTACCCTAGTAGATCGTCAGTCGTGCTTCGGCGGCGTTCCAGTCTGCTACTACCGCGCGCGGCTCAAGCGTCACCCCCGTGTGCCGTCCAAAGATGAAATCCGCTTCCACAATTTCGTCGGAACCGGCAAAGGCGGCGTCGACGGCACCCGCATCGAGGTTGCGCTCAAAGGCGAGATTGTCGCCGAGCGAGGCATGAACGACCGGCCTCTCGGGATCGAGCGCGGTGCGCATGTCCGTCACCGCTGCCAATTCCTCGTAGTCAACGGTGACGATCTCGGCCGCATCCTCTGCGGCGGCGCGGCTCGTCGCCACCACGGCCGCCACGGCCTCGCCCTGCCAGCAGGCGCGGCCGATCGCGATCGCGTGCTGGAGCGCGGATTTAAGGCCCTTCAGGTGCGACAGCACGCCAACCCACGGCGTGATGACGGAGGCGAGCTCTTCACCGGTCACGATCGCGATGACGCCGGGCATACTTCTCGCCGCGCTGACATCGATCCCGGCAATCTTCGCGTGGGCGTGCGGCGATCGGACGAACACCACATGCGCCATCCGCGGCAGCTCCAAGTCGCTGACATAAAGTCCGCGCCCCTGCATCAGCCGCTCGAGGTTCGGCCGCGGGACCACCTTGCCGATATATGAATTCGGCCGGTCGAGCACCGAGAGCGTTTGCGGTTTAACAGGCGACGACGTCATGGCTTGCGCCCCGTGCGAGCCCGCGCCGTGGTCTCCACCGCATCAATAATGGCTTGGTAGCCGGTACAGCGGCAGTAGTTTCCGGAGAGATGCTCGCGGATTCGTTCCCGGTCCGGCTCGGGTTCCTGCTTCAGCAGATCCTGCGCGGCGATCAACATTCCCGGGGTGCAAAAGCCGCATTGCAGGGCATTGCGATCGCGAAAGGCGGCCTGTAGATCTGCGATCTCGCCGCTGTCGGATAATCCCTCGATGGTCTCAATGGAAGCGCCATGCGCCTGCGCCGCCAGCATCAGGCAAGAACGGACGATTTCTCCGTTCAGGCGCACGGTGCACGCACCGCAAACGCCGTGCTCGCAACCGACATGCGTGCCCGTGAGCTTCAAGTGCTCGCGCAGGAAGTCCGCGAGATTGAGGCGCGGCAAGACCTGCGCATCGACGCGCTCGCCATTGACATCAAGCGAAATTGGCAGGGGTGCCGTCACGCCGATCTCCCAATACTCAGATCGGGACGGCCGAGCAGCGAGGAGACACACCGCGCTAACAACACCTTCGCAAGATGCCGGCGCATCGACGCATTGGCCTGCTGATCTTCCGGTGGATCGAGCTCTTCGCTTAAGCTCGCCAATGTTTCCGACAACAACGCGGGCGTGACACCCGTCTTGAGAAGCTTTGCTCCGGCCTTGGCCATCACCGGCCGATCTCCAACAGCAAAGAAGACAGGCCGAAGATCGGTCAGCATGTCATTTTCCACGACCGCCTGGGCGGCCAGGCCCACGATGGCGTAATCGCCGTGACGTCTCGCGAATTCAGCGAAGAAATGCGTGGAAGGCCTTTGCGTCACCGGCAGCTCGACGGCAACCAGCAATTCATGAGCCGACAACACGGTCTCATAAATTCCGGTAAAAAAGTCCTTTGCCGGAACGCGGCGTTCGCCGGCGGACCCGCTGATGATGACGGTCGCGTTCAGCGCGACCATGCAGGCCGGCAGTTCGGAGGCGGGATCGGCGTGCGCGAGGCTGCCGCCGATCGTGCCGCGGTTGCGGATGGCGGGGGGCGCCACATGGGCGATAGCGTCGGTCAATAGCGGCGCATGCGCTGCGATTACGGCGGACTTCAGCAGATCGACGTGGCGCGTCAGCGCGCCGATGGTGAGAATGCCGCCACTGACCGCGATGGAACGCAGCTCAGTAAGGTTTCCGATGTCGACGATCAGTTCCGGAGCAACGAGGCGGAGATTCATCGCGGGCATCAGGCTCTGGCCGCCCGAGAGCACCTTCGCCCGCTCGCCATGCGCGGCCAGCAACTCGATCGCGTTCCCGACGCTGGTTGCACGCGCGTAGCTGAAAGCCGAGGCTTTCATTGATGTGACCTCCCCGGCCCGATTTGCTGTATTTTTCAGGATTAGACGGCGATGCCTGCCAAAGGTCAAGTTTGTTTATCGAACGATTATTTCTGATGACTCGACTTTCGGATTGGTCATAATGGTGTGAAATTCGCGCCACTTTAGCGCAACAAGATGCGCTCCGGGGAGGAGCAGGCAATGAATCTGGGCTTCTTTACCATGCCGATCCATCCTCTCGAGAAGGATTGGCGGCTCTCGCTGCAGGAAGATCGTGAAGCGTTCGTGCTGGCCGACGAACTGGGGCTCACCGAGGCCTATGTTGGCGAGCATGTCACCGACAAGGCCGAGAACATTACCTCCTGCATCGCGTTCCTCGCCTGGATCGCGGCCGCGACCAAGCAGATCAAGCTCGGCACCGGCACCATCAACATGCCAAACACCCATCCGGCCGCGATCGCGGCCAGCATGGCGATGCTCGACCACATGCTCGACGGGCGCCTGATCTTCGGCATCAGCCCCGGCGGCCTTCTGTCGGATGCCGAGTTGTTCGGTAATCTGGATGCCAATCGCAACGAGATGTTTCTCGAATCGATCAATCAGGTCCTCGACATCTGGGCCGGCGAGCCGCCGTATAATTTGCGGGGAAAATACTGGAACATCTCGACCGAGCGGACACTGATCAAGGATATCGGGCAAGGGTTTATCGCCAAGCCGCTGCAGCGGCCGCATCCGCCGATCGTCGTTACCGCGGTGGCGCCATTCTCAAAGGGCGTCACCGAGGCTGCCGCGCGCGGTTGGGAGCCCATTTCGGCGAATTTCCTGATGCCCGCCTGGGTCAAAAGCCACTGGCCGAAATATGTCGAGGGCTGCGAGCGCGGCGGCCGTCCCGCTGATCCCGCGAACTGGCGCGTCGCCAAGAGCGTGTTCGTGGCAAAGGACGCGGCGACGGCAAAGGCCTACGCGACCGACCCGAATGGCCCCTACTTCTATTACTATCGCTCGCTGTTCACAAAATTGAAGAAGAACGGCCGCATCGAACTATTCAAGACCCGCCGCGACCAACCCGACGACGAAGTAACGCTCCAGATGATCTGCGACAAGTTGATCATCTATGGAACCCCCGACAGCGTCGCCGATCAACTGCTGGCCTTCCAGGACGAGGTCGGGACGTTCGGCACGCTGCTCTACGCCGGCAAGGATTGGAAGGACCGCGAGCTCGGACGGCAGTCCATGATTCTGATGGCTGAGAAGGTCATGCCGCGACTAAACGCGGCGTCCTCCAAACAGTCCAACGCCGCGGAGTAGATAAACGCTCTATACGACCGCTTTCACCGGGGAATGGTGGACGCCAGCAGCGGTTCCAAAAACCCGTTCAAAGCCGGCCAAGAAGGCATCCAGCGCATCGCTGATCATCTGTTCCTTGTCCTCGAGGACGGGCGATTCGTAGATGTATTTGCGAACGCCGTAATAAAAGATTCCGCTGTGAAACACCCACGCCATCTCAAGCTCGGCCGCGGTCGGCTTGTTTTGCACGGGCAACCCCGCTTCATGCCGGCATTCCCTGATGATGCGGGAAAGAATCTTGTCCCGCACCACGCCGACATACCATCGGTTGATGTCGAGCCCTTTCAGGCCCGAATAGAGATAGATGCGCAGCCATTTGCGGGTGAAGATCACGTTGGTATAGGCGTTGTAGAATTCCTGCAGCCGTTCGCGGATTGGCCGCGAGCGGTCGGTCAGGAGCTTCTCCCAGCCGGTATCGAGCGGCTCAAGATAGACCGTGCGATAAACCTCCTTGATCAGATCGTCCTTGCTTGGAAAATAGCGATACAACAGCGGCTGGGTCACGCCGAGCCGACGCGCCAGCGCGCGCGTTCCGCCGCCAAATCCTTCTTCCGAGAAGAACTCGGTCGCCTTGGCGACGAACTCCTTGCGGCGGTCGTCTGGTGACAACCGCTTTTGCTTGACGCGCGCGCGCTTGGGCGAGGCCTTCCTGCTCATGACCCTGCCGCCACAGGAATGTCGTCGGCGCCGAGAAACCGCCCGTAACCGCCGTGTGCAAACAAAAGCGGCTCTTGCCGGTTGTAGGCATAGGCCTCCACGGCACCCAGAAAGATGACATGGTCGCCGCCGTAATAGCGATTGGCGGCGCGGCATTGAAAATGGGCAACGCTGTCGGCGAGCAGCGGCGCGCCGCCCATTCCCGGCGTCCACGCGACACCCACGAATTTATCCGACGAAGCCTTGGCGAATTGGGCCGCAAGCGCCTGCTGCGACGCGCCAAGGACGTTGACCACAAAATGGCTGGCATTCTGGAAGATCGGCAATCCTTGAGAGAACATCCCCAGGCTCCAGAGCACGAGCGGTGGATTAAGCGACACCGATGCGAACGAATTGCAGGTCAACCCATAAGGCTTTCCATCCGCCCCAATGGCCGTGATGATGGTGACACCGGTGGCGTATGTGCCGAGTGCGTTGCGAAAATCCCTGGGGTCGATGGCCGAGCTGCCGCTGGCCAGTTCGTTGGCCGGATCGGGCTCGGTCGGATGCTTAGGCGCGTCGTTCATTCCTCTTGGCCTCAAAGCGTCAGGTTTTCGGACGGCAGGCCGAGCGCGACACGTCCATAGTTGGTGCCGGCCGCGTCGAAATTGAACGCGATGTGCGAATTGATCGCGTGAGCATCGCGAAACTGCCGTTGTAAGGCACCTGACGTGTAGAGACCCCGAGCGCCGCTCGCCGCAAATAGCAGCGACACGGCTTCGGTGCAGAGATTGACGGAATAAGCCCCGTCGCGCCGCATTTTTGTCTTGCCGGCGATATCCGGAACGTGGCCGCGCCGTGCGTCGGCCATCGCCCCGATACAACTCGAGCGCATGATCAGCCGCGCAGCATCGATCTTGGAGGAAGCCTCGGCAATCTTGATTTGCGTGGTCTGGAGGTCGCCGAGTTTGGCGCGGTTGTAGGTGGACGCGCGATGGCGCGCGAGATCGACGTAATCATCAAGACAGGCTTGGGCGTTTCCAAGCGCAACGCCGGAAAGCACGTAAGGAAACAGCGAGAACACCGGCAGCGCATAGAGCGCATTCGGATTGACCGCGCTTCCGGGTGTCGGGCCCCCGGCCAGATCATTCACCGCAACCGTCATCGGCTCGGCGACAAACGCGTCGTCGACCTCGACGTCATTCGATCCGGTTCCCCGCAACCCGGTCGCGTACCAGGTGTCCTTGATTCGGTAGTCGCTCTTGTTGAGCAAGAAAATGCGGTACTCGATGCCGTCAGCCTCATCGTCTGATGACACCACGCTTGCGAGCATATTCCATTCGCAGGAGTCTACTCCCGAGGAGAACGGCCAACTGCCTCGCAGCGCATATCCCCCGTCGACCTTCCTGGCACGGCCGGCAGGAAATATAAACGAGGACGCAATCAGGGCATTTGGCTCCTTGCCCCAGACCAGATCCTGGGCGCGCTTGTCGAACATTCCCAGCATCCAGTGATGGCTTGAAAGATTGGCGAAGTTCCACGCCGCCGACGCATCGGCCTGCCCGATCGCATCGGCGCAATCGACCAGGGCTACGTAGTCGAGCTCGGAGCCGCCCACGCGTTTGGGCTGCACGATCCTGAACAGGCCGGTCTCGTGCAAATCGCGTTCGGTCTCCGGTGGCAGCCGCCGCAATTCGTCCGACCTTGAAGCGCGGTCGCGCAGACGCGGGATCAGGCCCCTGGCACGGGCAACCATGGCCGCATCGGCGCGATCGCCGGTCGCCGGGTCGGCGGGAGAGCTTGCATTTGGCTTCAGACCGATACCTGTCATTTCACGGTCCTCGCTATCGCGCCCGGCGTGCGGCCTTCAGATGCGGCCGATCGAGATACAACGAGGCGGCCAGGCCCTCCTCGTTCTGTTCGGCAAACTCGCTCAAGAACTTCATCTCGGGAATCCGCGAACGGTCAAGCGTGCCGACGTCAGGCCAATCGATCTCGATCAGATTTCCGGAGGGATCCCGCAGATACATCTGGACGCAACCATCGGGAAGCTCATTCACCGGATTGCGAAACGTGGTCGAATCAAGTGCGCCCATTGCCTTCGCGGCGTCATAGGCCGCATGGAAGTCATCCACATCCAGCGCGAAATGCTGATAAACGGGAACGTGATCTTCCAGCTCGAAAATGTGCAATTGCAGGTCGCCGCAGCGCAGATATTTCGTCCTGAAACCAAAATTGTAACTGGGGATGGTCTGCATGCCCAGCACGGTCTCGTAGAACTTCACCGACTCTTCGAGATTCTTCGTGCCGATCGACAGGTGATTGAAACCCGTAACCTTCATCCCTTGTCTCCCTTAAGAAAGCACTCTGCGCCGCGCGGCGACGAAAGCTGCTTGACCGGCCGACCGTTTGACGGTTGTTTATCGCCCGATCACTAATTAAGGCGCGCCCGGCGTTGCCCGTCAATCGAATTCGGCAGGGAGGGAACCAACTCGCATGAACAAGACTGTAGGAATCGTCGGACTTGGCATCATGGGCGGCGCGATCGCCCGCAACCTGGTCGATCGCGGGTGGCGCGTAATCGGCTTCGATACCGATACCGCCAAATGCGCTGAGTTGGCGGCAGCCGAGATTGTCATCGCCGAAAGCGTGGAACAACTCACACGTGACGCGCCCGTCATCATGACGAGCCTTCCCACCCCCGCCGCGGTCGAAAATGTGGCGAAAGCCATCGCCAATTCCGGCGAGACGCCCCGGATTGTGATCGAACTCTCCACCCTCACCCTCGCCGACAAGCTCCGCTTCGAAGCTATTCTCAAAAAAGCCGGCCATGTCCCGCTGGATTGCCCGCTGAGCGGGACCGGCGCGCAGGCCAAGATGCGCGATCTCGTGGTCTATGCCAGCGGCGACGGCGATGCGATTGCCCGTTGTGCGGGGCTGTTTGCCGACTTTGCCAAGCAAAGCGCCGATCTCGGCGCATTCGGTAACGGCAGCCGGATGAAATTCGTCGCCAATCATCTGGTGGCCATCCACAACGTCGCCACCGCGGAAGCGATGATCCTGGCGGAACGCGCCGGGCTCGATCCGAAGCTGGTGGTCGAGATGGTCGGTCCGGGCGCCGGCGGCTCGCGCATGTTCCAGATGCGCGCGCCGATGATGGTCGAACGGAGTTACGAACCCGCGACCATGAAGGTATCGACCTGGAAAAAGGACATGGCGATCATTGCCGAATTCGCCGACGACGTTGGCTGCGCCACGCCTTTGTTTACGCTGACCCAGCCGGTCTATGCCGAAGCGATGGCGATGGGACTGGGCGATCAGGACACCGCGGCGGTATTTGAAGTCTTGAAGAAAACCATCATCACCGCAGGCGAAACAGGTTGATCGAAACCCCAAACGTAGCGCAAAGGTTTGCGATACCGCACTGCATCAAAGGCAATTGTGCGAAACCGCCGGTCGCGTTGAGCGAAACGCCCGCCGGGGGTCGACAGTGTGGTTATCACTTGATCATTTACGACATCCGTTCGATAAATCACTCAACCAATGAAAAGTTCGAAGAATTGATATTCGGTTGAAACGCCCGGGGGGATTCATGAAGGTATCGCGACGACAATTTGTTTCAAGTGTTGCCGGCGCGGGTGTCGCCAGCATGGCGGCTCCCAACCTTGTCCTTGCCCAGAACAGCGGACCGATCCGCATCGGCCTTCTTGCAGCCAAGACTGGACCGCTCGCCTCGGGCGGCATCGACATGGAACTTGCCCTGACGATGTTTCTAAAGGAGCGCGATTACACGCTCGCTGGCCGCAAGGTCGAGTTGATCGCAGCCGACACCGCCGGCGTCCCCGCCACTGCGCGCACCAAGGCGCAGGAGTTGATCGAGAAGAATAACGTCCATTGCATGATCGGTCCGCTTGCGGCCTTCGAGGCGCTGGCGATCGCCGACTACCTCACCGAAAAGGAAGTACCGACGCTCGGCGTGGCCGCGGCGGAGGACATGACCCAGCGGCACCCAAGCCCGTGGTTTGTCCGCTTGACGTCCACCTCGGCGCAATGCGCCTACCCGTTGGCTGAGTACTCCGCCAAGGAACTGAAATACAAAAAAATCGTCACCATCGCCGATGATTTTGCCTATGGGCATGAAATGTGCGCGGGCTTTCAACGCGCTTTCGAGGACAATGGCGGAAAAATCATTCAGAAGATCTTCACACCTTTGGCGACGCCGGATTACGGCAGCTACGTCGCCCAAGTGAAGAGCGCGGACGCGATCTTCCTCGGCACCGCCGGCTCGAACGGATTCCGTTTCTTGCGCCAATTCATCGAATATGGTCTCAAAGACAAAATGGCCGTCATCGGCGGCATGACCGCGCTCGACGAATCCGTGCTTCGCAACATGGGCGATGAGGCGTTGGGGATCCTGACCACGAGCTGGTATTCGGCTGAACTCGATAATCCCCTCAACAGGGTTTTCGCGCCGGCATTTCGCAAGCAATTCAAATACGACCCCGGCTATTATGCCGCCAGCACTTACGTCTCGGGCGAGGTTCTGGAAGCAGCGCTCAAGACCATCAAGGCCAACGCGGAGGACAAGAAGGCGCTGATGGCGGCGATCCGCGGCAACAACGTGCAGACGGTGCGCGGGCTCGTCAAATTCGATGAATTCGGCAATGTGGTCGGCGACGTCTATATTCGCAAGGTTACAAGGAGCGATGGACGCCTGGTCAATTCCGTCATCAAGACCTATCCGGATGTCAGCCAGCTCTGGACCTATGACAAGACCGCATTCCTGAAGAATCCCGTGTATTCCCGGGATTACCCGCCGGCAAAAAACCTGGAGCCATAAATTTTGCATGAGTTGCGGGACGACCACCTCGCAACATTTTTCGAAACAAGATCGGGAGCCAATGCAATTTTGGATCATCCAGGGTCTTAACAGCCTGTCGCTTGGTGGCCTGTTGTTTCTGCTCTCGTCGGGCTTCTCGCTCATCTTCGGCCTGATGCGGTTGGCCAACCTGACGCATGGCGCGTTCTTCATGCTCGGAACTTATTTCGGAGCGACGGCGTTACGCGCCTATAGTGGATTAAATATCTGGGTGACCGCGCTCGGTGCCGGGATAGCAGTGGCGGCGATCGGTGGCCTGTTTGAACGCCTGGTGCTCACACGGCTGAAGACCAATCCGCTCGGACAGGTGTTGGTGACGCTCGGCATGTCTTTCATCATCTCCGACGCTTGCCTGGTGCTGTGGGGAGGCGATTCCATACCGGTGCCGACCCCGCCTAATCTGCAGGCGCCGACGCGCGTCCTCGGTTTCGTGTTTCCGACCTATCGCCTGGTGCTTGTGGGGTGCGCCATCGGTGCTGCGATCGGGCTGTACTTTCTGATGGAACGTACGCGGCTTGGCGCGATGATCCGTGCCGGCGTCGACGACCGGCAGATGGCGCGCGCGGTCGGGATCCCCGTCTCCAACCTGTTTACGATCGTATTTTGTCTCGGCGCCGGTATCGCTGGCGCCGGTGGCGTGCTGGGTGGACCGATCCTGTCCGCCTATCCCGGCCTCGACACCGACATGCTGCCGCTGGCGCTGATCGTCGTCATCCTCGGTGGCATCGGCAGCTTGCTGGGCGCGTTTGTCGGCAGCTTCATCATCGGATTCATCTATACATTCGGCACGGCGCTGTTTCCGGAGCTGGCCTACATCATCCTGTTCCTGCCAATGATCTTCGTCATCGCATTCCGCCCTCAGGGTTTGTTTGGACGCGTCGGCGCATGAGATGGATCGCTGCCGCCTTGCTCGCCGCGTTGCTTCTCCTGCTGCCGCTGTTCGCAGGTGATTTTTATATTAACCTCGCAAGCCAAATCCTGATCGCGGCAATCTTCGCGCTCAGCCTCAACCTGCTGGTCGGTTTTGGCGGCATGACCTCGCTTGGACACGCCTCCTATCTCGGCGTTGCCGCCTATATCTCCGCGCTTCTGACGAGCCGCTACGGCTTTGGCCACGGGCCAGCAGCAATCATCTCGATCACGGGCACGATCGCGGCGGCGGCCTTTTTCGGCGTCATCGCGCTGCGTGCGACGGGCCTCGGCTTCCTCATGATCACGCTGGCGCTCTCACAAGTGCTGTGGGGGCTTGCCTATCGCATGTCGGACGTAACCAACGGCGACAATGGTATCGCGGGCCTTACACGGCCGATGCCGTTTGGCATTTCACTGGACAGCGCCGCCGCATTCTACTGGTTTGCCCTGATCGTGGCCTCGTTTGCATTCCTGCTGATGGCGATTTTTGTGTCGTCGTCATTCGGCTCATCGCTGAAGGGTGTGCGGGACCAGCCGCGCCGGATGGCCGCCCTTGGCTTCAATCCCTGGATGATTCGCTGGATCACCTTCGTCTATGCCGGTTTCTGGGGCGGAATCTCCGGACTGCTGTACGTCTACTACAACAAATACATTCACCCGACCTCGCTCTCGACCACGAGCTCCGCCGAGGCTTTGCTCAGCGTGATCGCCGGCGGATCAGGCACGCTCGGCGGCCCGGTCGTGGGCGCCACGCTGGTACTGCTGCTGAAGAACTACGCTTCGGCCTATATCGAGCGCTGGAACATGCTGCTGGGCCTGGTGTTCCTGTTCATCGTCCTTCTGATGCCGACAGGGATCGTCCCGGGCTTTAGCAAATTGACAGCGCGTTTTCGGAGGGGATCGTGATGACTTCGCCGACGCCCAGCTACGCATTGGAAATCATCGATCTGAACAAGGCTTTCGGGGGCCTCAAGGTCACGCAAAGCATTTCACTCGCGATCCGTCAGGGCGAACGCCGCCTGATTATCGGCCCGAACGGTGCGGGCAAGACCACGCTGTTCAATCAGATCAGCGGCGACATGCGGCCCAATTCAGGACAAATCAAACTGTTCGGCACCGATGTGACAACATTTTCCCCTTACAGGCGCGCGCATTTGGGAATGTCGCGCACCTACCAGATCATCACACTGTTCACTGGGGACACGCTCGAGCACAATGTCGCGCTTGGCCTGCTCGGCTTGCTGCCATCGCGCTGGCAGATGTGGCGGCCATTGTCCTTTTATGGCGATCTCGCAACCGAGGCCCGCCGGACGCTCGACACGGTTGGACTTCTGCACCTGGCCGATTACCCCGTGTCCGAGATCGCCTATGGCGAAAAGCGCCGGGTTGAACTCGCGATGGCGTTGGCGCAAAAGCCGCGGGTGCTGCTGCTGGACGAACCGCTGGCGGGTCTTTCAAACACCGAGCGTTCGACCGTAAAATCACTGATCGCCTCGATCCCGCGGGAGACCGCCGTGATTATGATCGAGCATGACATGGATACCGCGCTCGACCTCGCCGAGACCGTAACGCTGCTCAACTACGGTCGCGTCATCGTCGATGGCGAACGCGATGTTGTGGTCGCAGACGAACGAACGCGCGAGGTCTATCTTGGCGTCTGAGGCACTCAGTTTGACGAATGTGCACGCCTTTTATGGCGACAGCCATATCCTGCACGGCGTCGGCTTTTCCTTGCGGGCGGGCGGCGTGCTGGCGTTGCTCGGCCGCAACGGCGCGGGCAAAACGACCTGCATCTCGACGATCGTCGGCTTCCTGAAACCGAAGGAAGGCGAGATTCGCCTGTTTGGCGAGCCGATCGGAGGGCTCAGCCCCGAACGTATTTCGCGCTTGGGGATCGGTCTGGTACCGCAGGGGCGCCGGATCTTTCCGTCCCTCACGGTTCGGGAAAATCTCATCGTGGCGCAACAGCGCGAAAGCACCACCGAAAGGCCGTGGAATGTTGAGAGAATCTACGACATGTTTCCCAGCTTACACGAGCGCTATACGCAATTCGCTGGCACGCTCTCCGGCGGCGAACAGCAGATGCTGGCCATCGGGCGCGCGCTGATGGGCAATCCCAGGGTACTGCTGCTCGATGAGCCGTCGGAAGGTCTTGCCCCCTTGATCGTTGCGGAGGTCGGCCGCACCATCAAGCGGCTGAAGGAGGAAGGACAATCCATCGTCCTGGTCGAACAAAACCGCCAATTGGCGCTCGATGTCGCAGATCAGGCCGTCATCCTCAACACAGGGCGTTGCGTATTTGCCGGCGACGCCGGCTCAATCCTGAACAATGAGGCACTGATTACGCAGAATCTTGGCGTCTTTCACGCCCATTAGGCCTAAACAATCCACCCCTTGAGGTAAACAATGAAAATCGGCGTGTGCGGAACTGGACGAATGGGATCATCAATCGCGCAACGGTTGATGTCGGTCGGGCACGAAGTCGGCGTGTGGAATCGCGACTTGGCGAAGACCAAACCGCTGGTCGACGCCGGCGCAAGGCCGTTCGCATCTCCCGCGGAGCTTGCGGACGGCTGCGAGGTCGTCATTGCCATGCTGCTGAACGACGCGGCGCTAGAGGCGGTTTACCGCGGCCCCAATGGCCTCTTGAAAGCGAAGCTCGCCGGCAAGCTCGTGATCGACATGAGCACGGTGCGCCCGGACACGATGATGTCGGTCGGTCATGCGGTGGCGCAGCTCAGCGCAGCCTTTGTCGAATGCCCCGTCGGCGGAAGCATCGTTCCCGCGCGCGAGGGTAAGCTATTCGGTCTTGTCGGCGGCGCGACAGCCGATGTCACGCGAGCAATGCCGCTACTGGAACAGCTATGCCGCCGCATCGAACATGTCGGGCTGCTCGGTGCCGGCGCGACCATGAAGCTTGCCGTGAATTTGCCGCTCCTGGTTTACTGGCAGGCACTGGGCGAGGCGGTCACCATCTGCAGGCCGCTCAATCTCCCGGCCGATCGGCTGATCGATATTCTATCCGACACCGCCGGCGCGCCTGCCGCCATGAAAGGGCGCGGCGCCATTATTGCAAAGGTGTTGGGCGGCGCGCCGCTCGGCGAAACCGCGTTCGGCATTACGGCTGCGAAGAAAGACCTGGCCACGGCCGTACAGTTCGCTGCCTCGATCCAGGCCGAGCTTCCGGTCGCCACAAGCGCGCTCACCTGTTTCGAGGAAGCTGAAGCAGCGGGCCTTGGCGATGCCGACGCCACCACCGTTTCCGTCCGCTGGACCCAGCGTAAGGCTGCAAACTCCAAGTCCTGAAATCATTCGCCTCCTCATCATGCCCCGAACAATCAACGCAACAGCAGAGAAAATTCAATGATCGACCGCAAGAACCGCTACGGCCGCACTGCCGCACGCATCCATGATACAGATGGCCTGGCGCGGCGCCCGTCATCCACTACGATCGACATCCACGCCCATATCGTCGTGCCGCAGGCCGCCAAGCTCGCGCAACCCCATGTCGATCTCAGCCGCGTGCCGCTCGCGCATTTTGCCGATGCAGCCACCAGGGAAA
>DASQOU010000307.1:0-3239 GCA_035644295.1 Bradyrhizobium sp.
TCGATCGTGAAGCTCGCCGGCTCCTGACTCGGCGGATACTCGACGAAGGTCTCGACGAAGGCGGCCGCGTGGGAGGTCATCTCCCCCATCAGATAGGCGTTCTCGATGCGCCACTGATCGTATTGATCTGATACGACATCGGCGCGCTCGTAGGGATCCATGCGCAGATTGAAAAGCTTCGGGATGCGGTAGCAGGTCAGCGGTTCGTACCAGACCGGAAAGCCGCCCGGCTTCTTCTGTTCGCAGAACACCGCCTTCCAGTTGCCGTAGCGGAAGGCGACGAGTTGAGCGTCGTCGTCGAAATAGGCGAACTCGTTGCGCGAACCCTTGGGCTGCTGACCCGTCAGGTACGGCAACTGGTTATAGCCGTCGATGTGCACCTTGAAGGTCTTGTTGCCGATCGGCGCACCCTTGAGCAGCCGCTCCTTGATGTCGGTGTCGCCGGCGGCCGCGAGCAGCGTCGGAAACCAGTCGAGGCCGGAGAACATCTCGTTGGAGATTTCTCCCGCCTTGATCCTGCCGGGCCAGCGGATCATCGCCGGAACCCGAAAGGCACCCTCCCAGTTCGTATCCTTCTCGCTGCGGAACGGCGTGGTGGCGGCGTCCGGCCACGTGAACTGGTTGGGACCGTTGTCGGTGGAATAGATGACGATTGTATTGTTGGTGATGCCGAGATCGTCGAGCGCTTTGAGCATCTTGCCGACGTGAGCGTCGTGCTCGACCATGCCATCGGCGTACTCGTTTCCTGGCATCCCACTTTGCCCGCGGAGCGAAGGCTTCACATGCGTGAAAACGTGCATGCGCGTGAAACACATCCAGGTAAAAAATGGCCGATTCGCGCGCGCCTGCCTTGATATGAAGCCGATCGCGGCGTCCGAGGTCTCGTCGTCGATCGTCTCCATCCGCTTTCGTGTCAGCGGTCCGGTGTCCTCGATCTTGCCATCAGCCGACGTCTTCAACACGCCGCGCGGGGAATTGGCCTTGACGAAGGCGGGATCGGTATCTTTCGGCCAGTACGGCCGCTCGGGCTCCTCCTCGGCATTGAGATGGTAAAGGTTGCCGAAGAACTCATCAAAGCCGTGCGCAGTCGGCAGGAACTCGTCGCGGTCGCCAAGGTGATTCTTGCCGAACTGGCCGGTGGCATAACCGAGGGGCTTGAGCGCCTGCGCGATGGTGACGTCGCGGTCCTGAAGGCCCGCCGTCGCGCCGGGAATACCGACCTTGGAAAGGCCCGTGCGCTTGCAGCATTGCCCCGTGATGAAGGTCGAGCGGCCCGCCGTGCAACTGTTCTCCGCATAGTAGTCAGTGAACATGATGCCTTCCTTGGCGATGCGGTCGATGTTCGGTGTCTTGTAACCCACCAGGCCGTGTGTAAAGGCGCTGATGTTGGCCTGGCCGACATCGTCACCGAAGATGACGAGGATGTTTGGTTTGCTTCCCGATGGGGCCGAAGGCTGCTGCTGCTGGGCCTGTGCGACCTGGGTGCGATCGACGGCATTGATCGCGGTCGCGGCGGCGAGCGATGTGCCCGCAAGCAAAATATTGCGTCGGCTTAATACGCTATTGTCGGATGATGTTGAGTTACTTGGTCCGTTTTCCTTGCTCTCTCCTGGCATTTTACGCTCCTACTCCACTATGAAGACTGAGAACTATTCCACGGGTGGATTCCTCACGACGCAGCGGAATCCGAGATGGCTTGTGGACGTATCGATCGCCTCGGCGTGCCGCGCCGCCGGTCGATAGCGGCGGCAATAGTTCGGCGCGCACAGATGCGAGCCGCCCTTGATCACCTTGCGGGGGATCGGCACGTTGGGCTGGGAGGGGTCGTAGCTGCCCTCCTCGCGACCCCCGCGCGGGTTGTCGGGAATGCAGCACGCCTTCGGCGCATCGGCCTCATGCCTGGCTGCGTACCAGTCCGCCGTCCATTCCCAGACATTGCCGATCATGTCGTGCAGGCCGTAGCCGTTGGCCGGGAAGGCTTTCACCGGCGAGGTCCGCTCGTAGCCATCCTGATTGAGATTCTGGAGTGGAAATTCGCCCTGCCAGGTGTTGGCCATCTGCACGCCGCCGGGGGTGAATTCGTCGCCCCATGCGAACTCGGCACCATCGAGCCCGCCGCGCGCCGCGAATTCCCATTCGGCCTCGGTCGGCAAATCCTTGCCGGCCCACTGCGCATAGGCGAGCGCATCGGAAAAGCAAACGTGCACGACCGGGTGATTGTCTTGCACGTTGATGCTGCTCCTGGGACCATAGGGGTGGCGCCAGTCGGCGCCTTTCATGAACTGCCACCATTGGCTCCAGTCGCGCAGGTTCGTCACGCTTGGCGGCGGCGAGAACACCAGCGAGCCGGCGTAAAGCATGTGCGGGAGCGCGCCGGGATAGTCTTTTGGATCGGGTGGAATCTCCGCAAAAGTCTTGTGACCGGTGGCTTTGACGAACGCCTTGAACTGACGGTTCGTCACCGGCGTGCGGTCGATCCAGAAGCCGTCCACCGTCACGCGGTGGACCGGCGCTTCCTCGGGATAATGATCGTTGGAGCCCATGCGGAACGTGCCGCCGGGAATCCGGACCATGTCGCCGGTCCGGCGATCCTCCGACGGCCGATCATTCCGCTCGATGTCGGTCCGCAGCGACGTCATGGCGATAACTCCAGACGTGCACCACTACGGACAGGCGTCCCAGAACCCCTGCGTCCGGCTCGCATCGGTGTAGTACCAGCACATGCCCGGAGCTGGCGCAGCTCCCGCCCATGCCGCTGCAGTTGCCGCTGTAACGAAACCCAGGGCAGCGCCGGCAGCGATCGCGCCGCCCGCCGGCCACCTGTACCAGCCCGGCCGTGCCCAGCGCACGCCGCCGCCGCGGTAGCCGGGACGCACCACGGCACCGCCGCGAACCACGGTCCGGCTTGCCACGCCGCCACGCGGGCCGACAACTGTGGTTCGGCGCACGGCGGCGCCTCCGCCTCGCGTGCGGACCTCGACGACCGGGCTGTCTTGCTTGAGTTGTTGCTGGAGCGAACTGCTGGCGCCGGTAACCAGAGCCGACGCCGGCGAAGCCGTGATCGCGAAACCGGCCAAACCAATTATGGCCGCACAGGCCAAGCCGTTGAAAGTCTTTGATGCGCAGCCACGCTGACGAACGAGAGTCATCATTGTCGATTGCATTTCCTAGCCCTTTCATGTTTGCCCGCCGCGTCATTGATGTGCGCGGCGAGGTATCGGTCAGCACCTCTTCCCTAT
>DASQOU010000308.1:0-2029 GCA_035644295.1 Bradyrhizobium sp.
GCACCGACGGGCTGCCCGGGCCGGTGATCATGAACAGGTTGGGAAAGCCGGCCACGGTAATCCCAAGATAGGTCTGCGGGCCGTTGGCCCAGACGTCGGACAGCGACTTTCCGTTGCGGCCCGTGATCGGATGAACGGCCATGATCGCTCCGGTCATGGCGTCGAAGCCGGTGGCGAAGACGATGACATCGACGTCGAACGTGCGCTTGTCGGTGTTGATGCCGGAGGCCGTGATCGACTTGATCGGCTCCTGCCGCAGGTTCACCAGCGTGACGTCGGGACGGTTGTAGGTGGCGTAGTAGTTGGTATCGAGGCAGGGACGCTTGGCCCCGAACGGATGGTCGTGCGGGGTAAGCGCCTCAGCCGTTTCCGGATCCTTCACGATCTCGCGGATCTTCTCGCGGATCAGGTCCGCGAGCAGCGCGTTGCCATCGACGTCGACGGCCTGGTCGGCCCACAGCTGGGTCAGGATGTAGACGAGATCGCCTTTGGCCCACGCCTCATCCAGGCGCTCGCGGCGCTCGGCGTCACTCAATTGCCAGCTCACCGCCGTTTGTTGCGGCCACGGTACACCTGCCAGCGACCAGCGAGCCTGTTCACGGTAGCTGGCGCGGTCGCCTTCCACCAAGGCAACGCGATCCGCCGGCGCAGCACCGTTGTGGGCGGGCAAGGCAAAGTTCGGCGTGCGCTGGAAAACGGTCAGATGGGCCGCCTGCTCGGCGATCAACGGGATCGACTGGATTCCGGACGATCCCGTGCCGATGACCGCGACGCGCTTGCCGGCGAGCTTGACCTCCTCATGCGGCCAGCGGCCAGTGAAATAGACCTCGCCCTTGAAGTCCTTGACGCCATCGATCTCCGGCGGTTTGGGCGTGGAAAGACAGCCGGTGGCCATGATGTAGTAACGGCAGGATAAAGTCGCGCCACTGTTGGTCGTGAGCAGCCAGCGTTCCGCGGCCTGATCCCACGTCGCCGCCGTGATCCGTGTACGAAAGCGGACGTCGCGCCGCAGATCATAGCGGTCGGTGACGAAGCGAAAGTAGCGCAGGATTTCGGGTTGGGTCGCGTATTTCTCCGACCATTTCCACGCGCTCTCCAGCTCCGGATCGAAGGTGTAGCTGTAGTCGATGGTCTGAATGTCGCAGCGTGCGCCGGGATATCGGTTCCAGTACCAGGTGCCGCCGACGTCGTCGGCCTCCTCCAACACCAGCGTCGTGAAGCCGGCCTTGCGCAACCGATGCAGAAGGTACAGGCCGGCAAACCCGGCCCCTACCACCGCGACGTCGACCTGTTGCGTCGTCGTAGCGCCGCTGGTTGCTTCTGAAAGAGATGCCGCAACCATTGCCTCTGGCATGCCATCCTCCCGTGCATTTTGTTTTGCGGTAGGCTATAGCCGCGCACCCGGTTTGTCATCAGGGCAATTTCAATCTTCGGTAGCAGCGCGTGCGGCGCCCGGTGGCGTAGTGCCTCGATGGACTGGGCAGGCTTCACTTCCGGACGCGCTCTGCCTCAGCTTGCCCGTTTCGGGATCGAACTTGAAGCCGAGCTTGGTGGCGATCGCCACCCGGCCGCGAAACGGCGCGAGCGCCACGGTGGAACCTGGCGTCAGGCTCGGTCCGACATGATGGCCGCCTCGCACCAATGCGCATGAGGTTTTCAGGATGCTTGCAGAACTGCAACGCATGATTGATCATCGCCTTGTTCGTCGGCCACGATTGTGCCCGACGATCCGCCGACACTTGTCGGCGCCAAAAGCAACCCGCGACAACGCGGCGACTGACGCTTAACACCTTGGGAGTGAAAGATGAATCTGTTCAAATCGGCTCTATTGACCATCGCACTTGGTTCGATCGCACTTGCCGAACCCGCGCTCGCGCAAAGCAAGCCCACTGTCGGCATCGCCATGCCCACCAAATCCTCGGCGCGCTGGATCGATGATGGCAACAACATCGTGAAGGTGCTGAAGGAGCGCGGTTACAACACCGACCTGCAATACGCCGAAGACGATATTCCGAACCAGCTCTCCCAG
>DASQOU010000309.1:0-2859 GCA_035644295.1 Bradyrhizobium sp.
GTATTTTGGTCGCCGGCGACTTGCCTTCATTGGACAAGGTGAGTCTTATCGTTATGCGAGCATCCCCATTCTCATCATGCATGAGGCCGCTCGCCGCAGTAGCATGAACGGATATCCATGGTCTCTGAGTGACGATGAGGGTGCGCTCCCCCGCCTTCCACAGTTTGGTAATTGCTCACCTTCCTGGTGTGGGTTGGGACGCGGTGGCGGTCTGAGACACACTGAAAGTAGGGGTTCGGCTGAGGCGACCCGCAAGATCTTGTTGACATAGGGCTGGGGTCATGATTCTACGATTCGATGATTCCGCCGTTGGACTTCTCCTCGCTGTCGTCATCCGAGAAGGATGCGCTGATCCGCGCGCTGTTCGCTCGGGTCGATGCGCTGATCGCGGAGAACGCGGCTCTGCGTGAGCGGCTGAACCTGCCGCCGAAGACACCGGGCAACTCGTCAACGCCGCCGAGCCAGGGGCACAAGGCGAACGGCGAGGACAAGACGAAGACGAAGGCCAAGGCCCATGCCGGAGCCTATCGGCCTCTGCATCCAAACCCGACGCGACGGCGCGACGTGCTGGCCGATCGCTGCGAGCATTGTGGCGCCGACGTGAGCGCGGTCATGCAAGCGACGGTTCGCGCCTATGACCGGGTCGAGATCCCTGAGATCGTGCCGGACGTGACGCGCGTGACGCTGCATGGCGGCGTCTGCCCGTGCTGTGCGCGGCGGTTCCGGGCGGCGCCACCGGCCGGGCTGGCGCCGGGTTCGCCGTTCGGCCCGAACCTGCGGGCTTTCGTGCTGTACTTGCGTTTTGCCCAGGCGATCCCGTTCGAGCGATTGGCGCGGCTGATGTCCGACCTGCTCGGGCTGGAGATCAGCGAGGGGGCCCTGGCCAACATGCTGGAAGCGAGCGGCGGCGCCTTCGCGCGCCAGACGAGCCTGATCCGCGACCGACTGTTGTCCGGCACTACCTTGCAATCCGACGAGACGAGCGCGCGGGTCGGCAAGAAGACGTGGTGGACCTGGGTCTTTCACCATGGCGACAGCGCTTGCTTCCTCATCCGGCCGAGCCGCGGCAAGGCGGTAGTCGGCGAGTTCCTTGGCGCGGCACGCCCGGACTTCTGGGTATCGGACCGGCTCGGCGCGCAGATGGGTTGGGCGCGGACCGGCCACCAAGCCTGCCTTGCCCATCTGCTGCGCGATGTGCAATACGCCATCGAGGCTGGCGACGTTAGCTTTGCGCCCGGCGTCAAGCTGCTGCTGAAGCAGGCCGTCGCCATCGGCCGCCGCCGCGACCGCCTCGCGACGTCCACCCTCGCCGTCTATGCCGCAAAGCTGGAAGCGAAGCTCGACCGGCTGCTCCAAATCGAGCCGGCCAACCTGCAGGGCCGGAAATTGCGCCGGATGATCAAGAAGTTCCGGCAGAACCTGTTCGTCTTTGTCACCAACCGGGTGCTGCCGCCGACCAACAACGGCTCGGAACAGGCGCTCCGCCCCTGCGTCATCTACCGCAAGATCACCAATTGCTTCCGCTCGCAATGGGGCGCCGAGCTCTACGCCGACGTCAGGTCCGTCTTCGAGACCGCCCGACGACGCGGCATCCCCATCCTTCAGGCCATCCGCCTGACCCTCGACGAGCGGCCCCTGCCGATCGCCGCTTGAGGCCGCTTGCGGTCGGGCAAGCCATCTTGCACAAGACGGCGATGACGAGGCGTCCGAGCGATAGGGTACGGGGATCATGGCCAAGACCATCGAGCCGAAGAGAAGCGCCGGCGAGAGCATCGTCAGCCTGAAGGTGACGCTGCGCGGCACGCGACCTCCCGTCTGGCGCCGCCTCCTCATGCCTGGCGCGATGACGCTGGGTGACCTGCATCAGGCGATCCAGACCGCCATGGGCTGGCATGATTGCCATCTCCACGCCTTCGACATCGGCGGCCGGCAGCACGGCGATCGCCATACCGTTGACGACGTCGCCGACGAAAATCGCTTGACCCTTAACAGCCTACTGAAATCCGGCCTCGCCCGCTTCGCCTACACGTACGACTTCGGCGACAACTGGGAACATACGGTCGTCATTGAAAAGCGCGCACCGGCAATCGAGGCGACGTCCTATCCGGCCTGCGTCGCCGGAAAGCGCAACTGTCCGCCAGAGGATTCCGGAGGCGCCTGGGGCTATCAGCACCTGCTCGACATTCTGGCCGATCCGGCGCATCCCGAACGCGCCGAACAGATCGAGTGGATTGGCGAAGAGTTCGATCCTGACGAGTTCGCCGTCGAAATCGCCGATGCCGCAATCGCCGCCCGCTTCCAACGAAAATAGCAACCCGACCCACCCCAATCCAAAACCCGCCATCCCAAACTCAGCAGGGTGAGCAATTACGATGCAACAGCGCTAGAACACAATCCCACGACCGCGCGTGGGAAATATTATCAGACGCCCTCCGCGCGAGGAAACCCGCGCTCAAACTAGGCAATACTGTCCGAGCCAATCGGGTGTTTCGCCATGACACCGCCAAGCAGATGCTCAATGTGCATTTGTTTTTTGTGAAGTGGCTCGGGTGCCAAATTGTCGAGAGCAATCTTCCGACAAGCCCTGGAGTCGATACACTTTCTAATGCAATAATGAGCCAGAAGCCACATCCAAATATCTGGCTTGCTTTTGGTGCGTCAAATGGCAGGGAGTGGGTTGGTGCGTCCTATGTTCATGCCCACTCATTTCTTAGTGGAAAAGACAAATATGATTACGTTGTTCGGATGTATCACGTCGGAACTTTGGACGTCCGTGTAAAATTTTCTGATGTTAAACTGAAAGACGATTGGCATCCCAGTGGCGGCAACCAGTTCGTAGTCGCTGATTTGACCGGCTTA
>DASQOU010000310.1:0-10503 GCA_035644295.1 Bradyrhizobium sp.
AGATCGCGGTGGCCATCATGGCCGAGATCACCGCGCAGTTGCGGTTGCCGAAAGAAAAAGAAGCCGCGGCATGAAATTCGGTCCTGCCAGTCCGGCGGACGCGATCGGTGGCGTCACCGTTCACACCCTCCGTCAAGGTCCGCTGGTGCTCAAGAAGGGCACCACTGTCGGCCCGGCCGAAGTCGATGCGTTGACCCGCGCCGGCGTCAAGGAAATCGTCGTGGTACGGCTCGAGGAAGGCGACGTTTCCGAGGACGCCGCCGCCTCCAGCATCGCGCGGGCCGTCGCTGGCGACGGCATCAATGTCGAGCGCGCCTTCACAGGCCGCGCCAATCTGTTCGCAGGCCGTCCCGGCGTGCTGGTGGTGGACCGCGCCACGGTCGACCGCATCAACGGCGTCGACGAAGCCATCACGTTTGCCACGCTCTCCGCTTTCAAACCGGTGGTCGAAGGCGAAATGGTCGCGACCGTCAAACTTATCCCGTTTGGGGTCGAGGCGAAGCTGCGCGATGCCGCGGTTGCGGCCGCCAAGGGCGGCGCGTTGCGGATTGCGCCTTACACGATCAAGCGCGTCGGCGTGATCTCGACCCTGCTGCCTGGGCTCGCGCCCAAGGTGGTGGACAAGACCTTGCGCGTGACGGCGGAGCGGCTGGCGCCCGCCGGCGCCGCCATTATGGCCGAGCGTCGCGTGCCGCACGATGAGACCGCGCTGAAGGCTGCGATCAAGGAATTGCTCGGTCTCGGCGCCGAACTCGTGATCGTGTTCGGCGCCTCCGCCATCGCCGACCGTCGCGATGTGATTCCGGCGGCGATCTCGGGCATCGGCGGCGCCATCGAACATTTCGGCATGCCGGTCGATCCCGGCAATTTGCTTTTGATCGGCAATGCCGGCGGCGTGCCGGTGCTCGGCGCGCCCGGTTGCGCCCGCTCGCCGGTGGAAAACGGTTTTGATTGGGTGCTGATGCGCCTGTTGGCCGGCCTCAAGGTCACCCGCGCCGAACTCACAGGCATGGGCGTTGGCGGTCTGTTGATGGAAATCGTGACCCGGCCGCAGCCGCGTGAAAGTCTTAAACCCGACAGCAACCGTCATGTCGCCGCGATCATTCTCGCCGCCGGTCGTTCGACCCGGATGGGTGGGCCCAACAAGCTTCTCGCCGAACTCGGCGGCAAGCCGCTGGTCCGGCTTGTGACCGAGCAGGCGCGGGCCTCGAAAGCCAGGGATGTCATTGTCGTCACCGGCCATCAGGCTGAACTGGTCGAGAAGGCGTTGGCCGGCCTCGATGTGAAATTCGTCCGCAACGCAGATTTCGCACAAGGGCTCGCGAGCTCCGTGAAGGCGGGCGTTGCGGCAATTCCCGACGACGCCGATGGCGTGGTGATTTGTCTTGGCGACATGCCGATGATCTCGGCACCCCTGATCAACCATTTGATCGAAGCCTTTGCGCCCGATCGTGGCAATTTGATCGCGGTCCCCGTCAGCGATAACAGGCGCGGCAATCCGGTGCTGTGGTCGCGCCGCTTCTTCAACGAATTGATGACGCTCGACGGCGATATCGGCGCCCGCCATTTGATTGCCAAGCACAGCGAAGCGGTGGCGGAAGTCCAGGTCGAAGGCTTTGGCGCGTTTCTCGATATCGACACACCCCAGGCGCTAGAGGCCGCGCGGCGCGGCTAGATTGTAGAGCGCAAAGGCGCACGCCGTTCACTAAGTGGAAACGTCCCCTGAGTTAGGTTCGCGCGCCTGGATGACCTCGGGGGAGGGGCTTTTGAAATCTTCTACCAGTGCGCAACGTTGCGCGATGTTTTTCTTTGTTCTGACTTTGACAGTCGCCGGATCGCGATTCGCAACGGAATCACTTGCCGCCGGCGCCTTCGCCATCGGCAAATGCGGCGCCTACGGCCAGGCCTTCGATTACGCCGGCGAAGCCGACGCGCTCGCGGCGGCGCGCAAGCAATGCAAGGGCGACTGCCCCACCACAGTGACCATGAAGCGCGCTTGTGCCGCGTTCGCAGTCGACATGGCCAATCCCTGTGGCGCCCACGGCTACGCGGTCAAGCCGCGGATATCGAGCTCGCTCAACACCGCGACGCGCAAATGCTACGAGTTCGGTGGCAAGGAATGCGTGATCCGCGCCTGGGCCTGCGACGCCAAGGGGTAGAGGTCAACAACCGTCATTCCGGGGCGCTGCGTTAGCGCGAACTTCGATGTGCAATTGCACATCGGAGAATCCCGGTATTATAACCTCGACATTCCCCGATGCTGCACTGCGCATCTGAGGTCTGGTCCGGAGCCTGTCATCGGGCCGCGCTAGCGCGGACCCGGTGAGACCATCCCAAAATGACGGTGGAAAAGCAGATCATGCAATTCGACACCAAGATCGCGGTCGTGATCCGGACCGACCTTGAAGCGTGGCAGAAGCTCAACGTCGCGGCGTTTCTCAGTAGCGGCATCGCCGCGGGGTTTCCCGAATGTATCGGCGAACCCTATTCTGATGGTTCAGGTACGCGTTACATGCCGTTGATCGGTCAGCCCATTCTGATCTATGCCGCCGACCGCGCGGCGCTGACCCGCGCGCTGGAGCGGGCGCTGGCGCGAAACGTGACGCCTGCGATCTACACCGAGGAGATGTTCAAGACGACGCATGACGCCGCCAACCGCGAGACGGTGAGGGCGGTGATCCGCGCCGAGCTCAATCTGGTCGGCATTGCCATGCGCGCCGAGCGCAAGGTGATCGACAAGATCGTTGACGGGCTGAAGTTTCACAGCTAGCGTCGAGCAACCATCGGCAAGACTTTAGACCGGAATCGTTGGCATCGCCCCCGGCTTGATGCTCACAGCTGCTTCGCAACCAGATTCTCGATCCTCACCCCGTCGCGGTCTTCGATGATCTCGGCGATCCATTGCCGGTGACATTGCCGGTGGTCGCGCTCGTAGCAGAGGATGCAGATCGGGCCGGATTTTTGGACCAGCGCCGACAGCTCGTCGAGTTCTTCTTTCGCCTGCGATGTCTTCAGATGCCTCGCATAGATCTTGTGAAGCGCGTCGAACTTTCCGCTCCGCGCGGCCTCGCGGCCCTCTTTCGGCGTGCCGAGGCCGCGCAGATGCAGATATGAAATGCCCCGCTCGTCGAGGCCAGTCGCGAGCTGGTTCTTGGAAAAGCCGGGACGACGCGAGGCGGCAACCGCACGCACATCTACGAGCAGCTTCACGCCCGCCTGCTCCAGCTCGTCGAGCACCGCTTTGGCCGGCGTCTGCTCATAGCCGATGGTGAAGAGCTTTTTGGATTTCGCCATTTATATCCCGACTAAGCCACGCGCGCTATTAACTCCATCGCGCCCGCCGGCGCGCGCACCTTGCCCTCGTGGATCACATAGGCGAAGACGTCGCGCGGGACTTTCTTCGGCTTTGTGGTATCAACACGCGGCAGGTCGTCCGGTTCGCTGCCATCGGCCCACAGTTGCAGCCGCTTTGCCCAGGCATCGAGCGCTTTCGGCGGATAGCAGGTCTTGATTTCGTCATTGCCCTTCTGTAACCGCGCGTAGACGAAATCGCTGACGACGTCGGCGATCGCTGGGTACTTGCCGTGCTCGGCGAACACGACTGGCGTTTCGAACCGTCGCAACAGCGCGATGAAACCGGGCGTGCCAAAACTGTCGTTCCGTACCTCGACCACGTGGCGCAAGCTGCGGCCCTCGAGGCTGCGCGGCAACAGCTCCAGAAACTTGCCGAAATCCGCTTCGTCGAATTTCTTGGTCGGCGCGAACTGCCAGAGCACCGGACCCAGGCGGTCGCCCAGTTCCAGCACGCCGGAATCGTAAAACCGTTTGATGGAATCGCCGGCCTCCGCCAGCACGCGGCGGTTGGTGGCAAAGCGCGGGCCCTTCACCGAGAACACGAAGCCGTCGGGCACCTCGCGCGCCCATTTGCGAAAGCTCTCCGGCTTCTGCGAGCCGTAGTAAGTTCCGTTGATCTCGATCGAGGTCAGCTTCGAGGCCGCGTATTGAAGCTCCTTCGCCTGCACGAGTTTCTCGGGATAAAACACCCCGCGCCATGGCTCGAAGGTCCAGCCGCCGACGCCAATGTAGATATGGCCGGATTGCTTCAAAGCGGGTTTGGGGGCGGGGCTCTTGGTCATTGGAGAGGCTCGCTGGGAGGAGGCATGTCGGGCCGAGCCTAATCAAACCAATCGTGATTGGCCAGTTCGCCGGGATGAGCGATAAGGCTCTCGGCCTTAACTCGGTCGGCCGTTCAAGCTATCATTGCTAAAAAGGGAGAAAGAGATGCGAGCGCTTCTTGCGGCGGCTTTGGCGATGGTCACTTCAGCCGCAGTGGCCGCCGAGGTCGAGGATGCGCATCGTCAGGCGGTGGCGGGCAGGGACACTTACTGGAATTGCCTCGCTCGCGAGTATGGGCGAGATGGCAACAAAACCATGTCGGGACAGGATTTCACGTCTCTTATCGCGAACGTCTGTCCTTCCGAGAGGCAGAATTTCCGGGTGATGCTGGTGAGTTACCTGTCGCTGCAGTTCCCGGACGCCGATGTGGGATCCCATATGACGACGGCCAACGACGCCATTGCATTGGCGCAGAAGGATATCGTGACGGCGTTCATCAGACATATCGCGGCGGGCCGGTAGCTATCTCGAATTGCCGATGGTCGGTGCGAGCCGTCGCAGATAATCCGGACACCCTCGCCAGACATGCCGCAGCCTCGGGGCGGTTGATGTCTACTGATTCAGTTTGCCCGTTAAACATGCTGGACGCTTACCCCTTGCGAAAACGCCAAGCCGTCCCTATCTCGTCGCTAACGGCGACGTTGATGCTTCATAGCTCCGGCGCTGGGACGACCACTGAATAGCTCGGCTGCGCCGGATGTACGCGCGCCTTCTGTTCGTGGTCGTTGGCATTTTTAACCCTGCTTTGGCCGTTTTTTTACCCTTCCGCACCGCTGTTTTAGCCCGGTGCCTTGGCATCCCCAGAGCGGATCAGATATACGCTGGCGTATGAATGACGCCATCCAACCCCGGCCCGTGAATCCGCCGCAGGCCGCTGGTTGGCCTCAGCTTTCGGTCGTCGTTCCCACCTTCAACGAGCGCGATAACGTCACCACGCTGTTTCGGCGGCTGGAGTCCGCGCTTGCCGGCGTTGCCTTTGAAGTGATTTTCGTCGACGACAACTCCCCGGACGGTACCTGGGAAGTCGTGCGGGCACTGGCGCGCGAGGATGGCCGGGTGCGTTGCATCCGGCGGATCGGGCGGCGCGGCCTCTCGGGGGCCTGCATCGAGGGCATCCTGGCATCGAGCGCGCCTTTCGCCGCCGTCATCGACGCCGACCTGCAGCATGATGAGACTCAGCTATCGAAAATGCTGGCGCTGCTGCAGGGCGGTGAGTTCGACCTCGTGGTTGGCAGCCGCTACGTCGAGGGCGGCAGCGCCGATAGTTTTAATCGTCAGCGGGCGGGGGCGAGCGCGCTCGCGACCGAGGTCGCTAAACGCGTGCTGCGGGTCAAGATCGCCGATCCTATGAGCGGCTTCTTCATGATCCGCAGGGATCGCTTCGAGCAATTGGCGCCGCAATTGTCCACGCAAGGCTTCAAGATACTGCTCGACATCGTCGCCACCGCCCGTGGCAGTCTGCGGGTCAAGGAAATTCCCTACGCCTTCGGCTCGCGGCTGCATGGCGAGAGCAAGCTCGATTCCATGGTGGCGCTGGATTTCCTGGGGCTGGTGCTGGCGAAGCTGACCAATGACATTGTGTCGCTGCGCTTCCTGTTGTTTGCGATGGTCGGATCGATCGGCCTCGTCGTGCATCTCGTGGCCCTTTATATCGCGCTCGAAGCGTTCGATTTGCTGTTTCCGGAAGCGCAGGCCTGCGGCGCGGTCTCGGCCATGACCAGCAATTTCATCCTCAACAATTTTCTCACCTATCGCGACCAGCGGCTGAAAGGCTTTGCGATCCTGCGCGGCCTGTTGTTGTTTTATCTCGTCTGCAGCGTCGGCCTCTTTGCCAATGTCGGCGTGGCGTTCTCGGTCTACGACCAGGAGCCGATCTGGTGGCTGGCGGGCGCGGCCGGCGCGTTGATGGGAGTGGTCTGGAACTACGCGATGTCCGGACTGTTCGTCTGGCGCAAGCGATGAACTCCCGATGAGTCCGGACGAGGCTCGGCTTGCCCGCAACACCTCGCTTACATTGATGGCGCTGCTAGCCTTGCGGTTCGTCGGCGCCGCCTGGACGCCGCTGACTTTCGACGAAGCCTATTACTGGATGTGGTCGAAGCATCTCGCGTTCGGCTACTACGATCACCCGCCCGGCGTCGCCGTCCTGATCCGCCTCGGCACCATGATCGCCGGCGACACCGAATTGGGCGTGCGGTTGGTGTCGATTTTGCTCGCGCTGCCGATGAGCTTTGCGTTGTACCGCACGGCTGCGATCCTGTTCGGCGGCCAGCGCGTGGCGGCGACCGCGACCATCCTGCTCAACGTTACCCTGATGGCGGCGGTTGGCACCCTGATCGTGACGCCGGATTCGCCGTTGCTGGTAACCTCGAGCTTTGTCCTGTTTTTTCTCGCCAAGGTGCTGGAGACCGGACGCGGCGCGTGGTGGCTCGCGGTCGGCGTCGCCGTCGGCGTGGCGCTATTGTCGAAATACACCGCGCTGCTCTTAGGCCCAGCGATTCTGATCTGGCTGGTCAGTGTCCCCAGGCTGCGCCACTGGCTGGTCTCACCATGGCCGTATCTCGGCGGGATCGTCGCGCTTGCCATATTTTCTCCGGTCATTCTCTGGAATGCCGATCACGAGTGGGTGTCCTTCATCAAGCAGATCGGCCGGTCACGGGTCGAGCAATTTAAACCGTCATTCATCGGCGAACTGATCCCGACCCAGATCGCGTTCGCAACGCCGCTTGTCTTTGTTCTTGGTGCGATGGGACTCTACGCGCTGCTCAGGCGCGATGGCGGCGCGGCGGCCGCGCGTACGCTGATCAACGCGACGTTCTGGACCATCGCGCTCTATTTCATCTGGCACTCGCTGCACGCCCGTGTCGAGGCCAACTGGTTCGCGCCTATCTATCCGGCATTCGCGATTGCCGCCGCTGTGGCCGCGCACCTGACGCAATGGAAAGGGCGCGCGCAGCGCGTCGTTGATTTTTGCCTGCGTTGGGCTTCGCCCGTGGGCATCGTGATGTTTGCGCTTCTGATCGTGCAAGCCAACACCGGTGTGCTGACAGGATTCCGACGTGATGCGACGGTTCGCAGCGTCGGCGTCGGCTGGCCCGAGCTCGCCGCCCAAATTGAGGCGGTTCGCGTCCAAACCGGCGCGACGTGCGTGCTGGCGCCGGATTACGGCACCACCAGCTGGCTTGCCTTCTATCTGCCGAAGGGTACCTGCGTGGTGCAGCCGACGCAGCGTATCCGCTGGGTTAACATGCCCAAGCCCGATCCGGCGCTATTGTCCGGCAAGCTGTTATTTGTTGACGAAGTGCGTCCCGCCGCTCTGCCCTATGTGAAGGAGACGTTCGCGCAGGTCGAGCGCGTTGCGGAGCTCAAGCGGATGCGCGGGCCGCTCACGATCGAAGACTACGGCCTTGACCTGCTCGAAGGCGCCAAAGGCGCGGTGCTCGACAATTCCCCGCCGCCGGAATTGCAATAGGGGAATCGAAGATGTGTGTCCCGGATGCGGCGCAGCGCCTCTCGCGGTGCGCCGCATCCGGGGCCCAGTTGCTTAATAGTCTGTGGTAGGTCCCGGTTCAGCGACGCACCGCTGCGCGCTGCATCGCGCCCGGGACACGAAGCTCGCCCGCGGCGGACAAAAAATCTCCGCCCTTCTGTCGGACTAACGCCGCCCGAACGTCTTCCATCAGGGTCGTCCAAAATCCACCGACGCGAGCCGTGGTGGCACGGTCGCCGATCGAACGGCTTGTCGCGTTCAAGCGCGAGCGCGGCTGGCGCCATCTGCCGCTCTATCAGGACATCTCCTCCGAGTTCAGCCGCGATTATCATGGACTGGCCGAAAACGGCGGTGACGACGCGGCGTTCAATGTGTTCACGCGCAATGGCGGCACAATTCGGCATTTTTGGGGCGGCGAGATGAACGGCGCCTCCGCCGATCCTGGACAGGATCCGCGCGGCGCGCCGGATCTGATGCCGATCTGGACCATCCTCGACACCACGCCGGAGGGGCGGGGAACAGTTTGGCATCCGAAGCTGAATTATTAGAGCGCTTTCGAGCCAAGCACGCCCTCGGGCTCGATCCGGGGTGGTATCGGTTCGCGTAAGGAAGACGCGTCAAGAACGAAAGCCAGGGTACCGCGCGACTCATTCCGTAAAAAAAACGAGAGGGGCTCGCGCAAATTCGTATCAAAATGGGACTGCCCAACAACGGCCCGCACTTAATCCGCATTTAACTAAAAGTCGCCTTAATGACGCTCTGCGCCTCTGCCAAATGGTCCGCCGGAATTCCGGCGGATCATCGCGCGCAGCCCGGCCTTCGAATGTGCTTGAGGAATGCACCGCATCGAAGGCCGGCTGCAGGGGGAACAAGGTGGAAGCAGTCTGGATGCAGGGCGGATGAGTACCAGTAGAGTTGCGTGTTATAGTTTCGCGGCACCCAAACCCAGAAGATCAGCCCGGAACGCCATCTCCCAGAGTGTTCTTGCCGGCGCGGCGGTCACCGGTCTTGTGCTCGGTTGCGCCTGGACGGTGTATGCCAATATTTTCGCGGCCGGCCCCTATCCGCAGCTCGGCGGTACCGGATTCGATGAGCCTGTGAACCGGCGGTGGGCGAGTGTTGCGATCCGCCGCGTGCCGGCCGTCGACCCCACACGCGCGGCTCAGCCCGAACCGCCGCCATTGATTTCCGCGCCCGCAACGGTCCCATCAAGTTTGTCGTTCGTTGATCGGTTCTCGGCCGCAGCCGCACAGGGCGTGGCGGCGGCCCCGCAGCCGGAAACGTCAAAGCTTGCGGAAGCGCCAAAGGCACCACCCGAAACCGCGAAGCTCGCGGAAGTCCCCAAGCCCAGGGATTCGGCGCGGGTTCAGTTGGCCGCGATCGCGCCGCATTCCAGCGAGCCCCAGCCGGCGAAGACGCCGGGGGCGACGCTCCGCGACATGGCGCAACGCGCCAAGACGGCCGTGATGTCGATCGGCTCAAGCGAGAAACAATCGATTTTTGAAAAACTCTGGGGCAAGCAACCGTCGCATGGGTCGCTGTTGGCCTACGCATCCGCCGATGCCAGCGCGACCGGCAGCCTCGGTGGTGGCTTCGGGACAAGCCCGAATCCGGCGCTGGGCGGATCTGCGCCCTACGATCGCTCGACCGCGGTCTACGATATCTCCGCGCACATGGTTTACCTGCCCGATGGCACCAAACTTGAAGCGCATTCCGGACTTGGCGCCAAGCTTGATGATCCCAGCTCTGCGAATATCCGAATGCGCGGCGTGACACCGCCGCATATCTACGAACTGAAGCCGCGCGAGGCGCTGTTTCACGGCGTGCCGGCGTTGCGGATGACCCCGATCGGCGGCGAGGACGCGATCTACGGCCGCTCCGGCCTGCTCGCGCATTCCTACATGCTCGGCCCGAACGGTGACTCCAACGGCTGCGTGTCCTTCAAGGACTACAACGCCTTCCTCAATGCCTATCGCAACCAGGGCATCAAGCGGCTCGCGGTGGTGACTCGGGTGGAGTGAGGGGACGGGCGGCTATTGGTTAGATGGCCGCGTATTATAATTGTGCCCGTCATTCCGGGGCGATGCGAAGCATCGAGCCCGGAATCCATAACCACCGATGCCTGCGATGGCCTTGATGTCTATCACCGCATTTTATATTGACATTTGGTGGTCATCGATTCCGGGCGCGCGCCAATTGGCGCGTCACGGAATGACAAGGGGTTGATTTGTGAAATTGGTGATACGTGACGCAACGCCGGGCGATGCTATCTCCGCTTGCCAGGTCATGCAGCGGTCAATTGCCGAGCTTTGCGTTGCCGATCACCGGAACGATCCGGCAATTTTGAGCAAGTGGCTCGGAAACAAGACGCCCGAAATCTTCCTAACCCCTGAGCTCACCAATTGGAGGCTCGAGAGAAGAGCCTGCGCGCGCGTAGCTTGAGATTTTGCTTCGCCGGAAGTAATGTCCTTCGTCATTCCGGGGTGAACGCAGTCGCGAGCCGAGAATCCCTAACCACCGCTGTCAGCGATCGCTTATTACGTTTATCTTCTCGCGAGCAAGAAGCACGGCACACTTTATCTTGGTGTGACGAACAACATCGTGCGCCGCGGATACGAACATCGGATCAAAGCAACCGGCGGATTCACGGCGCGATATGGCGTCCACAAGCTGGTCTGGCTTGAAATTTACGACGACGCCATTACCGCCATCGCGCGCGAGAAGGAGCTCAAGAAGTGGCGGCGTGACTGGAAGATACGTTTGATCGAAGAGCAGAATCCGGGCTGGGTTGATCTCTATCCTGGTATTTCAAATTGAGATTGGTGGTTATGGATTCC
>DASQOU010000311.1:0-9787 GCA_035644295.1 Bradyrhizobium sp.
TCTCATTCAACAGCTCGAAAAAGAGCAATTCGAAAAATTGTCCGCCGGCAAAGAGATTCCGGAATTCGGACCCGGCGACACCGTGATCGTCAACGTCAAGGTGGTCGAAGGCGACCGCTCGCGGGTGCAGGCCTATGAAGGCGTCTGCATCGGCCGCTCCGGCGGCGGGCTCAACGAGAGTTTTACGGTGCGCAAGATCTCCTACGGTGAAGGCGTCGAACGCGTATTCCCGGTGATGTCGCCGATGATCGACTCGATCAAGGTGGTGCGCCGCGGCAAGGTGCGCCGCGCCAAGCTGTATTACCTGCGCAATCTGCGCGGCAAGTCGGCCCGCATCGTCGAGAAGTCCGAGCGGGCGGCGGCTGTCGGCGAGTAATCCCCGGCGCATTGAGTTTGACGAAGAGCGCGGGGTTTGCCCCGCGCTTTTTTGTTTGAGGCGTGCCGCTCATTCTCCTCGGTCATTCCGGGATGGTGCGTTAGCACCAGACCTCAGATGCGCAATTGCGCATCGGGGAATCTCGAGATTCCGGGTTCGATGCGTTGCATCGCCCCGGAATGACGTCGGAAATAAACGCATCGCGCCCGATTAGGCATGTGCTATAAAGTTCGTATGTCCCCGGATCGCCAAACCATCGCGTCTCGTGTCGTCCTCGACGACCGCAGTCGTTTGCCATGGCGCTTCTTCGGTCGGTTGACGACGGCCGCTCTTGCGGCCTGACGCCCGGCGCGCCGCATTGCGCGTGCGATTGCAGTTTCGGATTCAATTTCAATCTCAAGGCCTGACACCATGTCTGACAAAAAACCAACCACGCTTTACGACAAGATCTGGAACGATCATCTGGTTCATGAAGCCGATGACGGCACCTGCCTGCTCTATATCGACCGCCATCTCGTCCACGAAGTGACTTCACCGCAGGCCTTTGAAGGCCTGCGCGCGGCGAAGCGAAAGGTCCGCGCGCCCGAAAAGACGCTGGCCGTGGTCGATCACAACATTCCGACCTCCGACCGCTCCAAGCCCAACCCCGACCCGGAAAGCACCGAGCAGATACGGGTGATGGCCGAGAACGCGAAGGAATTCGGCATCGAATATTACAACGAGTTCGACCGGCGCCAGGGTATCGTCCATGTCATCGGTCCCGAGCAGGGCTTCACGCTGCCCGGCACCACCATCGTCTGCGGCGACAGCCACACCTCCACCCACGGCGCGTTCGGCGCGCTGGCGCATGGCATCGGCACCTCCGAGGTCGAGCATGTGCTGGCGACGCAAACCCTGATCCAGAAGAAGGCCAAGAACATGCGCGCCGTCGTCGACGGCAAATTGCCCGACGGCGTCACCGGCAAGGATGTCATCCTCGCGATCATCGGCGAGATCGGCACCGCCGGCGGTACCGGCTATGTGCTGGAATATGCCGGCGACGCGATCCGTGCGCTCAGCATGGAAGGCCGCATGACGGTCTGCAACATGTCGGTCGAGGGCGGCGCCCGCGCCGGGCTGGTCGCGCCGGATGAGAAAGCCTTTGAATTTTTGAAGGGCCGCCCGAAATCGCCGAAGGGCGAGCAATGGGACGCGGCCATGCGCTATTGGGAAAGCTTGCGAAGCGATGAGGGCGCACATTTCGATCACGAGATCAGGCTCGATGCGGCCAAACTGCCGCCGATCGTGACCTGGGGCACCTCGCCCGAGGACGTGGTAGCGATCACTGGCATGGTGCCAGATCCCGATAAAATCGAGGACGAAGCCAAGCGGTTGTCAAAACATCGTGCGCTGAAATACATGGGCCTGACGGCAGGAACCAAAATCACCGACATCAAGCTCGACCGCGTCTTCATCGGCTCCTGCACCAACGGCCGGATTGAGGATTTACGCGCCGCGGCGAAAATCGCCGAGGGCAAGACGGTCAACGCGCATGTCAATGCGATGATCGTGCCGGGCTCGGGGCTGGTGAAGGAACAGGCGGAAGCCGAAGGCCTCGACAAGATCTTCATCAAGGCCGGATTCGACTGGCGCGAGCCGGGCTGCTCAATGTGTCTGGCGATGAATCCCGACAAGCTCAACCCCGAAGAGCGCTGCGCCTCGACCTCGAACCGCAATTTCGAGGGCCGCCAGGGCTTTAAGGGCCGCACCCATCTGGTGTCGCCGGCCATGGCAGCGGCGGCGGCGATCGCCGGGCACTTTGTCGATATCAGGGAATGGCGGCAGGCATAGCGGCCTTCCCTTCAAAATCGAGCCCCCGGCGAAGGAAGTCGTTAAGCAGTTGCGGGCAGACTTGCCCGCGCAAGAAAGCGCGCGCCTTTCGCAAGGGAGCCAGCCATGGCCAACAAGCCCGAATTCGTCGATCTGGTCAGCGAGGCAACGCAGCAGAAGCGGCGCCGGGTCATGCCGCGCGTCGTCCAACGCGCGGTCAAGGAGACGTCACGTCTCAGCCATTGGCCACCGGACCGGTGGCTGCAATGGCGGCTGGAGACACTCACGCCGTGGAAGCTTAAGAACTGGAAATTCAAAAATTGGGGTTAGCGCTTTGGCAAAGCATGCCCTCGGACTTGATCCGTGGGTCGACCAATTTGCGTCGAGAACCAGGACGGCCACAGCCCCCGTCGCGCAAACAAACCCTTCGATAAAAATCAGGCGCCCTTGCGGGCGCCTGATTCATCTCATCTACCTTCTCGAACCTCAACGGTAGACGCGATGATGCCGGCGGTGATGATGCCGCCGGTAGTGGTGGTGGCGCCAGTGGCGGGTGTTGCAGACACGGCGCGGGCCATAATCGGTCACGACGATGCGGCAGCCGGGATACGCGTAATAGGGATAATCGTAGTACGGGTAATCGTAGTAGCCGCCAGCGAAGAAGCGCCTGAAGTGGTGCCGGTGGTGGAACCGATGGCCGCCATGGCGGAAACTGGCAGAGCGAACGCCACCGCCGGTGGACACCGCGCCGGTGCGGAACGCGCCGCTATGAATGGCCGCGCCGCTGCGGACGCCGCTCCCGCCCAAACCGTGCCCACCTCCGTGGCCGCCGCCGTGTCCACCACCGTGGCCGCCACCATGCCCGCCGCGGACTTCCGTCGTCATCCCGTCGGCGGCGACTTTGGCCGTGGCCGCCGCACCTGGATTGATCAGCGAAAGCGCTTGCGCGCGCTCGCTGGTGGTGACCGAGAGGGTCAAGAGCGCCGCGGCCGCAAGGCCCACGACGCCGCGCCCGAAAAGTGGAATGTTCGACATGTGTGAAGTCCCCCTGGTTGCAGGCAACGGACAGCGAAGGCCGCGCAGCGGCCTGTCCTCGTTACTTTTCAATGTGTGATCGCTCCCAATTTAACCTTAGGAAAAACAACCTGAACGTGCCATGAATGCGCGTGCCCCAATCCTGAACGAATGCAGGCTGTGTGGTTGCTCCGCGAAAAAATTGCGCCGCGACATTCCCGAAACTTGGCGGGCACAAAAACAGGCCCGCGACTTGCGGGCCTGTTGAATTCACGCGCTCACCAGCGGTGACGGCGCCAACGATGCCACCGATGGTGGTGCCAGATCGCAAGCTGGAGGGAGCGACTTAAATTGGAGGTGATTGTCTGCGCCACGGACACGAATGCGCGGCATGCGATTGGGTTCCGCGATCCCCCACAGATTTCACGCGACACCAAAACCGGCGTAGGCTGCGATCCGTATCTTCTGCTAACTCACACAGGAGATGGTCATGGCGTCACAAAGAAAATGGGATTGGAAATCGCCTCTCGCGCTCTCGCTTATGCCGGCCGCAGCCATACTCTGCGCCAATGCGGCGCTCGCCTCCCAAGGTCCGGGGACAGGACCCGGCACCGCCAGCCCTATCACGCAGCTGGTCATGGCGATCCTCGTGTACGGTACGTCGGCGCTCTTGGTCGGCGCCGGGTTAATCGGCGCTGCACGAAGGCGCCGAGCCGGCCGGGGCCCTTAGCAGGGTGGCGAAAATTTCCCTTTAGTAGGTCGGATTGAGTTTGAATTGAACAGCCGAGAAATCGATCCCGACCGTGCTGTCCCCCGCAGCCGTCGCCTCAAGCATCTGGACGTAGCCGTCCTTATCCCTGAACAGCGCAAGGAGGAGCGGCCTCTCGAAGCCCACGATTGCCGCGGCGACGTTTCCCACGACGCGCCAGCGGCTCGTAAGGGGTGGGCCGTTTCGATCCACGGCGAAACAGGTGAAAAACCCTTCTCCGATATTCTCGCGACGGGTCACCGTCGCGGTCGCGAGTTGGCTTTCAAGGACCCCTCGCTCATCGGCCTGTTGCCTGCAAATGTCCTCCAGGACAGCCCGTTCAAGCGCAGTGAAGTGCAACATGATGGTTTCCATTTGCGCACGCGCTGGCTCGCCGCATCGAAGGAATGGCGTCCCCGAATCTTTCCCCTCGACGAGCCGCACTCATCGAGTGGATCATGCCGAACACGGGCGGGGCCAGAGGGGTTACGCGAACCGGTATCCACAACCCTACCCGCGGCGCCAGGTGCAGCTCATGCGAGGCACCAGCACTGTGCCGCTTGGCCGGAATTCCTGCACATAGGTTGCGTTGCACACCCGCACGGCGTTCGGGCCGGGAAAATACCGCGGATAGACGCCGTCGGGCTCCGCCCGGTAGCGGGGATAGATGCGAAGCCGCCTCGGCGGCCGTCGAACCGGAGGCTGCGTGAAGAGCTCATCGGCGGGCGACGCCTGCGCCGTCCGCATCCCGTGCGGCGCGGTCTGCGCCTGGGCGTCCGCGAGCAGCAAAAAAACACCCGCGAAAGCCATCGATAGTGCTGCTGTTCCGATCCGCATGCTGACGCCCATCCAAACCCGTTGTCGGCCCTACGGTCTCCGATTGCCGCGACAACGTCAACTGTGGGCCCGGCCGATTTCCGGTAGGCACCGCCGCCGCACCCGCGCTAAAGAAGCGCGATGTGGACATCAGCCAAAGCGCCGTCGCTCGCCGAGATGGAAGCCATGGCGCACGAGGTCTTCGCGCGCCTGCCAAAGACCTTCCGCCACCTTTGCGAGGGCGTGATCATTCGCGTTGACGATTTTCCGACCGAGGACGTTCTCAACGAGATGGGCGCGGAAAGCGAATTCGATCTGCTCGGCCTGTTCCATGGCGTGGGCCTGCCGTTTCGCAGTGAAGGCGACATAGCGCGGCTGCCCAACATGATCTGGCTCTACCGCCGGCCGATCCTGGATTACTGGGCCGAGCATGACGAAACACTCGGCCATATCGTCCGCCACGTGCTGATTCACGAGATCGGCCATCATTTCGGCCTCTCGGACGCCGATATGGAAGCGATCGAGGCCGCCGCAGATTAGCATTGCGCAATCTGGCCTTTAATCCCGGCAGCATTCGCGATAAACCACGGTTGAAACGGCTTTCTTCAATACCAACCGAGAAGTGCGATCGATGGACAAGTTCACCACGCTGGAAGGCGTCGCGGCGCCGCTGAAGATCATCAATGTCGATACCGACATGATCATCCCCAAGCAGTATCTGAAGACCATCAAGCGCACCGGCCTCGGCAAGGGGCTGTTCTCGGAACAGCGCTACAAGGACGACGGCAGCGAGAACCCGGATTTCATCCTCAACAAGCCGGCCTATCGCAACGCCAAGGTGCTGGTCGCCGGCGATAATTTCGGCTGCGGTTCCAGCCGCGAACACGCGCCATGGGCGCTGCTCGATTTCGGCATTCGCTGCGTGATCTCGACCTCGTTCGGCGACATCTTCTACAACAACTGTTTCAAGAACGGCATTCTGCCCATCCGCGTCACCCAGGACGACCTCGATAAACTGTTTGACGATGCCGAGCGCGGCGCCAATGCGACGCTGACCATCGATCTTGCCAATCAGGAAATCCGTGGGCCGGACGGTGGCACGGTGAAATTCGAGATCGATGCGTTCCGCAAGCACTGCCTGATGAACGGGCTCGACGATATCGGCCTCACCATGGAGAAGAAGGCCTCGATCGATTCCTACGAGGCCAAGGCGAAGACCGCGCGCGCCTGGGCTTGATCGCAGCACTTTGCGACCGGAAATCGTCACCTTCTGGCATGGCCCGCTTGATGCGCTCCGACTTCTATGCCTGAGGTCGCAGGTCGCGGCTGGTCATAAGGTCACCGTCTACAGTTTTGAGCCGCTCGCGCAATTGCCTGACGGCGTCGGCAATTCCGAGGCCGAAGCGATCCTGCCGCGTAGCTTTGCCGAACGACTGCGCCCGACAGGCCCCGATGGCGTCTGGCGCGACTGGACCACGCTGCAATTCTCGGACTTCTTCCGGATGCGGCTGATGGCCGAGAACGCGGGCCTTTGGCTCGACGCGGATGTGCTGTTGCTCAAGCCGGTCGAGATCGATCCGGCAAAACCCTATTTCGCCTGGGAGCGGCCGCGGCAACTCGGCAATTCCGTGCTCTATCTGCCGCCAGGCGATCCGATCGTCGCGGCATTCGCTTCCCTGATGCAACAGGACGAGTTGACGCCGGACTGGCTGGCGCTGCGCCACCGCGTGACATTCGCCCTTCGCAAATTTCGCGGCTCCGACCGCCTCTCGGATGTTCGCGTCGCGATCTATGGTCCGGCGGCGCTGACCGCGCTCGCCCGCCGCGCCGACGAACTGCGCTACGCGCTGCCGAAGAAGACCTTTTACGCAGTACATGCCGATCCGAAGCTGTTCTTCGAGCCGCAGGATTTTTCCGCGCTGGTCGGCGATCCCGACATCTTCGGATTCCACATCTCACCGAAGGGACGCGGCAACATGGCTCCCGTTCCGGGCAGCCTTCATGCATGGGCGGCGGAGCGGTTTGCTTGATCTCGTCGTCCCGGCGAACCAACGGGTCCGGCTATCGCCGGCCCGATGGCAGGCTCAGGGACCCATACGCCGCGGCGGCCTCTCGATTTGGCATGGCTGTCCAACGGCTTTCGCGCAGTTACTGACGTCTGTGGTTGTGGGTCCCGGCTCAAGGCCGGGACGACATGAATCAAGTCGCCAGCGCCGCGATCTGGTCCGCCATCGCGATCGTGCGCCTGGCCATATCGGCATGCAGCCGCTCCACCATCTGACCGTCGAGCGAGATCGCGCCGCGCGAGGCGTTCTCCGGACGCTCGAATGCGGCGATGATCTTGCGGGCATGGGCGACTTCCTCCTCGGGCGGGGTGAAGATGGCGTTGCAGGCCTCGATCTGACCCGGATGGATCAACGTCTTGCCGTCGAAACCGAGATCGCGCGCCTGCGTGCACTCCTGCCCAAAGCCGTTGAAATTGCTGAAATCGCTGTAGGGCCCGTCGAGGATTTCGAGACCGGAAGCGCGGCTGGCGAGAATGCAGTGCGTGATCATTGGCAGCATCGCCGCGCGGCCCGGCTGCATCCGTATCCGCGTCTCGCGCGAGAGATCTTTCGGCCCGAAGACGAAACCGGCCAGCCGCGGCTCGACGCCACGTGAGGCGGCGGCAAGCTGCTCGGCGTGCAGCACCGCGCGCGCGGTCTCGATCATCGTCCAGACCAGGATCGAGGGGTTGGCATCCGCATCGCGCAGGCATCGAGCGATGGTGGCGAGGTCCTCGACGCTGGAGACCTTGGGAACCAGGATGCCGTCGGGCTTGGCTTTCGCGGCCATGGTGATGTCATCGATCCACCACGGTGAATCCAAGGCATTGGTGCGGATCAGGATCTCGCGTTTGCCGAACCCACCTTGTGCGATCGCGCCTGCGATCTGGTCGCGCGCCAGCGCCTTGGCCTCCGGCGCCACCGAATCTTCGAGGTCGAGAATGATGCCATCTGCGTGGAGATTGCGGGCCTTTTCCAGCGCCCGCGCGTTCGATCCGGGCATGAACAGAAGGCTGCGGCGCGGTCGGATCATGGTTTTATTCCCTTCGAATGGCGAGCCCGCGCGATCATCCAGTCCAGCGTCGATACGGATGAAGCGGCCACTTATTGTTTGAGCACGATCTCCGGGCAAACGTTTAACGCTTGTCCCCGCGGAAAAACCGGTGCCCCGTTTTGCGGTTCGTGCTTTAACATTTCAGGCCTTCGACCGAAAGCCTTGTTACCGCTCGCCACCTATGGTTAGCAACGCGCATGTCATCCTTCCCGCCACATCTGCTTGACGGCTACCGAACCTTCACGTCGCAGCGGCTGCCGACCGAGCAATCGCGCTACCGCGAATTGTCCGAGCGCGGCCAGGCGCCGGAGGTGATGGTGATCGGCTGCTGCGATTCCCGGGTCTCGCCGGAGGTGATCTTCGATGCCGGTCCCGGCGAATTGTTCGTGGTGCGCAACGTCGCCAATCTGGTGCCGGTCTATGCCCCGGACGGCGGCGCGCACGGCGTTTCGGCGGCGCTCGAATACGCCGTCCGCGTGTTGCACGTGAAGCACATCGTGGTGCTCGGCCATGCGCAATGCGGCGGCATCCGCGCCTTTATCGACAACATCGAGCCGTTGTCACCCGGCGACTTCATCGGCCGGTGGATGTCGATGTTCATCAAGCCGGGCGAGAAGGTCGAACAGCGCGACCACGAGACGATGGCTAAGTTCACCGTCCGGATCGAAAAGGCGGCCGTGTTCCGCAGCCTGGAGAACCTGATGACATTTCCCTTCGTGCGCGATCTGGTCGCGCGCGGCGAGCTATATCTGCACGGCGCCTATTTCGGCGTCGCCGAGGGCTCGCTGTTCCTGCTCGACCAGGAAGCGAAGGAGTTTCGCAGTGTGGGGGCGATGCTTTCCTCATCCTGAGGAGCGCGCTCTTGCGCGCGTCTCGAAGGATGGCCACGGGCTCCAGCCCTCTTGGTTCGAGTGAGTAGGGTGGGCAAAGCGAAGCGTGCCCCCCAGTATCTTACGCGATTGCCGCGGTGGGCACGGCGCGAAGAGCGCCTTTGCCACCCCACGCAATCCCCTCACGCTGCCTTTTTCTTGGCGCTGATCAGCTTGCGATTGACCAGGCATTCGGCGATCTGGACCGCATTGAGCGCGGCGCCCTTGCGCAAATTATCGGACACGCACCACAGCACGAGCCCGTTGTCGACCGTGGGATCGGTGCGGATACGGCTGATGTAGGTGGCGTCCTCGCCCGCCGCCTCATAGGGCGTGACGTAGCCGCCGGGCTCGTGCTTGTCGATCACCAGACACCCCGGCGCGTTGCGCAGCACTTCGCGCGCCTCGTCGACCGAAATCGGATTTTTGAATTCGATGGTGACGGCTTCGGAATGGCCAACAAACACCGGCACGCGCACGCATGTCGCGGTCAGCTTGATTTTGGGATCAAGAATCTTCTTGGTCTCCATCATCATCTTCCACTCTTCCTTGGTGTAGCCGTCCTCCATGAACACGTCGATCTCGGGGATCACGTTGAAGGCGATCCGCTTGGGGAATTTCTTGTTGATCAATTCGCTGTTGGTGTAGACCGCCTTGGTCTGCGAAAACAGTTCATCCATGGCGTCCTTGCCGGCGCCCGACACCGATTGATAGGTCGAGACCACGACGCGCTTGATCACCGCCTTGTCGTGCAGCGGCTTCAGCGCGACCACGAGCTGTGCGGTCGAGCAGTTCGGATTGGCGATGATGTTCTTGTTGACGAAGCCCTTGACCGCGTCGGCGTTGACTTCGGGCACGATCAGCGGCACGTCGGGATCCATCCGCCACGCTGACGAATTGTCGATCACGACCGCACCGGCGGCGCCGATCTTCGGCGACCACTCCTTCGACACCGCGCCACCTGCCGACATCAGGCAGATATCGACATCGCTGAAGTCGTAATGTTCGAGCGCTTTGACTTTCAGGGTGCGATCGCCATACGAAACTTCGACGCCC
>DASQOU010000312.1:0-11344 GCA_035644295.1 Bradyrhizobium sp.
GACTCGCCATCGCTGCGCAATGCGCTGCGCTGGACCGGGCAGGCGCCGCCGGGCTCAGGCGGCTTCGGCCGCTTCGCGCTGAAGGCGCGCGCCAACCTCGTCGGCCCCTCGATCGCGCTCACCAACGTCAATGTCGAACTCGACGGCAATGTCGCCGAGGGCGTGATGACCTGGGCCAACACCGGCCGCCAGATGCTGCAGGCGACGCTTGCCGCCGACGCGCTCGACTTCACGCCCTATATCTCCACCTTCCGCCTGATTGCCGGCGGCGCACATGACTGGAACCGGCAGTTGTTCGATTTGAATTCGCTGTCGACCACCGATCTCGACATGCGCTTGTCGGCGGCGCTGGTCACAGTGGGGCAAACGAAACTCGGGCGCACGGCGTTCGGTGCCAATTTGCGCGGCGGCGCGCTGGCGCTAAGCGTCGGCGAGGCGCAAGTCTATGGCGGCATCGCCAAGGGCTCGTTCGGCATCGCGCGCGCCGATACGGTCGCCGACGTCAAGGCCCAGTTCCAGTTCACCGACGTCGACCTGCAGGCCTGCGCATCCGAATTGTTCGGCATCAACAAGCTTTCCGGCCGTGGCAATCTCGGCGTCTCGCTGGTGGCCTCCGGCTCGAGCCCGTTTGGGCTCGCGCAATCGCTCGACGGCACCGCCACCTTGACCGGCCATGACGGCGCGATCTCCGGCTTCAACGTCGAGCAGCTGCTCAAGCGGCTGGAGCGCCGGCCGCTCTCCGGCGGCGGCAATTTTCGCTCCGGCACGACGCCTTACGACAATCTCACCATCGCGCTGAAGTTTGCCGAGGGCATCGCCACCGCCGAGGACGTCCGGCTCGAAGGCCCCGCCGCGCGCATCACGCTGACCGGCACGGCCTCCGTGCCCGCGCGCGAATTCGATCTCAAGGGCACAGCCAGCCTGACCTCATTGCCGAACGCCCCGCCCGCATTCGATCTTCCCTTCGTGGTGCAAGGCCCGTGGGACGATCCCCTGGTCTTTCCCGATCCCGAAAGCCTGATCCGCCGCTCGCCGGCGTCGGCGCCGCTGCTCGACGCGGTGAAGGACCGCAAGACGCGCGATGCTGTGCGCTCGGTGCTGGAGCGGTTTACGGGGGGTGGAGCGAAGCAGGCGGTGCCGGATGCCGGGGCGCCGAATGCGCCGGCGGGGGATGCGAAGGCGAATTGAGGAAATTGGGATTTCGGGTTCTCAGTTGGTCGGCGGGACGATTATTGCGGTCGAGTAATAGGCTGAGGAGCAATTCTCGCGATCTGGGCTTGCCCCTCAAAGAACCGCATGACTTTCTCGTTTTCCACCGGATCGCCGTAGATAATTTCCTTTAGCGATCGACGCGAGGCGCCAATAATTCGCGGCATCAGTGCTTGCATCAGGTCGGTTACGGGCTCGGTTATTTGCGCCCTGATATTTCGCTTGTCGATAACATCTACACCCAAAATATCTATAATGAAGATCTTTGTCCCCTTGGTGGCCGCGGTCTGAATGGCATCGTTAACGTGAGAATCGCCAAAGCTGTACCCGATAATCATGAGATGGGCGTCCGGCTGGGATAGCATTGTTTGAAACTCGGCCTGGTATCGTGCCAACACCTCAAACGTTCCGATGCGGGCAGTCTTGTTACCGCCCATCACGAGCAATCGATCACCTTGCGGTTCCGCAAACCAATTGTACGACCCGTGCAGCTTATAAATGGGCTGGTCATTTTCGTGCGTGACGAATTGCGAATCCTGCATCATAGGCTCACGCAACATGAAGGTATATTGATGAGCCGGTTCCTTTATGAATTTCATGTATGGCAGATAGGTCCCGTACCATCGCTCGGACCATCGAACGTCTCCCGCATAAATCGTCTCCAGCAGGGTGTCTTGATTTAGCGTGAATATCGCATCGAATTGCGAGAGAAAGCGCTGCAAGCGAAGGTCGGACTCGCGGTAATCTAGTTTGTTGAATGCTAATTGCATGGCGTCAAACATTCCGACTACCGCCTGGGTGAACTTGTTCAAGCGGTGCTTGGCTTCGTCGGATTTGCTCGATGCGAAGGCGCCTTGCACCATCGACAAAGCCCCTTCGAAACCTTCGCCGCGCAGCTTTGCCGCCCACAACACATTTCGCAGATAATCATCGATCTCTGGTGCGCCGAGAAGATATTCAAAGGCCTCGTTGGCTAGCCAGCCACCCCAATTTCGGCTGAAACCAGCTCCCGTAAGTAGGAAATGGGGCATTTTTAGCCTCGTCGGGGTGCGCCGGCACGAAATTCATCGGCTGTGTGCATGATGCTGAAAGCAAGCGTAGCCCGGATGAGCGAAGCGACATCCGGGATTCCCTCAGACCCCGCATATCGGTGCGCTCATGCGGGCTACTTGCTAAATCGCTTCGCGATTGAGGCCTACATTCCGGTCTGCTTTTTTAATTTCTTCACGCGATGCTTCTGATAGTCGTGCACGGCCGCAGCGAAGGGGAGCGTGCGGCGGACGCGCAGGTGGGTAAGCGAGATCACGACCGCACTCTCGGCGGCCTCGGGCTGGATGTGGCACGTGATTCCGCCGGGATCACCGAGGTATGAGACTTTCGAGACGGTCTCGATGGACTTGATGGCTACCGGGTTCTGTTGTCGCGCGAGATGCGCGATCAGGTCGGGCATCATGTCGACCTCGAATGGCACCGCCGCATCAAGGATGCCGATGAGCTTGCGAGTCTTCTCCGGTTTATCGAGCATCGGCGTCACCATTTTGATATTGAGCGTGATGATTCGTGATTGCTGATAATAGGGAATATGGCTCAGCCAGCCCAGCCAGATGAGCAACATCCGGGATTTCCGTAATCCTTAAAAACCAGCATATCGTGGAGCCTGTCATCGGGCGCGCATTCGCGCGAACGGTTGGCTCATGTGGGCTTGCTAACAAATCCGTTGTGGGCCGGGCGCCAATGGCGTCTTTTTCCTGGAACTTTGGGCGCCAATGGCGTATATTGCCGGGGTGGCAAGGCGATATATCACCGTGGCGGAAATGCCTCTCTTCAGCCGTCAGGCCGGCGACGTCTGGGACGACGCCGAGCGGGAAGCCTTCATTGAGTTCATCGCGCGGAATCCCGAACAAGGGGACCTGATCCCCGAAACGGGCGGTGTGCGGAAGATCCGGTGGGTGCGGCCCGGAAGCGGAAAACGCGGCGGCGCGCGGGTGATCTATTTTTATCATAACGGCGACCGCCCGCTCTATTTACTATTGGTCTATGCGAAGGCGCGTCAGGAGAACCTCACAGCCGAAGAAAAGAAGGTCGTTCGAAAGCTAGCAGCGATCTTGAAAAGTTGAGTGGCGGATAAAAGAAGGAACAAGGGACATGGGAAAGTTTGGAAAGGAACTGATCGAGAGCATGCAACAGGCGGCAAGGCATGCCGCTGGCAAGAAAGTGCGTGGACTGCAGGTGTCCAAGTTCGAGTTGCCGGATGTGAAAGCCATCCGCCTTTCCCTGCGGATGTCACAGCATCACTTTGCCGCGGCATATCGTATCCCGCTTCCCACGCTGAAAAACTGGGAGCAAGGACGGCGCATGCCGGATGCTCCTGCGGCCGCCTATCTGCTGGCGATCAAGCGGCGCCCCAAGGAAATCATGGAAGCCGTCGCGCGGCCGTGAGTAGCGACCATCGTTGCGTGGAGGAGATCAATATTGGTGCTCACAAGGACAGCCCCGTAAAGCGCAATAGCCCAGCGAATAGCGCCGATCGTCAAGCAAGCCGGATGAGCGAAGCGACGTCCGGGTCTCATAATTCCGTCCTTCGACCACCCGCATATCGCTGCGCTTATGCGGGCTACTTCTTTTGCTTACGCCGCCAGCACAGCCCTTCTGACAGCTTGCGGCAGCGCAATCGAGCGGAAGAATGACTTCGGGTAGAGGTAATCTTCGCCGGACTCATCGACGATCCGCAGCATATTGTGCTTCTCGGCTACCGCATCGCGCAGCGCCACGTAGATTTTGCGTTTCTCAAGCGAGACCGCATAACCATCGTTGTCCACACAGACGACCAGTTGTTTGCTTGTGTCTTTGTCATGGTCTTAAAACAGGTGCTTGATCTTGAATTCCTTGCGGCCGATGCCGGCGGCTTCGTGGCAATGTAACTCTATCGTCATTCCGGGCTGGTGCGTTAGCACCAGACCTCGGATGCGCAATTGCGCATCGGGGAATCTCGAGATTCCGGGTTCGATGCTTCGCATCGCCCCGGAATGACGGCTCGGAACGGAACCGACATCGGGGATTTCTCTTGACTGCGCATCTCGCTCCCGCTCATGCCGGCTACTGATTTGCCCGTCGTGCCAATCTGCCGCGGCCGGCCGTCCTTGATCTCACCCCCAAATCACATCCATATCTCCGCCTGTCCCGTCCCAACGAGGGGCGGCTCGCGATCGTCACGAACGCGGGACGGGATGCGGTGGACGCGAGTTGCGCTTTTGACGAATGGCGCGGGCGCGGACGGCGAAGTCGTGTGGTCCTGACGTCTCGACGCTGGCGTCAAGTTCGCAGGTGGTGACCTGCGGGCGACGGTGACAAGAAAGCCCGATCACCGAGGAGAGCCCGAAGGAAACCGTTAAAACCACTCGCGTGCGGGAATGCCGGGTGATCCCGGTGGACCTGTGGTGACTACGCTCGTGTGGTTTTTATTTTTCCCACGCGAGGCTGCGGGTGCAATGGGCACCCGGCATTCCCCACGCCCTCACTCGGGCGGAAGATTGATGCACGACTCGGGCGCGATCGCGCCGCGGGAGTGTTATTGTCATACCCGGACGCCTGTCCCCGACTTGATCGGGGATGATCCGGACATCCATCAATCTTCGCGAAAGATTCTTGCGAAGCAGATGGATCACCGGCTCAAGTGTTTAGCCCGGTGATGACGACGTGAGGCTCCTGCGGGCGATCCAGTATTCCGGAGACGCCGGTGATGGAATCGAAAAGCCGCGGCGTACTGGATACCCCGCATACGGGGGTATGACGGCTCGTTGTGGAACCCCGTCCGCACGACCAGTTGGTCCTTGGCTTCAATTACGTAGAAAGACGTGGATGGCCGGGACGAAGCCCGGCCATGACGAGCGGTTGGGAGGCGGAGCTACGCTGCTACCTACGTCTGACAAGATGCCGCTAGCCCGCACCCCTACCCTGCGCTAGTCTTTATCCAACCGGTTAAAAAATCGGAAGATCAGGGAGAATGACGTGAAATCCAGAGGAAAGATTGCGCTTTCGATCGCGCTTGTCGCGGCGGGCGTGTTTTATGCCACGGCGCCGGCGGCGGCTCAGGAAAAAATAACGGTCTGGTTCGGCAAGGGCTTCTACAAGTCCGAGGACGACGCGCTGCTCGCCGCAATCAAGAAGTTCGAGGCGAAAACCAATATCAAGGTCGAGCTGTCGCAATACGCCATTCAGGACATGATCCCGAAGACGGTGGCGGCGCTGGATTCCGGCACGGTGCCGGATGTCGCCTATTCCGACAGCTACGACGTGCAGGCGCAAGGCAAATGGGCGTTCGAGGGCAAGCTCGAGGATCTCTCGGATATCCTGCTGCCGATGAAATCGGCGTTCGCGCCGAACACGCTGGAGACCACGTATCTCTATAACGACGTCACCAAGAAGCGGGGCTATTACGGCTTTCCGCTGAAGCAGCAGAGCATGCATGTGCAGATCTGGCAGGACATGCTGGAACAGGCCGGCTTCAAGCAAGGCGATATTCCGACCAAATGGGAAGATTACTGGTCGTTCTGGTGCGACAAGGTGCAACCGGCGATCCGTAAAGCCACGGGCACACGCATCTACGCCGTCGGCCAGCCGATGGGCGTGGAATCCACCGACTCGTTCCAGTCGTTCTACACCTTCATGGACGCCTACAACGTCAAGCTCGTCGACGACAACGGCAAGCTCCTGGTCGACGATCCCAAGGTGCGGCAGGGCCTGATCAGCGCGCTCAAGGATTACACCGACACCTACATCAAGGGCTGCACGCCGCCCTCCTCCACCACCTGGAAGGACCCCGACAACAACGTCGCCTTCCACAACAAGACCATCGTGATGACGCACAATTTCACGATCTCGATCGCGGCGAAGTGGCTAGACGATGCCAACAACCCGGCGCTGACCCCCGAACAGCGCGCCGCCGGCAAGAAGGCGTATGAGGAAACCATCATCACCGCCTCCTTCCCCAACAAGCCGGACGGCACGCCGATCAAATACCGCTCCGACGTCAAGACGGGCTTGATCTTCACAGCCGCGAAGAACAAGGCGCAGGGCAAGGAGTTCGTCAAATTCCTGCTGCAGGAAGAGAATCTCCAACCCTATGTCGAGGGCGCGCTCGGCCGCTGGTTCCCGGTGACCACAGCCGGGCAGCAAAGCCCGTTCTGGCAAGCCGACCGCCATCGCAAGGCGGTCTATAACCAGTTCACCGGCGGCACGGCGCCGTTCGACTTCACGAAAAACTACAAGTTCACCATCCTCAACAACGAGAACGTCTGGGCGAAAGCGATGAACCGCGTGGTGAGCGAAAAGGTGCCGGTGGACAAAGCCGTCGACGAACTGATCGCCCGCCTCAAGGAAGTCGCGGGGTAGGATCAACGATGCCGGCTTTCGCTAAACGTATTCCGTGTCCCGGACGCGGTGCAGCGTTCTTCACGATGCACCGCAGAGCCGGGACCCAGGACGACGCGGAGTGAAGAGTGGACCCCGGATCAGCAGCGCACCGCCAAAGCGCGTCGAAGACGCGCGTAAACGCGCTAATGGCGTTGCGCAGCATCCGGGGAACGTAGAGTAGCGAACATGGCGATCACGCTCTCAGCATCCGACCACGCAGCGCCCGGCCCGCCTTTCTCGGCGCAGCTAACCCCGCCGCAGGTCTGGGGCATCGTGCTGCTGACGCCGTATCTGCTCGTGTTCCTCGCGTTCGTGGTCTATCCCGTCGGCTATGGGCTTTGGCTGGCGCGCGCACCGTCGAACTATGTCGCGCTCTATCACGACCCGATCTTCGCGCGCGCTGCGGTCAATACGCTGATTTTTCTCGTCATCGGCATCAACATCAAGATGCTGATCGCGCTGTTCCTGTCCGGCTTCTTCGTGCAGCCGCGCCCCTGGATCAAATGGCTGTCGGTGCTGTTCATCCTGCCCTGGGCGGTGCCCTCGATCCCGACCATCCTTTCGGTGCGCTTCATGCTCAATCCGGAATGGGGCGTGATCAACACGTTGATCTTCAAGTTGACCGGCGATGACGGGCCGAACTGGCTGAACGACCCCACGGTGGCGCTGACCATGGCGATCGGCGTGCACATTTGGAAATCGCTGCCGTTCTGGACCTTGATCCTGATGACCGGCCGCCTTGCCATCTCGCAGGACCTGTTCGAGGCGGCCGAGGTCGACGGCGCGACCAGATGGCAAAAATTCCGCTTCGTCACCTGGCCTTCGATGCAGACGCTCTATGTCACCTGCACGCTGCTTTCGATGATCTGGACGCTCGGCGACTTCAACAGCGTTTACCTGTTGACCGGCGGTGGCCCCGCCGATCTCACCCATGTGTTGGCGACACTCGGCATCCGCTATCTGCGGCTCGACCAGTTGTCTCTGGCGATGGCCTCGATCGTCTGCGCGCTGCCGCTGGTGTTGCCGCTGGTCTATTTCATGATGAAACGGTTGTCGCGATGAAGCTGCCTGCCTCACGCGAATTCGCTTCACGACTCTCCTGGCGCGACGTCGGCACCGAAGCGCGGCTATTGCTGATCGGCATCCCCGTCTTCATCTGGACCATGGTGCCGATCTACCACATGTTCCTGTTTGCGATCTCGCCGAAGGAAGATGCCTTCTCCGGCAAACTGTGGCCGACGCATCCGACGCTGCATAATTTCGAAATCGTATTTTACCAGCAGCACTATTTCCTGCGGGACTTCTGGATCCAGCTCTGGAATTCGCTCCTGATCGCGGTCGCGGCCGGCGCGCTCACACTGTTGATCGCAACCACCGCCGCGTTCGCGATCTCGCGCCTGCGCGTGCCCGGCGGCCGGATCGTGATGAACATGGCGCTGTTCACCTACTTCATTCCGGCGGCGTTCCTCGCCGTGCCGATGTACCGCACCATGGGCAATTATGGATTGCTCAACAACCACTGGGCGCTGATTCTGGCGATGGTGACCATCGCCTCGCCCTACGCGATCTGGGTATTGAAACAGGCGTCCGACAAGCTGCCGGTGGAGCTCGACGAGGCGGCGCTGATGGACGGCGCCACCAGTTTGCAGATTTTCCGCCTGGTCTACATCCCCCTGATGATGCCCTCGCTGGTCGCGATCGGCACCTACGCGCTGCTGCTCGCCTGGAACGAATATCTCTACGCGTTCCTGCTGCTGTCGAACGACACCGAGATCACCCTCCCCGTGGCGCTCGGCAACTTCCTCGCCGCCGACGATTCGCCGTGGGAATTATTGATGACCACCGGTTTTATCTACGCACTGCCGCCGGCCGCGATCTACTACGCCTTCAAGCGCTACATGGTAGGCGGGCTGACCGCCGGCGCGGTAAAGTCGTGACAACAACAGACGCTGTCATTCCGGGGCGATGCGAAGCATTGAACCCGGAATCTCGAGATTCCGGGTCTGGTGCTAACGCACCATCCCGGAATGACAGAATCACAGCGGCGCCCCGCTCTCGCCACGCGCATTCGAAAACTTCGAGGCCAATGACGCCGCCACAATCACCACCGCGATCGCGCCGATGATCAGCGCGCAAATGGCATTGATTTCCGGTTTCACCCCGAGCCGCACCTCCGAATATATCCGGATCGGCAGCGTCGCCGAACCCGGCCCGGTGGTGAAGCTTGCGATCACGAGATCGTCGAGCGACAGCGTGAACGCGAGCAAGAAGCCCGCCGCAATCGACGGCAGGATCAAGGGCAGCGTCACCGAAAGAAACGCGCGCAAGGGATCGCAGCCGAGATCCATCGCCGCCTCCTCCAGACTGCGATCGAGCGCGCCCAAGCGCGACTGCACCACCACGGCGACAAAGCACATGGTCAGCGTGGTGTGGGCGATGGTGACGGTCCAGAAGCCGCGCTCGGCGTTGAGCGCGACGAACAATAACAGCAGCGAAAGCCCGGTGATGACTTCGGGCATCACCAGCGGCGCATACAGCATGCCGGAAAACAGCGTGCGCCCCTTGAAGCCCGCGCCACGCGACAGCGCCACCGCGGCGAGCGTGCCGAGCAATGTCGCCAGTGTTGCCGAGGCCACCGCGACGTGGAAACTCATCCAGGCGGCGTCGAGCATGGCGCGATCGCTGAATAGCTCAGTGTACCAGCGCAGCGACCAGCCGCCCCATACCGTCACCAGCCGCGAGCCGTTGAACGAATAGATGATGAGGATCACGATCGGTAGATAGAGAAACGCAAGTCCGGCCGCGAGCGCGGCGATGTTGAAGGGAGACAGTTTGTTGGCACGCGCCGTCATCGCGCGGCCTCCAATTGCCGGCGCTGCAGACGGTCGTAGAGGAGCAACGGGGCCAGCAGCAAGAGCAGCAACACCACCGCCACCGCGGATGCCACCGGCCAATCCTTGTTGGTGAAAAATTCCAGCCACAGGGTCTGGCCGATCATCATCGAGCCGGAGCCCGCCAACAGATCAGGAATCACGAATTCGCCGACGATCGGGATGAAGCAAAGCAAAGTGCCGGCGGCGACGCCCGGCAGCGACAGCGGAAACGTCACCAGCCAGAACGCACTCCGCGGCGAAGCGCCGAGATCGCTGGCCGCTTCCAGCAGCGCCGGGTCCATTTTGGCCAACGTCGCGTAAAGGGGAAGAATCATGAACGGCAGATAGGAGTAGACAATGCCGAGATACATCGCACTCTCGGTCGAGAGCCACACCACCGGCACTGATACGAGATGCAGCGTCAGCAGGATCTGATTGAGCAGGCCATCATGCTGCAGGATGTTGATCCAGGCGTAGATGCGGATCAAAAACGATGTCCAGAACGGGACGATTACCAGCATCACCGCCACGCTTTGCCAGCGTGGCGGCAGCCGCGCCATGCCATAGGCGATGGGATAGCCGATCACCAGCAGGATCGAGGTGGAGACCACGGCGACCACGAGGCTTCGCAAATACGACACCACATAGAGGTCGTCGGAGGCCAGGAGCTTGAAATTATCCAGCGACAGCGCTGCGAATGCCGCCTTGATCGCCGCCCACCCCTCGCTCCAATCGAATACCGGCGTATAGGGCGGTTGCGCGATCGCGGTTTGCGACAGGCTGATCTTCAGGACAAAGATGAACGGTACCAGGAAGAACAACGCCATCCACAGATAGGGCGCGATCGCGGCGAGCCGCGCCGGGCGCGTGAAGATTGACGATGCGCTCATTGCTCCAGCACCACGCAATCGTCGGGAGCAAACCACGCCACCACCCGGTGGCTTGGGCCATAGGCATCGCGATCGAGCCGCGCGGTGTTGGCCATTGCCGAGCGCAGCACCGCGCCGGTATCGAGCTTCACCTTGTAGGTGGTGACGCCGCCGAGATAGCCGACATCGGTCACCACGCCTTCGAGCCGGTTGATCGCATGCGCGTTGACGGCGTCCGACGCAGGGCCACGGCGCGACAGTTTTATCTTCTCGGGGCGGATCGCGACGCAGACGTTGGTCTTCGCGATCGGCTGGCGCGGCGCGGCGACAAACACGGTGCCGGCGTCACGCGTCGCGATCGCCAGCCGGCCCCCCTCGCCCTGCTCGACCTGTCCCTCGAACAGATTGATGTCACCGACGAACTCGGCTATCCAGCGCGACGTCGGCGCCTCGTAGAGTTCGCGCGGGGTGGCCACCTGTTCGAGACGGCCGGCATCCATCACCCCGATCCGGCCGGCCACCGTCATCGCCTCTTCCTGATCGTGGGTGACGATGATGAAGGTCAGGCCGAGCCGGCGCTGCAACTCCATCAATTCGAGCTGGGTGCTTTCACGCAGCTTCTTGTCGAGCGCTGCGAGCGGCTCGTCGAGCAACAGCACTTGCGGCCGGCGCGCCAGCGAGCGCGCCAGCGCCACGCGCTGCCGTTGGCCGCCGGAGAGCTGATCGGGTTTGCGCCTCTCAAGGCCATCGAGCTTGACCAGCGCCACCATCTCGGCGACGCGGGTATTGATTTCGAGGCGCGACATACCAGCGCGCTTCAATCCGAACGCGATATTGGCGCGCACGTCGAGATGGGGAAACAGCGCGTAATTCTGGAACATCATGTTGACCGGGCGCTGGTGCGGCGGGACTTGGGCAATGTCCTTGCCGTCAAGCAGGATGCGGCCTTCGTCCGGGGTCTCGAAACCGGCCAGCATCCGC
>DASQOU010000313.1:0-2416 GCA_035644295.1 Bradyrhizobium sp.
CGAGGGTTGCGAGCGCCAATATTGCGGCGGCGCTTCGACCTGGCCGCCGAGTTCGGCCGCGGCGTGCCAGCCCCAGCGCGGGTCGTAGAGCATGGCGCGCGCCAGCGCGACCATGTCGGCCTTGCCTGACGCAACGATGTCGTCCGCCTGCTTTGCCTCGGTGATCAGGCCGACCGCCATGGTGGTAACACCGGTTGCTTCCTTGATGGCTTGCGCGAACGGCACCTGATAGCCGGGCCCTAAGGGTATCTTCTGCAGCGGCGACACGCCGCCGGAGGAGGCGTCGATCCAGTCGACGCCGCGCTTCTTCAATTCCTTCGCGTATTCGATCGTCTGCGCGAGATCCCAGCCGCCCTCGACCCAGTCGGCCGCCGAAACCTTGATGCCAACCGGCTTCTCGGCCGGGAACGCCGCGCGCACCGCGTCAAACACTTCGAGCGGATAGCGCATGCGATTTTGCAGGCTGCCGCCATACTGGTCGGTGCGCTTGTTTGATATCGGCGACAGAAACTGATGCAAGAGATAGCCGTGCGCGCTATGCAGCTCAATGGCGTCGATACCAAGCCGCTCGGCGCGTCTTGCGGCATTGACGAATGCATCGCGCACGCGGGCCAATCCCGGCGCATCAAGCGCCAGCGGCGGAGCCTCGCCCTCCTTGTGCGGCACCGCGGAGGGTCCCTCTGCCTGCCAACCACCTTGGGAGACGGGAATCTGCTGGCCGCCGTCCCACGGCTTATGGCTCGACGCCTTGCGGCCGGCATGGGCGAGCTGCATCGCTACCGCTGTCTTGGAATGTTTGCGTACCGAAGCCAGGATAGGCTTCAGCGCGGCTTCCGTCGCGTCGTCATAGAGGCCAAGACATCCCGGCGTGATGCGGCCGATGGCCTCCACGTGGGTGGCCTCGATGCAGAACATCGCCGCGCCCGACAGCGCAAGCGTGTTGATATGCGTGAAGTGCCAGTCATTGGCCTCCCCGTTCACGGAGGAATACTGGCACATCGGCGCCACCATGATGCGATTGGGAAGTTCAAGGCCGCGCAGCTTTATCGGGGAAAACAGGGCACTCATGGGGATTTCCGGGCAGGAGGAAGGAACGTCGTTGCAGTTCTATCTAGCGAGCCGCCATGCTTTCCTCAACCCGCGGCAATAAGGTAATAAAGAGGGAAGCGCACTTATGGCAGAGTTCGTCATGCCCGGGCATAGCCGTCCGAAGGACGGCGTCGCTTCCGCTCGCCTATGTCCCGGGCATCCACGTCTGGTCTCACGCCGCCCGGCCATGACGAAGAGGCTAATTTCAGGTCGTTAGAGAGAGGCTTGAAAACGCGCTACTGCTTGATCCCGGCGGCCTTGATCAGTTCCATGTTGGCGGCCGTTTCGCGCTTGACGAGATCGTCCATTTCCGAAGGCGTCATCGGCATGGCTTCGACGCCGAGCTTCTTCAGGCTGTCCTGCATCGCAGACTCGGTCAGCACCTTGACGCCTGCGGCATGAAATTTCTCGACGATATCGCGCGGCGTCTTCGACGGCATGAACACGCCGAACCAGATCGCGCTGTCGGCGTCTTTCAATCCGGCCTCGAGCGGTGTCGGCACGTCAGGCAGATCCGGCACCCGCTTGGGCGTCGACACCAATAGCGCGCGCACCTGAGCTTCGCGGATCAAGGGCAGCGCGGTCGCGAGCGGACAAAAATAGAAATCGATTCTGGCCCCGAGGATGTCGGCGATCACCTCGGAGCCGCCGCGATATGGCACATGCGTTGCCTCTACCCCTGCCGCGAGTCGGAATTTCTCGGAGCTGATATGCGCCGCGCTGCCGATGCCGACGGAGCCGAACGAGATCGACCCCGGCTTTGCTTTGGCGCCAGCGATAAAATCCTGCACGGTTTTCCAGGGCCGCGAGTTGGGCACGATCATCACATTGGCGCTGGAGCCGATCATCAGCACCGACGCGAGATCCTTGGTGGCGTCATACGTCAGATTGGGAAAGATCGCCGGCGCAATCGTCAGCGCGGAAGAATGGGCGATGATGCTGTAGCCGTCGGGATCGGCCTTCGCCACCGCGGCCGTACCGAGCGTGCCGCCGGCGCCGACGCGATTCTCGATCACGATGGGCTGGCCGAGTTCCGCCGCAAGCCGATCGAACACCAGCCGCGGCACGACATCGGCCGCGCTGCCGGCGCCGAACGGAATCGTCGCCTTGATCAGCCGCGACGGCCAGTTTTCCGCCCGCGCCGTAACAGCCAGCAAAAGACTTGGGAGAATAAATATCAATCGCGCGAACTTATGCATCGACGCCCCGCTTTCATCGGTTGCGTGGTGGGCGTGTCCATCACGTCAGGCCGGCAGGCGCGTTGCAAGAACCGTTCCTGTCGTGGCCCCCGCGAACGCGGGACCTAACCCTGGCTTTATTGATAACA
>DASQOU010000314.1:0-14408 GCA_035644295.1 Bradyrhizobium sp.
ACACCGAAAGCGCGTTGTCGGGTGGCGAAGATGGCTTTGGCGCACAAAAAACCTGTTCTTCCGTCCACCGAAGAGCGACGGCGCTTTCAGCGGGTGAAGGTCCATCTGCTTGGCCGCTACATGCTGCCGGACCGGCGCGAATTTCCCTGCCAGATCATCAATATGTCGCCGGGTGGTTTGGCCCTGCTGGCGCCCGGCATCGGCAATGTCGGCGACCGCGTGATCGCTTATCTCGACCATATCGGCCGGGTGGAGGGCAAGATCACCCGGATCATCGACAACGGCTTTGCCATGACTGTGGGCGCGACCGCACGCAAGCGCGACAAGCTCGCAGCGCAGCTGACCTGGCTCGCCAACCGCGACATTCTCAACCTGCCGGAAGACCGCCGCCACGACCGTATCGTGCCGCGCAACCCGATTGCGCTGCTCACGCTCGAGGACGGCACCAAGATGACCTGCCGGATCATCGACATGTCGCGGTCCGGCGCCGCCATCGCGGCAGAAAACCGTCCGCCGCTGCAATCGCTCGTCATGCTCGGCAAGGTCCAGTCCCGGGTGGTGCGAAACCTCGAGGAAGGTTTTGCGCTCGAATTCGTTCACGAGCAGATGGCCGAGGCGTTGGAAGACGCCGTGACCGCGCGCTAAATCCCCCTGAAGCGTCCCGCTCGGCGATTCATTCGCCGCGCGGCGCCGGCCTCGCCAGATATTCCCGCGATTGCGCCTCGCTTTTGAGGGGTGTCACTTTATCGGGGTCGATCCGCACCATGAGATAGTCGATGTGGTCCTCGATCCGGGTAAACCAGTGACCGGTGCCGGCCGGAATCACGACGACGTCGCCGGCCTTGATCTCATAGGCGATGCCGTCGCGAACCTCCGAACCGTTATTTCCAGGACCATTGAATTCGACGACGGTGCGCATGGTCGCCGGGCGCCGCTGACGGTTGACGATGTCGGGGCCAAGCACCAGCGTCGCCGCGCCGGAGAGCACGTGATAGATCTCGCTGATCTGATCATGTTCTGCCACTGAATCCGGCGCCGGCCTGTCCAGCCTGCCGCGATGGACCATGCCGATGCCGACACGCGCCTTGCCGATGTCGATATCCCGCACCTGCTGGTCGACCAGTTTCTCGGCAAGTGCCTTCTTCGCGTAGCCTTCAAGTTCTGTCAGCGGAATGTAAGTCCCAGGACACATGGTGCAGGTCGGCTGGGGATCGGTCGGATTGATCCGAACCGCATCTTGCGCCCAGGCCGGCGTGCCGAACGTGAGGAAAAGGATCGTCGGAAAGCTCCAGGAGAAACCTTTCATGAGCGCCTCGCTATTTGCGAGCCCATGCATGCACGGACTTCCCGGCGTGCCAAGCTCCCACAATCACCAAACACAGCGTTAGCCGGTGGTTAAGCGGCAAACCCTGCGAAATTCCCGCCTTTTAAGCATCAACGAGGGCCGTCCTGTCGCCGGATACCGCCCCGGGGCGCCCCGAACGCGCACCACCTCGGTTAACGCGGGCGGCGTTTGCGGCTGCAACCGCAGGATTGACGAGGTGTGGGTCCTTAATGCCTAAAATTTGAATCAACAGCAATATATTAAAAATCTAAGCGAATTTTATTCAAGTATAGATCGTATTTTCCCCAATATTTAGCTGCATTCATTTCAATTATACTTGCTCTACTTAGCCGCCGCGCAAAGCCTTTGTGCGCAACATGGTCCCTACAAGAAACGGGGGCCACAATGTTTAGGTTCAGGGGACAGGGAAAGGGGCTGGCGGTCGTCGCCATCCTGTTGGGATTGAGTTCATCGGCGCGTGCCGCCGATGAACGGACACTTTATGCGAGCCTTGGCGACACCACGCGCGCGCCGATCGGCTGGGTTGAGTTCTGCGCCGAGAATCCCGGTGAGTGCCGGGGCGGCCCGTCGCAGCCACGCGATATCGTAATGACGCAGGCGGCCTGGCGAGACCTTTTGCGCGTCAACCGCTGGGTCAACGAGACCGTCAAGCCGATGACCGACATGGATCATTGGGGCGTCATCGAGAAATGGTCGTTGCCGACCGACGGCTACGGCGACTGCGAAGACTACGTGCTGTTGAAGCGCAAGATGCTGATCGATGCTGGATGGCCGCGCGAGGCGCTGCTGATCACGGTGGTGCGCGACAAGATGGGCGAGGGCCACGCGGTGCTGACCGTCAAGAGCGACAAGGGCGAGTTCATTTTGGACAACCAGAACGAAAACGTCGTGGCCTGGACCGAGACTGGATACCGCTTCGTCAAGCGGCAGTCGCAGAGCGACCCGAATGTCTGGGTCGCGCTCGGCGACGCCCGCCCCGCGGTCTCCACCGCCAGCGCCCGCCCGTAACGACAACGAAACAACAGGACACGCGACCCGGTCACATCCCCACCCCTCCCCGTCCCAGACCGGATCGCGCGCGGCCAGGCTTCCCCCAAAGCCTGGCCGCAACTTTTTTGCTCTCGATTTACTTCGGTTTTCCGTTCACCCGCGGCTTATCTTGCGCCTACAAATCACTTGACGGCGGAGCAAATTGTAGCTACAAATAAATCGTGAAGATCGTTTGGGACGAGCCGAAGCGCCGCGCCAATCCTTAAAAGCACGGGTTGGATTTCGCCGATCTGAACGAGACGTTTTTTGACAATGCGCTGGTCATTCCGTCCCATAACGCGGGCAAGCGTTGGGTCGCGATCGGCGTCAACATCCGGGGAATCGTCGTTGTTGTATTCGCCCGGCTTGGACGTGAAGGCGTGAGCATTATCAGCATGCGGCCCGCAAGCCGGAATGAAAGAAAACTCTATGCCGAGCGCCAAAAAAATTAGTGCCTACAGCAAAAAGGATTTGCGCGACGTCAGCGATAGTCCGGAGCTGACGAAAGCAGATTTCGCCCGCGCCAGACCATTCTCGGAAGTCTTTCCAGATCTGGCCGCTTCGATTCGAAAGGGGCGAGGCCCGAACAAGTCCCCGACAAAAAAGCTGGTATCGCTGCGTCTCAGCCCCGAGGTGATTGAACACTTCAAATCAACGGGGTCGGGCTGGCAATCACGGATCGATGAGACCTTGCGCAAGGCGGTAAAACGCAAGGCTTCCTGATACCAAATCCGCCACTTCGAGAGCCCAATAAGGGGTTCGGACAGGGCGCGGATCGCACGAGGGCGCGAATTTTTCGTGCCATTTGTGAAATGGATCACACGAGCTGGCAGCCAAGGTGGGCCAAGGTGAAGTTCACCGGATGGCGCAAGCCAATTTAATATCCGGGGCTGGCAAGGCCGTTGGCGTCAATACTGCGCTGACGGCCTTGTTTTTTACGGCGCCGGGCACCTTGCCGGCAAGCCTGGATTTGGCCCGCCCATCGAGCCCCGAAAGGCCACTTCCTCGCAAGCTGGTGACTTGCCTTCGGCCGGATTTACCGGCTGTATGCCCGCCTTCACCAGCGCCTAGAGGAATCCCACATGAGTGCCGACACCCTGCTAACGTCCGATGTCATCGGACTGACCAAAGCCGCGCCGTTTTCCCGCCGTGGCTTCATGACTGCGTCCGCCGCCGTGACGGCGGGTTATACGCTTGCCGCCGGCCCGGTGCGCGCCGACGTCATCAAGACCGACACTGACGGCCTCACCGCCGGCGATGTCAAAATAAAGGTCGCCGATGGCGAGATGCCCGGCTATTTCGCGCGCCCGAAAGACGTCGCCAATCCGCCGGTGGTTTTGGTCGCGATGGAAATTTTCGGCTTGCACGAATACATCCGGGACGTCACGCGGCGTCTGGCCAAGCTCGGCGCGTTGGCCGTGGCCCCCGATTATTATTACCGCAAGGGTGTCGATCTGACCAAGATCACCGACATTCCGCAGCTGTTGCCGATCGTGAATTCCAAACCCGATGCGGAGCTGTTCTCCGATCTCGACTCTACCGTCTCCTGGGCCAAATCGCAGGGCGGCGACACCGGCCGGCTCGGCATCATCGGTTTCTGCCGCGGCGGACGGACGGTTTGGGAATATGCCGCGCATAGCCCTGCCCTCAAGGCAGGCGTCTCGTTCTATGGACCCCCGGTCGATGCGCCGAACCCGCTTTGGCCGAAAAGCCCGACCCAACTCGCCCCCGAGATGAAGGCGCCGGTGCTCGGACTGTACGGCGAGGCGGATACCGGCATTCCCGTCGCCACCGTCGAGGCGCTGAAGGCGGCGCTTGCCGAAGCCAAGAAGCCGGCCGAGTTCAAGATCTATCCGGCCGCACCACACGGCTTCCACGCCGACTATCGCGCAAGCTACCGCAAGGAAGCCGCCGAGGACGGATGGAACCAGATGCAGGCCTGGCTCAAGAAATACAAGGTGCTCGCCTGAGCTTTTGAATCCAAGGAGAGGCGCGCGGTGCTTGCCGCGCGCCTCTCCTTAAAAACAGTTCGCTCGCCTGTCGCATCATCCGCAGACTTGAACGGGGCGGAGAAGCCAGCCGTACCTGGTATGCACGCGGCGTTGCACAACGTAGCAGCCACCATTGTCGTAGTAGGAATCGTCGGCTACGTAGTACGGATAATCATAGTAGTCGTCGTAATAGCCGGGTCCAAAGTATCCGCCGACGAAAAAGTTTCGTCCGTGGTGGTGGCGGAAACCGTCGTGACCATGACGGAAACCGCTGCCCGCAAAGCGGTTGCCTTGAACTCCCGCGGGACCGATCGCCGTCGAGCGCGCGAAGCTGTTGCTGACACCTGCGCCCTGGAAGGCGCTTCCGCCGATCCTCGCCGCGCCAAAGCTGGCGCCGCCGATCCCGCCGCCCCGAGCGCCGGAAAAGCTACCTCCGAAACTGCCGCCTCGGCCGCCACCGCCTCCACCGCCGTGGCCGCCGCCGCGCGCCGCGGCCAGGTCTGGCGCCAGCATGCTGACTGATGCGACTGCGAACAAGGCGATCATCGTTTTGCGAAACATGTCTGTCCCTCCTGCGTAAGAAACCAGCCCCGCTAGTCACTACGCTTTCGTTGCGATCCCGTTCCGGGATGTAGGGCGGGAGTCGACGGATTGCCGGCGTAATCTGCTCACTTCTACGCGACCAGTTTCCGGTCATCGCATGGACTGCTCAGGCGCAATGAAGTGTTTTCGAGCCACACATGCCACGACCTGATCCGTGATGAATACCGGCTCGCGCGGGGCAAGCGCGCCAGAAACTCGAACTTTAAGCGGCGACGTCGGCAACGTTGGGCTGATCGGTTCGGTCCTCGATCATATTGATTAACATGCGCGAGTCGCTGGCTTGGTCAGCGATCGGGAGGCGTCGCACCGCGACATGGCGTTGGCCATTGTTGGGCGTGCTCACGGTTCGAATGACGAACTCGCCTTCCTGACGTCCCGCCAGCACCTCGATGTCCTGGCGTTCAATCTTGTCGGCGGTTTCCGGCGGAAACAGATCTCGCACCGATCTGCCGATGATCTGCGCGCGCGGCAGCCCGAGCAGTCTTTCGGCGGCCTTATTGACAAAGGTATAGTGCAAGCTACGGGCGTCCTTGGCGACGATCGCCTGGGGGATATTCTCCAGTACGGTAACCAGAAGCCTTTCGGTCCGCTCCAGAATGCGCGCGGCCCGCCGCTGCTCGGTAAAGTCCTCATGGGTTGAAACCCAACCTCCGCCGGCCATCGGCTGTTCGGAAATCCGGATCAAGCGGCCATCCGGAAGGGCGACCTCGGTGGTAGACGGACTTCCCTTGGCAATCCTCTGCAAGATCGCAGCCATGTATTTGTCGATGTCGCCTTGAAACAGGCCGTTCTCGGCGCGGTATGCAAGAAGGTCCCGCAGCGTACAATCGGGCCCGATGATCTCCTGTGGCAGCTGATACATGGTCCGGTAGCTCCGGTTGGTCATCAGGACCCTGCCCTTTGCATCGATCATGATGAGGCCCTGCACCATATTGTTGAGCGCCGCGCTCAATTGCCATTTGGTTTCAAGATATTTGTCGTTCAGCCTGTCGCGCTCTCCCAGGGCCGTATCGCGCTGCCGGGCGGTGCCGATCTCGAGCTGCTCCAGCTTTCGATTGCGGTCTGTCGCGTCCCGGAAGTTTCGCACCGCACGCGCAAGGTACCCGATTTCGTCCCAAAGCGTCACGTGCGGAATGTCGATGTCGGTCTTTCCGGCCGCGATCAGATCGGTGGCCTGGGCGATATCCGACAGCGGCGCAATGACGGAACGCCTGACGACGATGACGTTGAGGGCGGTCAGCAATAGTCCGCACAAACCCAGCAACGCCAGGTACCACGATGCCATTTGGCTCCGATCGGCGAATTCTGCCGCCAGCAGCGCGTGATCATCGAGCTGCTTGGCGAGGGCCTCGATGTCGTTGTTGAGCGCGATGCGCAGCGAGCGGTTGGCGTCGTTGTCACCCCAGGCGCGTCCGGCAGCCGGGCTGATCTGGGTCGCCCTGCGAGCCAGCTCGGCGCGGAAATCGATGAATTGGAGAATCCGCTCCTTGAACGCGGGGAACTGCGCATCGTCCTTGAAGTCGGCGATCTTCTCCCATTCGGCGATAATGCCGGCGAGTTCGCGGTTGCGCCTGAGAAGTTCGTCGGCGTAGCGCTTCACCTTGCCGGGCTCGGTCGACATATAGATGCCGCGCGATTCCATCACGATGGCGTAGATCAACGCATTGACGCGTCCAATGTTGATCGCGGTCGTCGTCGAGGTTGCAAGGGCGCGCCGATATTCGCTCTGCAGCCGAACCGTCTGCATCGACATCACCACCAGCAATGCCATCACCAGAACCAATAGTCCGACGATCGCGGAAATCTTCTCCGAGACGCGAAGCTTGCCGATTGCGCGAGAGAGGGAGCTCCATGATTTCCAGACCCGGCCGATTCCGGCAGGCTCACGCGGTTCAATGTGGGAAAAGGTGGGCATCGCGATCTCGGCCTAAATGCGGGCCCCACATATACATGGGCCTGCACTACCAGAAGTTTAAAATGCCAGCTCCGTATTGCTCCGGTAATGCGCACCCGAGGCGCCGGCGCACCGGTCACGCTCTATTAAGATTAAGCGTTTGGCGCGTTGGACGATCCCTGATAATCCTCGGGAAGGGCGTTCACTGTTGCGTCTTGAACAGTCCCGGGCAGCCGAAGGAGCCGACAACGCGTGCGCAAATTGATCGCCTTCGACGACGACACCTTCGACAAGCTGAAGCAGCTCGCGCGGGACAGGATGGCGACCATTCAGGAACTGGCCGACGAGGCGTTCGCCGATTTGCTGAGGAAACACGGCATCCCCGTCGACCTCAAGGACGCGCTGCGCAAGAGCGCATCGCTTTCGGGAGCGCCGGAGAAAAAGGGCGGGCGGCCGGCATCGACGAGAAAAGCCAAATCATAAGAGCAGGCAAGGTTTTGGCCTGCGGCTCCGAGGTAAAATCTCAGCCGATTTTCTTCAGGCCATTTTTGAATCGCGGCCCGTTTCCGACGTAGAATTTCGCCGCACTTCCCATCGCCACCACCTGCGCAGGCTCCAGCGTGCGGATCACCCGCGCCGGCGCGCCGATGATCAGCGAATGCTCTGGGAATTGCTTGCCCTCGGTAATGACCGCCCCCGCGCCGACGATACTGCCGCGGCCGATCCTTGCGCCATTCATGACGATCGACCCCATCCCGACCAGCGCGCCGTCCTCCAGTGTACAGCCGTGCAGGATGACGTTGTGGCCGACCGTGCAGTCTTTTCCGATCGCCAGCGGAAAGCCCCGGTCTGTGTGACAGGTTGAATTGTCCTGCACATTGGAATTTTCGCCGATCTCGATCCACTCATTGTCGCCACGCAACACCGCGCCGAACCAGACGCTCGCGTTGTTCAGCAAGCGGACCTTGCCGATGACGGTAGCCGTATCGGCGATAAAATAGTTGCCGTTTTCGGGAAGTTCGGGCGCCTGCCCGTCAAGTTCGTAGATCGCCATGCGGTCCTGGTCTCCTGTTCAAGGAGACTCTGGCATAGCTCTTTCCTTCAGGCCAGCAGCCCGGCGGCGCGCAGCGTCATCAGGAAAAACGTGCCCGACATCAGGCTCCAGATTCCCGCCAGCACGGTTGCAATCATCACGAATTCGAAGCGGCGGCGTTCGATCCGCGCACCGCGGAGCGTATTGCGCATGATGATGAAGGGGGCGGCGAATACCAGAAAGGGCACGGCCGCGAACGTCTTTGGCGCCACGCCTTCCTGCAGCAATCCAAAGCCTGCCGGACGGTGCACGAAGGCCTGATATCCGCTGGTAAGTGCGCCGGCCAACGAAAAGCCGATGCACAGAGTGAACAGGGAATTCAACGCATCGGGCGACATCGCAAGGACTTCCGCTACACCACTGGGGCACGCCCCTGCTTCGCAAAATTGGCTGCCGGCCGCCACATCATCCTTAAAGAAAGGTTAACGCCAGCCGGGCCGAGCTGCGGCTGGCACATGGCTCGATCCGGGTTCCCCCACGCGAGGCGGTGCGGAAGTGCGATGCCACGTGGCATATTCGGAAAATGATTCGGGGCCAGCCGTGGGATGCCCCTTGCGATTGCCGTTCATGACATTGCTTTCGACAGCCCAGTACATCGCACGCGATACGCGGAAGAACCCTCGCGGCCACATGGTCCTGATCGTCGTGGCCGGCGCGGTCACGGCCGGCGCGATCGCCCTGGTCGCCTACCTGTTGTGGCCGACCTGGGAGCCGGAGGTTTCGAGCGGTCCGGCGCGGTTGCCGGTAAGCATCGGAGCGACCCTCTTCAACGTTCCGACCGCGGCGATCCGCATGAAAATCCAGCGCCACTCGGGGCCGCAAGAGCGCGTCGATCTCAACTTCTCGTTTCCTTCGCTGGAGGCGCCCGAAGCTCAAAAACGCCTCACCGCGAGCAGCGTGGATGAAGTGCAGCCGATCGACCGGATCTTCCTGTCGATATCGGCCCATCATGACGCGTTGGCACCCGACATGCGCGAGCGCACCATCTATCCGCGCTATCTCGAGCAGGCGTCGACGCGCGGAGAAGACGGATTAACGATGCGCACATTTCGCGATGGCTCGCCCTATGGCAATGAGGATCTGTTCTTTGCCAACGCGCCGAATATCACAGCGCGCTGCACCCGCGACGCCGCGACCCCCGGAATGTGCCTGAGCGAACGCCGCGTTGACGGCGCCGATCTGACGTTTCGCTTTCCACGGAGTTGGCTGGCGCAATGGCGCGAGGTGACTGAGGCGATGGACCGCCTGACGCAGCAATTGCAGGGGCCGAAGGGGTGAGCTGTTTGCTTCCGTCATTCCGGGATGGTCCGGAGTACCAGACCCGGAATCTCGAGATTCCGGATTCGATGCTTTGCATCGCCCCGGAATGACCGCCGAACCTCAGCCCTGCTCGACCAGATCGTCCTCAAGGATCGCCATCTGGAACTGGAAAGAGCGGTCGTCGTCTTCGTCATCGACAAAGAGCACGCCGATGAATTCCTCGCCGATATAGACCTCGGCTGAATCATCCTTCTTCGGCCGTGGCACCACGCGGATCCTGGGGTTGCCGAACAGGCGCTTGAGGTAGGCGTCGAGTTTCCTGACTTCCTGAACGTCCACGGCGGTCTCCAATATATTTGTATGGGTTTCGGCGGGTTTTATGACGGGACGAAGCGAACCGCCAGACATATCCCTGCAATCTTACACGCTGTTCCGGCTTATAACTTGCGCGCCGTCCGAGCGCAAAACCGTTATTCGCCCGGATCAGGTCGTTCCAGGGCGATTTTGTGGAATGCGCTCGAAATCAAAGTCCGATCGCGTTGATCATTTGATCCATGGTGCGTGACGGCTCGGCGCAGCCGGCCTCGCCGACGATCTTGGCAGGTACGCCGGCCACTGTCACATTGTGGGGCACGGCCTTCACAACCACAGAGCCCGCCGCGATGCGGGCGCAATGGCCGACCTCGATATTGCCGAGTATTTTCGCCCCCGCCCCGATCAAGACGCCGTGGCGAATCTTGGGATGGCGATCTTCATTCTCCTTGCCGGTGCCGCCAAGCGTGACGCCGTGCAGGATCGAGACGTCATCGTCGATAACTGCGGTTTCGCCGCACACGAAACCAGTGGCATGGTCGAGAAAGATGCCGCGGCCGATCCTGGCAGCCGGATTGATATCGGTCTGGAAAACCGCCGAGGAACGGCTCTGCAGGTAATAGGCAAAATCCTTGCGGCCCTTTTTAAACAGCCAGTGCGCTAGACGATGGGTCTGCAGCGCATGAAAGCCCTTGAAATAAAGCAGCGGATCGATGAAGCGCGAGGTCGCGGGGTCGCGGTCGTAAACCGCGACCATATCGGCGCGGAAGACATTGCCGATGTCAGGATCGTCGCGTAACGCCTCGTCGAAGGCCTGGCGGATCAGATCGCCCGACAGCGCCGAATGGTCAAGACGTTCGGCGATCCGATGTACCACCGCATCTTCCAGCCGGTCGTGATGCAGCACGGTCGAATAGATAAAGGAGGCGAGTTCAGGCTCGCGCCGAACGATATCTTCCGCCTCCGAGCGCACACGATCCCAGATCGGATCGAGAGCCGCCAGTTTCCCGCCGGCCTGCGGATTGGTCTGATGTTTTGCCATAGGCTGCTCTTGCAAATTCTTCCATTACCCTACCGGGCACCATAGCACGTCGACCGCACTTCTGTCGCGGGGCACTCACACCAAAATGAACGCCGCCAAAAGTCCGGACGCGCACTAAAACATTGAAGCAGCAAGCCTTCTTTACGCAAAGAAAGTCGCCTCTGTCAAAAGCCTTGCCCTCAACGTGGTTGGGAATTGGAGAAAATCAAGCGGGGCCATCCGACTATTGGTGGATTTCCGCAACCCGCCCGATCCGGGCAAGGTGGGCAAAATCCGCGCCGAACCGGCCCTCGGACGCTTTGCCCGTAACGACCAACCGCGCGATGATTCATTTTCTCTGTGAAAGAAAATCCAGCACGCCCGCTTTGTAGACCTTGTCGCCGACCGCCCGCATGTGATCGCGGTTTGGGATATTGAGCACCTGCGAGCCGGGAATGATCTTTCCGAGCGCTTCCGCCGAGCCCGCGATCTCGTCCGACGTGCCGACCGCGATCAGGACCGGCACGGCAATCTCGGCGGCTTCGTCTCGGGTCATCAGGCGGCGCGAGCCGCGCAGACAGGCGGCGAGCGCGCGGCGATCGGAACGGGTCTGGTCCGCGAAGGCGCGGAAGGTTCGCCCCACCGGATCGGTCACGTCATCGAGCGAGCCCGCCTCCAGCGCTTGCGCGACACTCTCGCCGGGGCCACCGCCCTCGATCAGGCCGATCCCGATGCCGCCGAGGATTGCCGATCGCAGCCGCTTGGGCTGGCTTCGCGCGAGCACGGCCGTCATCCGCGATCCCAGCGAATAGCCCATGACATCCGCGCGCTCGATGTTCAGATGATCCATCAGCGCGGTAATATCGCCCGCCATGGTGGCGACCTCGTAGGCGGTGGAGTCGTAGAGTTTGCTGGAGTCGCCATGGCCGCGATTGTCGAACGCGATGACGCGTCGGCCGTTTTTCTTCAGCTCCGAAACCCAGGTCGGATACACCCAATTCACATTCTTGGTGGACGCAAAGCCGTGCACGAGCACAATCGGATCGCCCTCGCCTTCGTCGAGATAGGCGATCTCAACAGCGCCGTTATGAAAACTCGGCATCCGATCATTCCGTTTGTTGTGAATGAAAATACGGGCAAAGCGCCTCTCCTTCCGGCAGAGGGCTTGGCAAAGGGCTGTAATCTATCCAAGTTTATCCGGTTGCGACGGCAGTCGCCATCGCCGGCGAAGACAAGGCCGCCATCTGTTTTCGCAACCGCCGCGCCTTCTTGTGATCGAGCCATGACTGGGTGGCACGCTCGGTCGCGGCCTTGATCGACGAGAGCAGCCCGAACAGGGCCAGCAGCGCGCCGAACACCCACAGCGACAGGTCGAATGCGCTTGCCGCCAGCAGCAACGCGCCGCGGCCCAGCATCTTGAGGATCGCGCGGGTCTGGCCGCCCTTGCTCTCCGCCAGCCGCGCAGCACGCGCCACATCCTGCGGCCCCTCGGCAATTCTCAGTGTATCGAGCGCACCGCGTGCACCGGCCTTTTCGCTGACGCGTCCGACGTCCTTGGCAAGCCTGACCAGTGCGCCCGCCTTCTCGGCATGGAAAGCGGCTTTGATGGCGCTCGCGGTCTGCCCCGGACGCAGCACCGAGCCGGATGCGACGGCATTCTGCAGCATCGGCGTATCCACCATCCCGCGCGCCGAGCGGCCGGCCCATTCGGTCAGTCCCTCGCCCAGGCGCCCGACCTTGCGGGCGTCCTTGACCAAAGTGAGACCCGCGCGCACCGGCGCCACGCCACCGACCGACACATAGGTCGCCGCGGTCACCGCAAGACCGGCGGTGGCAAGGCCCAGGACCAAATGATCGGTGTCCTCGCCCATGACGAGGTGCTTGCTTTCGCGCACGACATCCCTGATGTCGCCGAACACAAAGAGGTCGCCGGCAATGGTGCCGGACAGGCTTCCGACATCGTCGGCATTTCCGGTCACGAACCCATTGGCGAAGCGCTTGGCAAAATGGGAAGAGGAATTTTCCTCTTGGACGGCATCGCTCACCCGTTGCGATAATTCGCCCGGAAGCGAAACGTCCTTCTCCCTGGCAAGCTCGACAAAGCTATCGGCAAGCCCCGCGTCGTTGGCGGCGAGCGCAGCCTCGATTTGTTCGGCGATGATGCTTTGGTTATTCCGCAGAGCAGAATTGAGTTGAAGATCTGACAATTGGGCGGGATCGTCCTGCGCCGCCAGCATGGCACCGGCGTCACGCGCGTGCGGCCACAGCATGGCGAGCGCGGCACCGCTTACCATCGTGACCGCCAGCACGCGACCGATCCGCAACCGTTTCATCCGAAATCCCGAATTTTCGCTTCCTTTGAAATGGTGTGCCGCTTTTAAGACACAACGGCCCCGACGAAAGAAGGGCTTCTCTGGGACGATAAGATTGTGTCGAATTTGTATGAGCAAATCGGAGGTCGGGGCTGCTGTCGGCTGTTCGGACCTGTGAATTTTCTCCGACACTAGAAATCAACTGCGGCCGACAGTATGGTTGCGTCGCGTTTCCGGCGGCGCATTGTCATACTGGTCGCGTCGGCCTCTCGCTATCCTAGGTGAATTCGATGTCCGATCATGTCGTCCCGCACTTCCACAACGATGCCGGCGTTCCCGTTATTGAGATCGGCTCGCAGGAGTTCATGTGCGTCGGCGCCAATCCACCTTTCGACCACCCGCACGTGTTCCTCGATCTCGGCAACGATAACGAGATCATCTGCCCCTATTGCTCAACGCTTTATCGCTATGCCGCCGACCTCAAACCCGGCGAAGCCCGGCCGCCGGAATGCGTGCTGAAGGACAAGGTCGCCTGATCGGCCGGTGGCGGCCTCACGCACCATCATCGTCGCTGGTGCCGGGATCGGGGGGTTGACGGCAGCGCTTGCGCTAAAGCGACAGGGTTTTCGCGTCATTGTCCTCGAGAAGGCCGAGCGGCTGGAGGAAGCCGGTGCCGGCGTCCAGCTCTCGCCCAATGCGAGCCGCGTGCTGATCGAACTCGGCTTGCAGCCGCGGCTTGCCGCTCGTGTGGTGATACCGGACGCCATCAGCCTGATGAGCGCGCGAAGCGGCGGCGAGATCACCCGCCTGCCGCTCGGCGATGCCGCGATGGCTCAGCCCGACGCGCCCTATTGGGTCGTCCACCGCGCCGATCTGCAGGCAGCGCTGCAGGCCCAGGTCAACGACAGCGCCGATATCGACTTGCGGCTCGGCTGCCAGTTCGAGGATGTCAGCACCCATGCCAAGGGACTGACCGTCGTTGCGCGCGGCGGCGCGGCGCGTCAGGAAGAGCTGTCGATGGCGCTGGTCGGCGCGGACGGAATTTGGTCGGCGGTCCGCCATCATCTGTTCCCGGAGGTACAGCCACGCTTCTCGGGCCTCATCGCCTGGCGCGGGACGCTCGAGGCGACACAGTTGCCGCGCGAGTATAGCTCCCGCCGCGTTCAGCTCTGGATGGGACCGAACGCACACCTCGTCGCCTATCCGATCTCCGCCGCGCGCCAGATCAATGTCGTTGCAGTTGTACCGGGAACCTGGAACAGGCCGGGCTGGAGCGCGCCGGGCGAGCCCAACGAAATCAAAAGCGCGTTCGCGTTCGCGCAATGGCATGCCGTGCCGCGGATGTTGATCGGCGCCGTCGATGGGTGGCGGAGATGGGCACTGTTCACCGTCCCCGACGGCGGCGAATGGACCGAGGGAGCCATCGCCTTGCTGGGAGACGCAGCCCACGCCATGCTGCCTTTTGCAGCCCAAGGCGCCGGCATGGCGATCGAGGACGCCGCGGTACTCGCCAAATGCATCGAGGAGACCCAAAACCAAGGCGGCCCG
>DASQOU010000315.1:0-7805 GCA_035644295.1 Bradyrhizobium sp.
CCACCAGCGGAATGCTTTCCTGCGCGATCTACGCGTTACTGAAACACCCCGAAGTGCTCAAGAAAGCCTACGACCAGGTCGACCGGGTTCTCGGACCCGATATCGATGCCAAGCCGACATATCAGCAGGTTACGCAACTCACCTACATTACGCAGATCCTGAAGGAGGCCCTGCGTCTTTGGTCACCCGCGCCGGCCTATGGCTTGACACCCCTCAAGGACGAGATCATCGGCGGAAAATACAAACTCAAGAAGGGCACGTTCGTTTTGGTGCATCTGTTGGCGTTGCACCGCGATCCGTCGGTCTGGGGACCGAACCCCGAAGCCTTCGACCCGGAGAACTTCAGCCCCGAAGCCGAAGCCGCGCGTCCGGTCAATGCCTGGAAGCCGTTCGGCAACGGCCAGCGCGCCTGCATCGGCCGCGGCTTTGCGATGCACGAGGCCGCGCTTGCGATCGGCATGATCCTGCAGCGCTTCAAGCTGATCGACGTCAACCGCTATCAGATGCATCTGAAGGAAACGCTGACGATCAAGCCCGACGGATTCAAGATCAAGGTGCGCCCGCGCACTGACAAGGAACGCGGCACGCACGCCGGCGCGGCCATGGCGACGGCGGCAGGATCGAGTGCGGCGGCAGCGCCGCGCGCACGGACCCGTCCCGGCCACAATACGCCGCTGCTTGTGCTGTACGGATCGAACCTCGGCACGGCCGAGGAACTCGCAACGCGCGTGGCCGATCTCGCCGAGGTCAACGGCTTTGCGACCAAATTGGCGCCGCTCGATGATTTTGTCGGCAAATTGCCGGAGCAGGGCGGCGTCCTGATTTTCTGTGCGTCGTACAACGGTGCGCCGCCCGATAACGCCACCCAATTTGTCAAATGGCTCGGCGGCGACGTGCCGAAGCATTCGTTCGCCAAGGTGCGCTATGCGGTATTCGGCTGCGGCAACAGCGACTGGGCTGCGACCTATCAGTCGATTCCGCGTTTCATCGACGAGCAACTGGCGGCGCATGGCGGCCGCGGCGTGTATACCCGCGGCGAGGGCGATGCCCGTAGTGACCTCGATGGCCAGTTCGAAAGCTGGTTCGCCAAGCTTGCGCCACTGGCGACCAAGGAATTCGGCATCGATTCGAACTTCAGCCGCAGCGCCAACGACGAGCCGCTCTACAAGATCGACCCGGTGGCGCCCTCAGTGGTAAATGCCGTGGTCGCGCTCGGCGGCGCCTCTCCGATGAAGGTTTTGGCCAATGCCGAGTTGCAAAATAAGGCTGGCGTCAACGCCTCGGAACGATCGACCCGGCACATCGAGGTGCAATTGTCGCCCGAGATCACCTACCGTGTCGGCGATCACTTAAGCGTCGTGCCGCGCAACGATCCGGCGCTGGTGGATTCCGTCGCCCGCCGTTTCGGATTTCTTCCCTCCGATCAGATCCGCTTGCAGGTCGCCGAAGGAAGGCGCGCGCAACTGCCGGTCGGCGAGGCGGTATCGGTCGGGCGGCTGTTGACCGATTTTGTCGAATTGCAGCAGGTCGCGACCCGCAAGCAGATCCAGATCATGTCGGAACATACCCGCTGCCCCGTGACCAAGCCCAAACTGCTGGCGCATGTCGGCGACGATGCCGCGTCCGCCGAGCACTACCGCCTGGAGATCCTGGGCAAGCGCAAATCGGTGTTCGATCTCCTGGAGGAACATCCGGCCTGCGAGTTGCCGTTCCACGCCTATCTTGAAATGCTGTCGCTGCTCGCGCCGCGTTATTATTCGATCTCTTCGTCGCCCTCGGTCGATCCCTCGCGTTGCAGCGTTACCGTCGGCGTGGTCGAGGGGCCCGCGAGTTCCGGCCGCGGCGTCTACAAAGGCATTTGCTCGAACTACCTTGCCGGCCGTCGCGCTGGCGAGATCGTCCATGCCACGGTGCGCGAAACCAAGGCCGGCTTCCGGCTGCCTGACGACGCGAGCGTGCCGATCATCATGGTCGGCCCTGGCACGGGGCTCGCGCCGTTCCGCGGCTTCCTGCAGGAACGCGCCGCGCTGAAGGCCAAGGGGAAGACACTAGGCCAGGCAATGCTGTTTTTCGGCTGCCGGCATCCCGATCAGGATTATCTTTACGCTGATGAGCTGAAAGCCTTTGCGGCCGGCGGCATTGCCGACCTGCACACCGCCTTCTCGCGCGGCGAGGGACCGAAGACCTATGTGCAGAACCTGGTCACGGCCGAGAAGGAACGCGTCTGGAAGTTGATCGAACAGGGCGCGATCATCTATGTCTGCGGCGACGGCGGCAAGATGGAGCCGGATGTCAAGGCCGCGCTGGTCTCGATCTACCGCGAGCGCAGCGGAGCGGATGCCGACACAGGTCAGCGCTGGATCGACGACCTCGGCGCCAAAAACCGCTACGTGCTCGATGTGTGGGCGGGCGGGTAGAACTTTCTAGTGCGGTGGCTTCATCCTTCGAGACGCGCGCAAGAGCGCTCCTCAGGATGAGGTCGCAGACCCTCATGGTGAGGAGCGCGGCAGGGCCGCGCGTCTCGAACCATGTGGCCACCCTTACCGCTTCGGCAATCGCTCAAAACTCGGCACCCCCTCGGGGATTGCGTGGAAGGCCTGCTTGTCGATGGTGTAGATCGCCATTTGCGGAGAGCCGAACAGCGCCGGATCATCGAGCGTGCCTACTTTCAGGTTCACGGCCGATAAACCGGGCCGTCGCGTGACCAGATGGGTGCCGCATTCGGCGCAGAATTCCCGCGTGACCGCGCCTTCAAGGTCGCTTCGCGTGAATTGTTTTGGCGTTCCCTTGCTATAGGCAAAACCGCCGACCGGCATCAACATGAACATGTTGGGTGAGCCGCCCGAGATGTATTGGCATTCGCGACAATGGCATTGCGCCTTCAGCTTGGGTTCGCCTTCGGCGGCATAGCGCACGCTGCCGCAATAGCATCCACCTTCCAGTTTCATGATAATCTCCCTCGATCTGACCTAATGCATCGCCTGGGCGGATGCCGCATGGGCGTGTTTGTCGATGGCGTCGATGATCTGCGGCCACATCGGAATCGGCAGCGCGTGACCCATGCCTTCGACCATCACCAGTTTGGCGCCGGGGATAGAGGCCGCCGTGTCCTTGCCGCCTTCGGGGCGCACCAGCGGATCGACGGTGCCGTGGATCACGAGCGTCGGCGCCCTGACCATGCGCAACCGCTCCTTGCGGCTGCCCGAGGCGAGGATGGCGCGCAATTGTCGTCCGGCGCCGGCGGGATTGAGTCCGCGCGCGAAGGTGCGTTCGGCGCGTGAGCGGTCACGCGCCTCGTCTTCCGGGAAGTGGCCTGCGCGCAGGACCTTCCAGGTTTTGGCGAAGCGATCGAGAAATTCTTCCCGCGTGGCTGGCGGCGGCGCCATCAGGATGGCAGCTGCTTCGCGGGTCGGCCCCGGCACTTTTGGATTGCCGGTGGTCGACATGATGGAGGTGAGCGAGCGGACCCGCTGCGGAAACGAGATCGCGATTTCCTGGGCGATCATTCCGCCCATCGATGCGCCGACCAGATGTGCCGATTTGATGCCGAGCGCATCCATCAGGCCGATTGAATCCTCCGCCATGTCGCGCAGCCGGTAGGGCGCCTTGATCGGCATTTTCAGGAATCGCAATTTGAGCATTTCCAGCGCGGTCAGGCGCTTACCACCAGAAAGCTTGCTCGACTGACCGATATCGCGGTTGTCGAACCGGACCACGCGAAATCCGCGCGCCGCAAGCTGCCGGCAGAAATCATCGTCCCAATGGATCATCTGGGCGCCGAGCCCCATAATCAGCAGCATCGGCTCCGCAGCCGGGTCGCCGAAGATCTCGTAACAAAGGTCGATGCCGTTGGCGCGGGCGATTTGCGGCTGCTGATGGATTGACGAGTTCACCTTCGCATTCCCTCTGGTTGGCATTGGGAAAATCTTTCTATGACACGGTTTTTCGCGCCACAGAAGGCTTCCCGCGACCTTGCAAATCGGCATCGCATGGTTGACCGGCCCGGCGCAACGGTGTGGTATGACCTAAGGCCGAGGCTGGCGCGGATTGCCGTTTCCCGGCCGCAAATACGCGTCAAGTTCGAGGGTCATGCTGGAGGACGCCAATGGCAGACAAGAGCAACGATCCGGTCGCGCTGTGGCAACATATGATCGGCGAGATGGAGAAGGGATTCAATTCCCTGGCCAATCAGGCGATGGCCTCGCCGGAATTCAGCAAGGTCGTCAATCAGGTGGGCGGGGTCACGGCGGGCGCGCAAAAGCAGCTCGGCGAGCTCATGGAAAAGTATCTCCTCAGCATGAACCTGCCGAGCCGGGCGCAGATGGTCAGCATGGCCGAGCGGCTGGCCTCGATTGAAGGGCAGCTCAACGAGATCAAGGCGCTGTTGCATCAGGTGCACGGCCAATCCGCTGTGCCGGGCAGCTCCCATCCGGCAGCTCCCCGGCCGCCGCGCACCAAGCGCCCGCCGTCCGCAGGCGGAGAGCAAAAATGAACGCCACCGCCGGCTTGGATCGTGCGGGTCTCGATCTGGCCTCGATCCCGGAGCGGATTCAATCCGAGGTCCAACGCGCGATCCAGCGCAGCATCAAGGGCGTCGAATATATCTCGACATCGGGCCCCTCGCTTGGTTCGACCCCGAAAGACATCCTGAGCGTCCGCGGCACGATGAATCTCTATCACTACCGGCCGGTCACCGACGAGATCTATCGCGTGCCGATTCTGATCGTGATGGCGACCACCAACCGCGGCTACATCCTCGACATGGTGCCGGGCCAGAGCTTCATAGAGTTTCTCTTAAAGCGCGGTTACGACGTCTACATGCTCGACTGGACCGCGCCGAAACCCGAGGAGAAGCGCTTAGCGATGGAGGACTATGTCCTCGACTTCATCCCGGATTGCGTGCGCCAGGTGCAGCGCGATTCCGGCGAGACCGACGTCACCGTGATCGGTTATTGTTTCGGCGGCGTGCTGTCGCTGCTCTATGGCTCGATCTTCGCCGACGGGCCGATGAAGAACCTGATTTGCTTCACGACCCCGGTCGATTTCCGCGAGATGAAGCTGTTCCAGAATTTCTCGGACAGGCGATATTTCGACGTCGACCGTCTCGTCGACAGCGTCGGCAACGTGCCGCCGGAAATGATCCTGTCGTCGTTCGAGATGCTGCGGCCGGCTTCGCGCGCCGCGAGCCAGGTGCAGCTGTGGGAAAACATCTGGAACGACGAGTTCGTCAAATCGTACCGGATGTTCGATCGCTGGGCGACCGACACGCTGCCGCTGGCCGGCGAATATTTCCGCACCATCACCAAAGACCTGATGTGGGACAACAAGCTCTACAACGACACGATGTCGGTCGGCGGGCGCAAGGCGGATATCTCTAAGATCAAGGTGCCGATCCTGCATGCGGTCGCCGAGCATGATCACATCGTTCCCTATGACGCCGCCAAGCCGCTGATTCGGAAGATCGGCTCCGCCGACAAGGAAGAGGTGATGCTCAAGGGCGGTCACGTCAGCCTCGTCGCCGGCGCCAACGCCATCAAGCGGCTATGGCCCAAACTCGATTCATGGCTATGCGAGAGATCGACATGAACAGCGAAACCCGTTCCTATCCGCGCCGCGTGACCACGGACGCCGGCGAGATCGAATTCCGTCTGATGTCGCGCGCCGACGAGCCCGCGGTGCTCGCCTTTGCGCAGAGGCTGCCGACCCACGACCTGTTGTTCTTGCCGCGCAACATCAGCCAGCCAAAAGTGCTGTCGGCCTGGATCAACGAGATCGAGCGTGGCGACATCACAAGCCTGCTCGCGTTGAAGCAGGGCGTCGTAGTCGGATGCGGTACGCTGGTGCGTGATCCCCATTCTTGGTCGCCCCATGTCGGCGAGATCCGGATGGTGGTCTCGCTCGATGTCCGGGGGCAGGGCGTCGGACGGGCGTTGTCGCAGGAGACGTTTGCTCTCGCCTTGGGCGCGGGCCTGGAAAAGCTGTCAGTGCAGATGACGGTCGACCAGCAGGCGGCGATCACGCTGTTCGAGAGCCTCGGCTTCAAGGCGGAGGCGCTGCTGCGCGATCACGTGCGGGACGTCGACGGCAAGAAACACGACATCGTCGTTCTCGGGCACAATGTGGCGCAGGTTCGGGCACAGCTGGAAGCTTATGGGCTTCCGGGGGCTGTTGCGCACTGATTGGCCAGCCAATCCGCCGGTTCATCAGGCAAAACGCCCAATATTCCGCCTGATCACGAATTTGTGATATCGCGATGCAACATCCATATTGCATCGCACCATTAACCGTGTCATATACGTCTTGCCCCGGGCCAATCCGGACGGGGTGAGCCCATAGCTCAAACCTGAGGATGGAGAGACCCAAATGACCACCGAAGCCGAAACCAACTCCGTGCTGAACACCGTCAAGGAAGCCTTCGCGCCCGTCACCGAGGCGTTCACCAAGCTCCAGAACCTGGAGGTTCCGGAAGCCGCGCGTGAGTTCGTGAAGAAGCAGGCTGAGACTGCCAAGGAGCGTGCCGCCGATCTTTACGCGGGCTCCGAGAAGGCGACTGCAGCGATCGAGACCGCCGTTACCGGTTCGGTCAGCGAGGCCGCCAAGATCAGCCGCAATATCCAGCAGGCGATTTACCAGGATGCCGAGGCTTTCTTCGCAGGCATCGACAAGCTGGCTTCCGCCAAGTCGCTCAACGAAGCGGTGCAGATCCAGTCGGACATGCTGCGCGCGCGCGGCGAAGTGTTCGTGTCGCGGGCGAAGGCCTCGAGCGAATATCTCGGCAAGCTCGTCGCCGATGGCGCGAAGACTGCCCAGGATAACTTCGCCAAGGTCTATACCAAGACCGCCTGATCGTTTCTTTGTAAGTTGCGTTAGTTTTGGAGGCCCGCTCAGGCGGGCCTTCTTTTTGACTCTCCCTCGTCATGCCCGGGCTTGTCCCGGGCATCTACGTCTTTCTTTTCGTCGGGTAAGACGTGGATGGCCGGGACGAGCCCGGCCATGACGAATATGGGGCGTCACGCTAGGATCGACGTAGGTTCGCACGTGTTGAAAGCCGCCATGACTGTCCCCGCCACAATCTCGTTTGACACGCCCGGCGATGCCGCGCGGGCGGCCGAGTTGCGGCGGGTCAAGGCGCTGGCGACACTGGTGCTGGCCGGTACGCTCTTGCTGTTCGTGACGGCGAAGCTGTTGCTCCCGGTGCATCCGGTCTTCGGCTTTGTCGCGGCCTTTGCGGAAGCCGCCACCATCGGCGGTCTGGCCGACTGGTACGCCGTCGTGGCACTGTTCAAGCGGCCGCTGGGATTGCCGATCCCGCACACCGCGATCATCCAGGGCAACCAGCACCGCATCGCCGACAAGCTCGGCGAATTCATCGAGGTGCATTTTCTCGAGGCAGCACCGGTCGAGGCCAAATTGCGCCAGATCGACTTCGGCTCCTTCATCGCCGACTGGTTGCGCGACCGCAAACGCAGCACCGATCTCGCCCGCTTCACGCTGCGGCTGTTGCCGGAAGCCGTGACGGCGACGGAAACATCAGGACTGATGACCTTCATCACCCGCCGCATCACCACGCAGCTGCAGGGGATAGACCTTGCCCCGCTCGCCGCCGGAACGCTGCGCGCTTTCGTGGCCGAGGGCCGGCATCAGGGATTGCTCGACGACATCCTGCGCGCCGTGCACCAATCGCTGACGCAAGCGGAAACCATGGCGATGGTCCGCGAGAAAATCCGCGGTGAACTTCCGACGCTGCTCAAACTCTATCGCGCCGACAAATATCTGGTGAACAAGATCGTCGCGTCCGCGACCGC
>DASQOU010000316.1:0-5963 GCA_035644295.1 Bradyrhizobium sp.
GTACCGATCGTCGTTGGTTTCCACCACTTGGCGGCGTTCTCGCCGCACTGCGGTAAAGGTGCCATCGCAGCGACCGAGCAAGGTGGTGCCGATGTGGATGGAATTCATCGCGGCGCGAAATGGCACCCCCGGCGCCGGATCTAGTTCACCAGTATTGGAGAAGTGTTCGAAAAGTTCGGCGAAGTGGAGAAAGCGCTGCCGGTCGTCAAGGCCCTGGGGCAGCATGTCGGTCGACAGCCTCCTCGACACAATGGACATGGGTGCCAAAAACCTGATGGCGCGGCTTGAGCCGCCGAATGACTGCAGGAAAAGCTATCAGATTTTTTGTTCATGAACAGCGCTGGGCAGTCCAAATCCGCACCGATCCGGCGCCCGCCGGTCCAAGACGATGGACGTGCGTGAGGCTAGGGATGCGCGCGGGGCGCAGGTTTGCCCCGGGGCTTGCAACGTGCACGCCCAATTCCTTCAGCCAGCCAAATAGGGAGAGAACATGAAGACACTTTCCGCCCGCAATATTTCCGCCCGCAGTATTTTTCTTGGCGTCGCCGTCGCTGGCAGCATGGGGATCGGCTATGCCATCGGTGCCCAGCCGCACATGGCCGAGAGCATTGCGATGCTTCAGTCGGCGCGCGGCGAATTGGTCGCCGCTACTCCCAATAAAGGAGGCCACCGCGAGCGCGCCATCACCTTGATTGACCAGGCGATATCCGAAGTCCGCGCCGGCATAGCCTTCGCCGGCGGCTGACGCGCGGGACTCTTTCATCCGACCGAACCAATGGAGAAATTTTAATGAGCAGACTGGTAGCTACAGCTTTTCTCTTCAGCACTCTGATCGGAGCGGGTGCCGCCAACGCGCTGCCGCTCGCGCCGTTCGCACCGGCGGACGCCAACGTCGTCGAGGTTGCCGGCGGATGCGGGCGGGGATTTCATCGCGGTCCCTATGGAGGATGCCGACAGAATTATGCCAACCCCGCCGCGCATGCCTGTCCGCGAGGTTATCATGTCGGCCCCTACGGTGGCTGTCGGGGCGACGGCCGATAGATTTTTGGCACGCACCGCTGGCCAACAGGCCTGATTTGAAGCGAGGCTTCCCCAAAACAGCAAGCCCGGCGCAAGGCCGGGCTTCATCTTGTGCGATGTGAAAGATCAGCTCAGTACTTGTCAGTACTTGGCGACGACCGGCCCGCCGAACCTGTAGTTCACGCCGACCCGCAAGATGTTGTCGGTGATACGCGAGCTGTAGGAACTCACGTTCGTGCCCGGCAACAACGTGAACGATCCGGACACCCTGCCGAGATCGACATAAAGGTATTCGAGCTTGGCAGTCCAGTTGCCGCCGATGGCCCCTTCGATGCCGGCGCCGACCGTCCAGCCCACATTGGTGGTCGAGTTAGAGAACGTCACAGGCACCACTCCGACTGCTTCGCTGGATTTGACTTCGCCGTAAGCCAAACCGCCGGTGGCGTACAACAGCACCGTCGGAGTCACCAGAATGCCGCCGCGGGCACGTACCGTTCCGAACCAGTCGATCTTCTGAGTCAAGGTGAACGGGACGGCAGGCAAAACGGCGATGTTAATCGTTGGCGTGAACGAGAATGCGCGGCTGCCCTTTTCATCGGTGCCCTGAATGTCGGCCTCAAAACCCCACACCCAGTTCTGCATCTGCCAATTATATCCGATCTGCCCACCACCGATGATGCCGTTCAAATCCGATTTGTCCGAGGTCGTAAGCAATACTGTGCCCGCGGCATTGGTTAGCGTCGAGGTGTCGCTCGATCGTCCCCAGCTGTAGCCAACGTTGCCGCCGATGTAGAAGCCGGTCCAATTGTAGACGGGCTCGACATACGCCGGCGCCTTCGTATAGGTCCGCATCGGCAGATCGGCGGCGAATGCGCTTGTCGCAAACAAGGAAGTAACTGCGGCAATTCCAATCAACATACGCTTCATGGCAAAACCTCCAGCGTGAAATTATTGAGCCAAAGATACTGCCGGGGGGTGCCTCGCGTCTGTCACGCGAAAAGCACAGGTGGTGATAATCGACCTTGGGTTACGCTGTGGCGAAAATTGGGCTGACGCGACAACTTATTGATTCAGCTGATCGATGCGCTGCAGCCTTCAGTCAAAAGGTAAGCAGGTATGTGCCGGCGTCTTCGTGGCGTGACGCAATTTTGGCGAGCAGGATGACGCGCATCATGTCACTCATCGGCATGTTCATATCGGGCCATGCGGGTGCGAATGTTTTCGATCGCGGCTTTCGACAGAAGCGGCTGAGCTCCGAGCTGAAGGCAATCATGGTATTGTCGCGCGAGCACCTCGCCCGGCGCAAGGCCGGGCTCAGGTTTGATCGATGTGAAAGATAGCCTCAGTACTTGGCGACGACGGGAGCGTTGAAGATATAATTGACGCCGACGCGCAGCATGTTGTCGGTGAAATGCGAGGAGTAGGAAGCGCCGGCATTGGTGCGGACCGGCACCAGAATGGTGGTGGCAAGCGGACCGAACCTGACAGTGCCGAGGTCCATGTAGAGATATTCGAACTTCGCCGTCCAGTTTCCGCCGATCCGGCCTTCGACGCCGGCGCCCGCCGTCCAACCCACGCGGGTTGAGTCAAGGCGGGGGAAAACGGCAGTACCAGGCCCCTGCGCCGTTTGCCCGGAGATGCTGCCGGCGGTGTCCAGTTCGCCCACGGCGAGACCGCCGGTTCCGTAGAGCAGTACCGAAGGCGTGACCAGAACGCCGGCGCGGCCGCGCACGGTGCCGAACCAGTTGAGCCTCTGGGTTAGCGTCGAGGTGATGTCGCTGGGGCCGTCGCCGCAGCCCGGGCAGACGAGCCTCGTAGATCCGCGCTCGCGGCTGCCCTCAAAGTCGCCTTCCAAACCGACCACCCATCGCGACATCTGCCAATTGTAGCCAAGCTGGCCTCCGCCGATGACGCCATTGACGTTATCGCGGGACGTAGTGGTCGCCACGGCGGCTCCGGTAAGCGAGTTGGAGATGGTTTCGGTATTGGAGGAGGAGCCCAAGCTGTAGCCGACGTTGCCGCCGACGTAAAAACCGGTCCAGTTGTAGATCGACTCGGCATACAGCGGCGCCTTGGTATAGGGCCGCATCGATAGATCGGCGGCGAATGCGCTCGTCGCCAGCAGCGAAGTCACCGCAGCAATTCCAGTCAACACACGCGTCATGGCACAAATCCCCAAAAGTGAAAGCCGTCAGCTTTGAGAATAATGCCGAGTGGTTGCTTTGGTCTGTCGCGCGAGAAACACAGGCGCCGACAATCGAACAAAAATCGCGCAAAGCGTGAAGTATGGTCAAGATTTTGCTAACGCGACAAACATCGATCGACTGAAAGTTTTTCGCGAAATGGCTGATAGCCTCTTCACGGGTGACAGAAATGCGGTTCTCTCATTCTGCGTCGGGACCGTATCCGGCCATCCGGGCACGAACATTTTCGATCTCGGTTTTTGGCAGAAGCGGCGGCGTTCCGATCTGAAGGCAGCCGTGATACTGCCGCGCCAGTGTTTCGACTTCGACGGCAAGCCACATCGCCTTCGATAGCGAAGGCCCGATCGCGATCATGCCGTGGTGGGCCAAAAGACAGGCTAACCTTCCCTGGAGGGCCGCCACCGCGTGTTGCGACAGCTCTTGGGTTCCGAACGTTGCATAGGGCGCACAACGGATCGTCTCGCCGCCGGCACAGGCGATCATGTAATGAACAGGCGGAATCTCAAGACCCATGATGGCCAGAACGGTCGCATAGGGTGGATGCGCGTGGACCACCGCGTTTATTTCGGGGCGGGCTTTAAGGATATCGCGGTGGAATCGCCATTCACTCGATGGGCGTTGTTGTGCATCGAACGACCCGTCGAGATTCATGAAGACGATCTGCTCTACTTGCATGGCTTCATAGGGCGTGCTTGTCGGCGTGATGAGCATCCCGTCCTCATGACGCAGGCTGATATTTCCCGAGGTGCCCTGATTGATGCCCAACCGGTTCATCTCGAGGCAGGCCTCGATGATGGACTGACGCTTCGCACGGTCGTTGGTGGTGGACATCAGCTTTCCCAAACAGATTAAGATGTTGGAGGCCGGGAACGGCGCGATGCCGTCAAACTAGAAGCCCTTGCGGCCGAAGAACAGTGGTTGATTATTGGCCTGCGATATAGTCGAACCTTTCGAGCGTCCGGGAAACGCTTGGCCTTGGCCATCCGCCGCTGAAACAGACCGGGAGACATCATGACGGATGCCGTACTTGGCATTATCGGAGGATCCGGGATTTACGATCTGCCGGGGCTGGAAAATGCCCGCGACGAAGTGATCGCTAGCCCCTGGGGGGAGCCGTCGGCGCCGCTGCGCCGCGGCACCATCGCAGGCTTGCCGATCGTGTTCCTGTCGCGGCACGACAAGGGCCACCGGCTGTCGCCTTCCGACATCAATTACCGCGCCAATATCGATGTGCTCAAACGCGCCGGCGTGACCGACCTGATTTCACTCTCGGCTTGCGGCTCCTTCAAGGAGGAACTGCCGCCCGGCACCTTCGTGCTGGTCGACCAGTTCATCGATCGCACCTACAGGCGCGAGAGTTCGTTCTTCGGCAAGGGCTGCGTGGCCCACGTGTCGATGGCGCATCCAGTCTCGCCGCTATTGTGCGCGCATCTGGCTGCAGCAGCCGAAGCGGAGAAAATCCCATTTTCGCGCGGCGGCACTTATGTCTGCATCGAGGGGCCGCAATTCTCGACACTTGCCGAGAGCACGACCTACAAGGTTTCAGGCTATTCGGTGATCGGCATGACCAACATGCCGGAAGCCAAGCTCGCCCGTGAGGCCGAGATTTGCTATGCCAGCGTGGCGATGGTGACCGATTTCGACTGCTGGCATCCCCATCACGACGCGGTCACGGTGCAGGACATCATTCGCGTGTTGAATACGAACGCCGAGAAGGCGAGGGGGCTTGTGGCGCGGCTTGCCCGGGAGTTTCCGCGCGTGCATGAGCCATGCCCGATCGCGTCGGATCGCGCCCTCGATACCGCCCTGATCACCGCCCCGGACGCCCGCGATGGCGAGCTCCTGAAGAAGCTTGACGCCGTGGCTGGACGGGTGTTGCGGGCATGATTTTCGGCGGGCCGGCGTTCGCAGCGCCAGAGCCGGCCCGCGCAGCTCGGGGAGGGGTGCAAAGCGCATGAAAGTCGACGGACGGCACAGGCGCAGCATATGGGTCGAGCCGGATGGCTGGTCGGTCGGCGCGATCGACCAAAGGCTGTTGCCGCACGAATTTGTCGTCGCAAGGCTGACCACCTGCGACGCGGCGGCCGATGCGATCCGCTCGATGCTGGTGCGCGGCGCGCCGTTGATCGGCGCCACGGCCGCCTATGGCGTCGCGCTGGCGATGCGGGCAGACGCCTCGGATGCGGCCCTGGACAGGGCCTGTGACAGGCTGATTGCGACACGGCCGACGGCGGTCAACCTGAAATGGGCGCTGGAGGTAATGCGCGGGACGCTTTTGCCGCTGCCGCCTTCGGCGCGCGCCGCTGTGGCTTACGCCCGCGCCGGCGAAATCGCCGAGCAGGACATCGCCATCAACCAGGGCATCGGCCGACACGGCCTGGCGCTGATCGAGGCGATCAGGGCCAGGAAGAAGCCCGGCGAGCGGGTCAACGTGCTGACCCATTGCAATGCCGGTTGGCTGGCAACGGTTGACTGGGGAACCGCCACCGCCCCGATCTATATGGCGCACGATCAGGGTTCTGCGATCCATATTTGGGTCGATGAAACCCGCCCCCGCAATCAAGGGGCTTCGCTGACGGCCTGGGAGCTTGGCCATCACGGCGTCCCGCATACGGTGATTCCGGACAACACGGGCGGTCATCTGATGCAGCATGGCATGGTCGATCTGGTCATTGTCGGCACCGACCGGGTGACCGCCAACGGCGACGTCTGCAACAAGATCGGAACCTATCTCAAGGC
>DASQOU010000317.1:0-12435 GCA_035644295.1 Bradyrhizobium sp.
TTGACGACGTTGAAGGCGCGCTCGAACACCTTGCCCTCGTTCTTGGCGATGGCGCGATACTCGCCTTCGGACAGCACGACGCGGGGGAATGCGCCGATCGATTCCTTGATGACGTCGCCGCCCGGCGTGATCACGGACCAGGCGGTGTTGGCCAAGGCCTCGCCACCGCGGTCGCTCACCAGCTTCAAGGTAATGACCGCCGCGCGATGGGTGATGATGACGTCGGTCAGCTTGCCGGCCTGAACCCGAATGTCCGAGCGCACCACGGAATTGGCGTCGCCGTAGTTGGAAATGATGTAATAGGTCCCCTCCGGCAGCAGCGCGACATCGCCTGCGGCAACGCTCGGCACCAGCGAGGCGCGCTCGCCGAGTTCGAACTGGCTGCCCTTGTAGATCGCGAACGAAATCTGGTTCTGCGGAATCTTCGATGTGCCGACGCGGCCCTCGATGCGCAGGCCGCCTGCGGGAAGCACGAAGGATTGGCGGTCGGTCTCGGCCTTCAGGGTCACGGGACGTACCGCGCTGACCAGTCCAAGCGCGACGTGAACCACATAGTTGCCCGGCGGCAATACGATATTGGGCGTCGCGCCGCGGTCTTCGCGGATCAATTTGAAATTGCCGGTCTCATCCGGCCGGTCTGAAAATACCCGCCACACCAGACCATTGCTGATCTGTGGCAGATCCTTGCCGAAGCGTGCCGTCAGCGCCAGCACGGCCTGGTTGGGCGCAGCGGCGCCCAGCGGCGCGACCGCCGGCGGCGCGACCACCGGCGGCACGGCCGCGATGGAAGGTTGCGTCAGCGGCGCGGGCAGATTGGGGATCGATGCGGGCCCGGAGGGCGGCGCCAAATTCATGGCCGGCCCCGCCGGCGGTTCCGGGACCGAGGCCGGGGGTATCGGGGGTGGCCGATCGCTGAACATTTGCGCCGAAACCATGGTCGGAATCGCTGCGACCAGGGTAACGACGAGCGCCAGCGCCAGGAGCGGACGCCCGTCCCGCCTGAATCCCGTGATAGCCTGACCCCCACTCGTCATGACGGAGCTTTTCACTGAAAACGCGGCAAATTCAAGCCTCCACTGGGCGCCCGGCTCCAGGGAACCTGCGGGGAACCCTGATGTTACCTCTCAAGAGGCCGCCGGTCCCGGGTCCCGTCACAATCTTTCCGCAACCCGCAGCATAAACCATGCTTGACGTAGATTCTGGCGGGAAACGACGGAGGCTTGTAGCCTTGCGGCTCAGGAGATTGCCTCAGTGCTGGATAATCTGATCGGGCGCAATAAAAACGGCTCCAATGGCCGCGACAAGGTGGGACTCGGCAGCATCCGGCGGCCGGTGATTGGGCTTGCGCTCGGCGGTGGGGCCGCGCGCGGATTCGCCCATATCGGGATTCTCAGGACATTGATTGCCCACGGCATCGTCCCCAATGTCGTGGTCGGCACCTCGATTGGCGCGGTGGTCGGCGGCGCCTATGCCGCCGGGCACCTCGATACGCTTGAAGAATGGGCCCGCCGCCTGCAGCCGCGAAGTGTCCTGAGTTACCTGGATATCCGTCTCAACGGTTCAGGCCTGATCGGCGGCGACAAGCTCGCAGCCCAGCTCGAGGCCGCGATCGGCCAGACCCTGATCGAGGATCTGCCGCTGAAATTTGCCACGGTTGCAACCGAAGTCCGCACCGGTCACGAGATCTGGCTGACCCATGGCCGCATGGTCGATGCGATGCGCGCTTCCTACGCGCTGCCCGGAATATTCTCGCCGGTGCTGGCGGGCGACCGCTGGCTGGTGGATGGTGCACTGGTCAATCCGGTGCCGGTGTCGGCGGCGCGCGCGCTTGGCGCGGAAATCGTCATCGCCGCCAACCTCTCAAGCGACGTATTTGCGCACGCCACGACGATCTATTCCCACAGCGCGTCGGTGGCCTTGCAGGAGATTCCGCCCGAGGTGGCGCCGCCGAAGCGCGGGTTGGGCAAGTTTTTTTCACCGGAACGCACCGTGAAGCGCGAGTTTTTCGGCGGCGGCGGACGGCCGGGAATTTCCTCGGTCATGGTGGACGCCTTCAACATCATGCAGGACCGCATCACCCGTGCGCGGTTGGCCGGCGATCCGCCCGATCTGTTGATTTCGCCCCGCGTCGGTCAAATCGGCTGGTTTGATTTCCACCGCGCCGACGATCTGATCGCGCATGGCGCACGTGCCGCCGAGCGCGCCATCGCCTCCATCCAGGAAGCGATCCAGATTCTGGCGCCGGGACCGGTGTCGGTGTCCGCCAATACGGATGCGGCCGTCGATAAGACCCCCTGAGCGCCTGGTCTGAGGGTTCAGGCGGTCTTGATGTATTCGCGCAGCGCTTCCTGCTCCATCTCGTATTCCCGCACGCGCCATTTGACGATGTCGCCGATGGAAATCAGGCCGACGACCCGCTCGCCCTCGAGCACCGGCAAATGCCGGAACTTTCCGTCCGTCATCATCTCCATGATCGCCCCGACCGTGTCGGACTCCTTGCAGCTGACGACCTTGCGCGTCATGACCGCGCTGACGGGTTCCTCGAGCACGGCCGCGCCGCGTTCGCCGAGCACGCGCACGATGTCGCGCTCCGACAGGATGCCCTCAATGCGGCCCGCATCGATCACCAGGACGGCGCCGATCCTGCGCTCCCCCAGGATCTTGATGGCAGCGGAGAGTTTCGCCTGCGGCTCGACGCTCTGGATGTTGTGACCCTTGGTATCGAGAATTGCACGTACCGTCATTGTCGTCTCCCTGAAGCCGATCGCGCCCTTTGAAGCGAGCGCGGTCTTTTTTCACTTTGAGTCTTCAATCAACAGTTCAGCGCCGGTTTCGTTGCGGGCGCATTTGGCCGGCACGGCTTCCAGGGCGGGATCGCAGGCTGACGCCGTGCCGCACATCACGGCAAGATGATGGATGAAATCGCGCCGCGCCGCAAGCTTGGGATCAGCTGCGGTTTGTTCCGTCGGTGGAGGACGCACCCGCAGCATGGGGTGCCGCGCGCGGGACGGGATCGAACAGCGAGAACAACAACAGGCCGGCGAGAAAGCCGCCGATATGCGCCTGCCAGGCGACGCTGGCGCCATCCGCGCCGATGGCGATCGATCCGACGCCAAAGATGATGTTGACGCCGAACCAGACGCCGAGAAAACCCAACACCCGTCTGTCGCGCAATGCATGGGTCAGCGGCAGCGCCGGCACCTGTGCGGCAGCCTTCGCATCGCCGCGGCTGAACGACAGAAAACTGCCGCGCACGAAGGCAAAGCGGATCGCCGCCGCCATGGTGCCCGAGACCGACGCCGAGGCGCCGATCATCGGCGCCACCCCATGCTCGTGGGTGACGAGATGCGCGAGCGCACCGGCCGCCGCCGTCACCGCCATGAATATGAAAAACCGGATCGCGCCAAAGCGGCGCGCCAACGCGCTGCCGAACGGCAGGAGCCACAGCACGTTGAAAGCGATATGACTGAGATTGGCGTGCAACAGCGAATAGGTCACAAAGGTCCAGACCTTGGCGCCTTCTCCGCCGGGAAAGTCGATCGCCAGCAGCGTCGAATCATAACGCTTCGGAATGAAGCCGAAGACGTCGATCGTCCAGTTCTCGAGATCGGGCGGCAGCAGCACGCGCAAGTGAATGACCGCCAGCAACAGGATATAGGCGCTCAGGGCGGCGGGCAGCGTCAGGATCGGCTCGCGCGGGGCGACCGACGGCAATTCCGGTGATTCAGGTGAAGATTCCAAGGGGGCGAAGACCTTGAGAGCGCGGCTCTTCTCGAGCGATGGTGCCCCATTAGAGTGTTTTGGAGCGAAGTGGAAGCTGGTTCGCCACAAAACGCGTCAAACAATGGCGATTGGAGCCTCGCGGCGCGCCGCCGCAAGATACCAAAATGCCGAAACAAAACGGGAGGGCTCTGACGATGTCCGCTTCTTGAAGGTATAACGGGCATGCCTTGCAAGCGAGGTCACTTCCGTTTTTTGACCCATTCGAGACATCATGCCTGATCGCATCTGCGGCATTTCCCGCTCGCAGATCAGGCACCACGTGCTAGTCTTAGCCATTGCACAAGGCGTGGCTCTGAGGTTTTTGGGGACGGCTTAATGCGGCGACGCAACTTCATCACGGTTATCGGTAGTGCAGCGGCAGCTTGGACGATCACGGCGCGCGCTCAGCCCAGCCGCAAGCGGCGCATTGGCGTACTTATGGGGCGAGCAGCGATTGACCCCGAAGGACAGAAGCAGGCTGCCGCATTTCAGCAGGGGCTTGCAGAACAAGGGTGGTTACTGCCTCAGAATATCGAGATTGAGTATCGATGGGCGGCAGGAGACGCCGTACTTGCGCAGAAACTCGCCAAAGAGCTAATCGATCTGCGCCCCGACTTGCTCGTCGTTAATTCCACCGCCAACTTAGTCGCGGTATCGCAGCAAACACAGAGCATTCCCGTCGTGTTCGTTGCCATTACCGATCCGGTAGCCCAAGGCGTCGTTCAAAGCCTGGCCAGGCCCGGGGGAAATATAACCGGCTTCGGCGCCGAAGAACTTAGCATGGGAGCAAAATGGTTAGAGCTGCTGAAAGAAGTTGCTCCGAATGTTACCTCGTTTACCGTTATCTTTAATCCCGACTCCGCTCCGTTTGCCCGCATGTATTTGCCGTTTATCGAAACGGCGCGGCAGGCTTGTTCATGCGAGCTGACCGTTTCGCCGGTTCATAACGAACTTGAGATCGATAGTGCCGTCGCTGCCGCGGGCAAACGTTCCGGCAGCGGACTGATCGCTCTGCCGGACAGCTTTCTCAACTCACACCGGGCACGTATCGCTGCTTCGGTAGCAGATCAGCATTTGCCCGCCATTTATTCAGTCGCGGAATTCGCGAGAAGCGGAGGATTGATCGCCTACGGGATAGACAGAGCCGATGTATTCCGACGAGCCGCCACGTATGTCGATCGCATTTTAAAGGGTGCCAATCCCGCGGACTTGCCGGTCCAACAACCAATAAAATTCGAACTAACAATCAATTTGAAGACCGCACGGGCACTAGGTCTCACAATCCCACCGATGCTGCTTGCACGCGCCGACGAAGTGGTCGAATAGCCATCCTATTTGTTAGACTCTATGTCGCCTATTGGCACTTTTTAGATATGGCGCGATGCCTACCTTTGGTCCGCCTGGCGCTCGATAGTGGACCTAGATTATCCGCCTCGACAGACGTTTTCCTCCCAGCCACGCCGGGGGTTCGCCCTCAAAAAACTCAAAAATCTCGATGAAAGAAAAAGGGAGGGCTCTGAGAAGCCCTCCCTGTGTTGCTGCTGATCTTCTTGCGCAAGGCCCCGGGGTGAATTCCCCACCCCTCCCCGCGCAACGACCAATCTGTTCGACGCCAACCCGGGTCACAACCTCGCCGCAACCGGAAAAGAACGGCGAGGAATCGAGTGCGCGGACCATAGCAGGCTGCCGCCGATCGCCAACCGCATAGTTAACTTAACCTTAACGACGCAAAGCCGGCGCCGACAGCGGCTGCGGCATGGACGCTGCAATGTCAGTCCTGCACAACGAACCGAAGCATGCGTGTGCGTGAAAGCGGGACAGATATGTCCCGCCGCGCCAGGCACGGGGCAAGGCCAAGCATGAAGCATCCGTCAAACCAAGAGTTTTTCGCGTATTGGGATGAGAAACGTGCCACCGAGCGCGCGCCCGACCGCAGCGCGATCGAGCCCGGCGCGGTGCGCGAGCTGCTCGGCGATATCTTCGTCTTGTCCTACGACGCCGCTGCCGGCTACCCGTTCCGCGTCGCCGGCACGAGGATCTGCGCCCTGCTCGGTCGCGACCTGAAGGATCGGAGCTTTTCGGAGCTGTTCGTCCAGGACGGCCGCCGCGAGATCGAGGACATAATCACGGTGGTGACCGAAGAACTGCTGGGCGCGGTCGCCGGCATTACCGCGACCTCGGCAGATGGTGCGCCGGCGCATCTGGAATTGCTATTGCTGCCATTCAGCCACCGTGCGCATGCACCCGTCAGCCTGACCGGATTGCTCGCCCCGTTTGAAAGCGGACACAGCGTATTGTCGGATTTCAAGTTGACCTCGTGGCGCTATCTGCACCCACCCGCACAACGCCTCGTCCCTCGTGCGATACGAAAGCTCAAGTTGGCGCGCGGGCTCATGGTCTATGAGGGCCTCCGCTAGGCGGCGGGCGCATATCGCATCAAGCTGGGGTCCCCGACCGTTTCATTGGCTGGCGCCAGATGCGGCGCGGAAGTCATTGGCTACCCGGACGATGATCTCGCGCAGCCAGGCATGTGCAGGCTGGTTGTCAAGGCGTCGCAGCCAAATCATGGCAGCTTCAAGCGGCTTGGGCGGACGCGACAGGCGATGAAGAACAAGGCCGTGAGACTTTGTCATGTGCCTGGCGATATTCAGCGGAAACACCGATACCAGGTCCGACGTCGCCAGAATCTGCGCGGCCGACAAGAACGGCGCGCGCATCGCTGGCTTGAGGACAGGCTTCGATTTTCCAGGGGCAGCCTCTGCAAAGTCGGCGCCAAATTGAGCGGACGAGATTTCAAGCTGCGGAAGGGTCGCCAGCGTCTCGGTCGAGAACTCCCGTGCTCTTGCGGCCGGATGACCCTTTCGGTGCACGACGACGAACTGATCCTGCAGCAAGCGCCTGAGCGAAAACCGCTCGGCTTGGACACGGGGCGGACCTATCGCCAGATGCAGTTCGCTTCGATCCAGCAGATCGGGAACGTTCAGCGTTCCGCTCGGCCGAAAATCCAGCGTCACCCCGGGAGCGTTTCTCGCAACGTGCTCTGCTATCGGTGCCACCAGAACGATCGCCGCATAATTGTCGACCGCGATGCGAAAGGTCGCCGCAGCCTTTGCCGGCTCGAACTGCGTAGGCTCCAGTGACTGTTGCAGCCCGTCCAGGGCTATCCTGATGGGCGTGGCGAGCTGTTCGGCTCGCGGCGTCGGCATCATCCCGTTTGGGCTCCGGACAAACAGCTCGTCCTTCAGCATGTGCCGCAGGCGGGTCAGCGCGTGGCTCATGGCGGGCTGACTGAGGCCCAGCCTCTGTCCCGCCCGCGTGACGGACCTGTCCCGCATGAGGGCGTCGAACACCACCAGCAGGTTCAGATCGATCGCACCTAGTTTGGGAGCTTGCTTGTTCAAGCGACTGCCGCTCCATCCATATTCAAATTCAGCATGTTCAAATGAAGAGAATGCATTTTTCGAATGGCAAACTCAACCCTAGAGTCTGCCTTGCTCCCTGGCAGAGCGCGCCCTCACCGCAGGCAGCGTCCAAACCGCCTCCTCTGTTCGGCGGACAATGCGAACAAACTTGGTGGTACAGGAGGAAAGTCATGATTGGAATCGTCCGACTTGCCCTGCGGCGGCCGTACACGTTCGTCGTCATGGCGCTGTTGATCCTGATTTTCGGAACGACGGCGGCGCTGCGGACGCCGACCGACATTTTCCCGAACATCAACATCCCCGTCGTCAGCGTGGTTTTCACCTACACCGGCCTGCCCGCCGACGACATGACCGGCCGCGTGGTCACGTTCTACGAGCGCTCGTTACCCAACGCGGTCAACGACATCGAACACATTGAATCCCAATCGATCGCCAATTACGGCATCATCAAGATCTTCTTTCAGCCGACCGTGAACATCAACGCCGCATTGGCGCAAGTCAACGGCATGTCGCAGACCGTGCTGAAGCAGATGCCGCCGGGTATCACGCCGCCGTTGATCCTCAGCTTCAATGCCTCGAGCGTTCCAATTCTGCAGGTTGCGCTTTCGAGTGACAAGCTATCGGAAACCGAGATCTTCGACGACGCGCTGAATTTCGTCCGTCCGGCCTTGGCGCCGGTGCCGGGCGCCGCGCTGCCGCTTCCGTTCGGCGGCAAGGTGCGGCAGGTCCAGGCCGATCTCAATCAGCAGGCCCTGCACCAATACGGGGTTTCGGCGAACGACGTCATCAACGCGCTTTCGCTGCAGAACCTGATCGTCCCGGTTGGAACCCAGAAGATCGGCACTTACGAATATACCGTGAACCTGAACGACTCGCCGACAGCGGTCAAAGCGTTCAACGATCTGCCGATCAAGACCGTCAACGGCACGGTTATCTACATGCACGACGTCGCCTATGTGCATGACGGCAGTCCGCCGCAGACCAACGCCGTGCATGTCAACGGCGCCAGCGCCGTGCTGCTGACCATCGTCAAGGCCGGCGCCACCTCGACGCTCGACGTCATCAATGGCGTCAAGAACCTGTTGCCGTCGATCTCGCAGACGCTTCCGGCCAGCCTGAAATTGACGGCCGTGGGGGATCAGTCGGTCTACGTCACCGACGCGGTATCCAGCGTGATCAGGGAAGGCGTGATCGCGGCAGCGCTGACCGGAATGATGATCCTCTTGTTCCTCGGCAGCTGGCGTTCGACCCTCATCATCACGATCTCGATCCCGCTTGCGATCCTGGCGGCGCTGAGTGGCCTTTCGCTGCTCGGCGAGACCATCAATGTCATGACGCTCGGCGGTCTGGCGCTCGCGGTCGGAATTCTCGTCGACGACGCCACCGTCACCATCGAAAATATCAACCGTCATCTTGAAGAGGGCAAAGCGATCAAGCCAGCCATCCTCGATGGCGCGTCTCAAATCATCGTGCCGGCGACCGTGTCGCTGTTCTGCATTTCCATTGCCTTCGTGCCGATGTTCTGGCTTGGCGGTGTCGCCGGTTATCTGTTTCGGCCCCTCGCCGAGGCAGTGATCTTTGCGCTGGCCGCCTCTTATGTGCTGTCACAGACCTTGGTGCCGACGCTGGCAAACCATCTTCTGCGCAAACAACACGGCCACGGCCAGGCCGAGGACGGCAGCGAGGTAAAGCCCAGCCGCAATCCGCTTATGCGCTTCCAGCATGGATTCGAGCGGCGTTTCGAAAATCTGCGCAAAACCTATCTCGGCCTCCTGCAACTCGCGCTGCAAAACCGCATCAAGGTGATTGCCGGATTCCTGTGCATCAGCTTGCTGTCGCTTGGGCTTGCGCCCTCACTCGGCCAGGATTTTTTCCCGGCGGTGGATGGCGGCCAGATCAAGCTTCACGTTCGCGCCGCGACGGGAACCCGGTTCGAGGTGACGACGGCCCTCACTGACCGGATCGCTACGGCGATCAAGGGCATTATTCCGCCAACCGAACTGGACGGCGTTGTGAGCAACATCGGGCTCACCGTCAGCGGCATCAACATGGCGTACAATAATTCCGGCACCATCGGCATCGGCGACGCCGACATCTTGATCAGCCTCAAACCGAAACATGCGCCGACCGATAACTACATCAAAACCATGCGGGAAAAATTGCCGCAGCAGTTCCCCGGCACGACATTCGCTTTCCTGCCCGCTGATATCGTCAGTCAGGTCCTGAATTTCGGCGCGCCCGCGCCGATCGACCTGCAGGTGGCCGGCAGGGACCTTGCGGGGAATCGCAAATATGCCAACGCGCTGTTGACAAAGGTCAAGCAAATTCCAGGAATCACCGATGCGCGCATCCAGCAGGCGTTTGCGCAGCCGACCCTTAACGTCAATGTCGACCGGTCGCTTACTTCGCTTGCCGGCCTCTCCGAGAAGGATGTCGCCAACGCCATGCTGACGACGCTGTCGGGAAGCTCGCAATCGGCCCCGACCTACTGGCTGAACCCCGCCAACGGCGTCAATTATGCGGTCTCGGTCCAGACCCCGCAGCGCGACATCGACACCATGAGTGGCTTGAAAAACATTCCGGTCAGCTCTCCTTCCGCCAGCACCCAGCTGCTCGGCGGCCTGGCGAATGTTGAGCGGACCAACAGCAATGCCGTGGTGTCGCACTACAATGTCCAGCCCGTGATCGATATCTATGCGACGCCACAGGGACGCGATCTCGGCGCGATTGCGTCGGACATTCAAAAGGTGATCCACGCGACCGCGCAAGACGTTCCTCGCGGCGCGAGCGTGACGCTGCGCGGTCAAGTCACCACTATGACGAGCGCCTATCAGCAGCTCTATGTCGGGCTCGCGGCGGCGATCGTGCTGATCTATCTTTTGATCGTCGTCAACTTCCAGTCCTGGGCCGATCCGTTCGTCATCATCATGGCGCTGCCGACCGCCCTGGCCGGCATCGTCTGGATGTTGTTTGCGACCGGAACCACGCTTTCCGTTCCGGCGCTCACCGGCGCCATCATGTGCATGGGGGTCGCGACCGCCAACAGCATCCTGGTGATCAGCTTTGCGCGCGACCAGATGGCGGCCGGCCTCAATGCGACCGCAGCAGCCTTCGAAGCGGGTCGCGCCCGGTTTCGCCCGGTGATGATGACCGCGCTGGCGATGGTCATCGGCATGGTGCCGATGGCGATCGAGCCCGGACAGAACACGCCTTTGGGCCGCGCCGTGGTCGGCGGGCTGATCTTTGCCACCTGCGCCACTTTGATCTTGGTGCCAACTATCTTCAGCCTGGTGCACGGCGGCCAGCAGGGCTCCGCACATCAGCCAGCCACGGCAACCGCCGCATGAATCGAGAGGAGAACAAAATGGCCTCAGAAGAAATCACCCCTCCCCGCAAGCGAAGCCTGGTCACGGCCGCCACCGCCGCGGTTCTGCTTGCCGGCTTCGTGGTTGCCTATGGTTTCATGCAGCGCGCGGAGAGCAAGCAGGAAGTCATGCAGTGGACCGACACGCAGGCCACTCCGACCGTTGCGCTTGCCCAACCCATTCCTGGCAGTCCGCATCAAATGCTGACGTTGCCCGGCAACATCCAACCCTTCAACAAGGCGGCGATCTATGCGCGCGTGAATGGGTACGTGAAAAGCTGGGACCACGACATTGGATCACCCGTCAAGGCCGGGCAAGTGTTGGCCACCATCGATGCACCCGATCTCGATCAGCAGCTCAGTCAGGCGAAAGCGACGCTGGCGAGCGTCGAGGCCAATGAGCAGATCGCAACGCTGACCGCGAACCGCAACAACATCCTGCTGCAAAAGCAGATCGTGGCGCAGCAGCTTGCGGACCAGACCACCGCCGACGCCAAGGCAAAGCAAGCGGTCGTCGACGCCAACGCTGCCAACGTCCGGCAGCTCGAGGCCATGCAATCGTTCAAGACGCTGGCCGCGCCTTTTGATGGCGTCGTGACCGCCCGAAACGTGGAGCTCGGAATGTTGATCAATTCGGGAGGTTCCGGCCTACCGCTTTTCGAGGTATCCGATTTGCATCGGGTTCGCATCTACGTCCAGGTGCCGCAGTCGTTCTCCGCCGGCCTGACGCCGGGGCTGAAAGCGACATTCGAAATGCCGCAATATCCGGGCGTGCAGTTCGACGCAACGCTCTCGCACGTTTCAAGGGCCATGAACCCGGCTTCACACAGCATGCAGGTCGAGCTTCAAGCCGACAATTCAGCCGGCAAGTTTCTTGCCGGCAGCTATTGCAATGTGCAGTTCGAAATCCCGGCCGACGCGAATTTGGTGAGAATTCCGTCCACTGCGCTTGTGACCGGCAATCAGGGCACACAGGTCGCAACCCTCGACAGCAATGACAAGGTCGTCCTCAAACGCGTGCAGCTTGGCCGCGATTTCGGTGACAGTGTGGAAGTCATTGCGGGGCTTTCACCGTCCGATCGGATCATCAACAATCCCCCGGAAACCCTTAACCCGGGCGATACGGTTCACGTCGCCTCGGCAACGCCGCCGGCTGCCTCTTCGGCGTCAGTCTCGACGGCGTCCGGGAAATGAGGCGGGCAGAGTGGCGAGTAGCGAATGGCGAAAAGGGAGTAGCGAATGGAGAGTAGCGAATGGCTCTTTCCCTATTCGCTATTCGCCCTCAGGCCACTTCCGTTATTCAATGACCTCATCCGCACTGCCGCCAGCCCTGCGTCCATGACACAGACATCTAATACCAACGGCCCGAAACTGTGACTCATTAGGGATTCCCAAATCAGTGAAACTCTGACTCGATGCGGGCTTTTGGGAGGAGCGGCATCGATGGGAGCGGCGGTATTGATCACCCGACTTGATCGGACGGCATCGGAGCTTCGCAAGGCAGCGAGCGGGGAGAAGAATAGTGCTGCGGCGCGTCGGATACTTGCGCTGGCGCTGGTGCTCGATGGTGTGGACCGCAAAACGGCGGCCGAAACCTGCGGCATGGACCGTCAGACCTTGCGGGACTGGGTGCACCGTTACAACGCCGCGGGATTGGCCGGGCTTCGCAATCTCAAATCGCCAGGTCCCGGATCAAAGCTCACGGCGCGGCAGCAGGCCGAATTGGCCGAGCTTGTCGAGGTCGGCCCCGACCCTGCGGTGCACGGGGTCGTGCGTTGGCGGCGGGTCGATCTGCGCGACGAATTGCAGCGGCGCTTCGGTGTCGCGCTACACGAGCGTTCAGTCGGGAAGGTTCTAGCCAGGCTCGGCTACCGCAAACTGTCGGTA
>DASQOU010000318.1:0-10766 GCA_035644295.1 Bradyrhizobium sp.
GTCGGCGTCTCCGCGACATAGACCGTATTTTCATCCGGCGACAGACCAATGCCGTTGGCCGGCAACATGCCGAACGAGCCTTCGACGATTTCCTTCATGCCGGGCTTGATGTAGTAGAACGCGCCGACATCCATGTCGCGGGCGCGGCGCTTGCCCAAATCTGTGAACCAGAGTCCGCCGTGCCGATCGAACACCAGATCATTGGGCCCTTTCAGCGGATGCTCGCCGCATTTGTCGAACAGGGTTTCGATCTTGCCGGTTGCGAGATCGACGCGCTGAATCGAGCCGCCGATATATTCATGGGGTGCCGGCGCGCCCGGCATCATGGTGCCGCGCGAGGGGATCCAGCTGAAGCCGCCATTGTTGCAGAGGTAGCATTTGCCGTCGGGGCCGATCGCCGCGCCATTGGGGCCGCCGGCAATTTGCGCGACCACCTCTTTGCGCCCGTCCGGCCACACCCGCGTCAGCCGTTGCCCGCGGATTTCGACCAGTACCACCGATCCGTCCGGCATCACCACCGGCCCTTCCGGGAACTCCAGACCGGTGGCGAGAACGCGAACATCGGGCATCCAATCCCCCTGGCTTTCCACAAATCGTTTCTTGGGCGCAGGCGGATTTCAGGTTCATTTCCGCGCGCGCAACAATCTTGTTGCGCGACGTTATGGCAAAGTCACCATCGCTTGCAAGCAATCCCCGGACCTATGATCGCGCAGGGCAGCCAAGCGTCCAAGAGCGTTTTGGAGCGAAAGCAACCTCACGGACTTGATCCTTGGGCCGGTACCGGTCGTGACAGAAACGCGTCAGACCAAAAGCCTACTGCCCGACCGGTATCCAGATTTCCAGCCCACCGTCGCCGGTGAGCGGATTGAACTTCTCGTCATAGCGCTCGAAGTTGGGGGCGTCGGCCGCCTTCAGGCCTGATGCCGGAAGCCAATGATTCCAGATCGTGTTGACGGTGCGGCGAATGGTCGAGATGTGGTCCTTGTGGGTGAACACGGCGTACCGCTGTTCGGGAATCCGGACGCGGACGAATTCGCGTGGCAGGTCGGAGAAGTCGGACACTTCAACGCCGGCGATATAGTCGAAATTTCCGGCATCGTCGCCATTGCAGCAGACGCCATAGGCCAACTTCCCGATCCGGTTGGGAATGTCAGCAACGCACTGATGAAAACGCTGCCACTGGCCGGGAATGCCGGCGCCGTTCTCGCTGGAGTAACGCCCGCCCAGACCGGCGACGAGCAGCGGCTTGCTGATTTCAAAGCGCGGGACCTGAAGATTGTCTATGATCGTTGAATCCATCTGGATCGGCTCCTGAAGCTTGATGTGGTCGATGCGCGCGCAGCTGCGGACCGCTTCGGGCGTAACCCCGAAATGGTCGCGGAACGCGCGGGTGAATGCTTCGTGAGAGCCGTAGTCCGCATCCAGCGCCAAGGTCAAGATATCGGGCGCGCCGGCCGCAAGCACCCGCGCCGCCTCGCTGAGTCGGCGGGCACGCACGTAGCGCATGACCGACAAGCCCGTCGCAGCGGCGAACGCGCGCACCATGTGAAAGCGCGAGATTCCGGCGACATCAGCGATCTGATCGAGGGTCAACTCGCCGGACAAGTGGCTTTCGATAAACCAGAGTGCCTTCTGGGCGGGATTCATGGACGATAAGCCTCATTCAAAGCGCGCCGATCATGACGGTTTCGCGCGCGCTGCGTTTGACAGTCCTTGCTCTAGAATCATAGATTTTCTAGCGTCCTTTCGAATCCGAAGTTCGCAAAAGTGGGGGCTGCAAGGGAGTGCGAACTTCGGATTCGGGACACTGGTCGCGCCCCTTGCGGAACCATTCACCTCTCGCCGGGCCGGAACCGCGTGGGCCACATCTTCCATGTTACGGAAAAATAGCAGCCGAGGCGCCGCTGGCAACGGCAACCTAATCGTGCATACTGATCGCGCATACAATCCGACGGCTCCATCCAAGCGGTCCGCTCACGAGACTGCCTGAGCCCTTGGTCAGCACGTCAGGGAGGACGATGATGCACCACCGTGTCTTGAACCATGCCAGATCGGCGTTGCTTGCGGGACTAATCGCGGTCGCGTTGGCCAGCGCCGCCCACGCGCAGAAGAAATACGATGTCGGTGCGACCGATACCGAGATCAAGATCGGCAATATCATGCCCTATAGCGGGCCGCTGTCAGCCTACGCGCTGATCGGCCGGACGCAGGATGCCTTTTTCAAAAAGCTCAACGCCGAGGGCGGCATCAACGGGCGAAAGATCAACTTTGTTTCCTACGACGACAGCTTCAGCCCGGCAAAGACCGTGGAGCAGGCGCGCAAGCTCGTGGAAAGCGATGAAGTGCTGCTCATCTTCCAGAGCCTCGGCACGCCGACCAACAATGCCATTCAGAAATACCTGAATGAGAAGAAGGTACCGCAGCTCTTCGTGGCCACCGGCGCCACCAAGTTCGGTGACCCGAAGAACTTCCCCTGGACGATGGGCTGGCAACCCACCTACCAGACCGAGGGGCGGATCTACGCAAGATACATCCTGGAGAAACTGCCGCAGGCGAAGCTGGGAATCCTTTATCAGAATGACGATTCCGGCCGCGACTATCTCAAGGGTCTCAAGGACGGCCTCGGCGCCGAGGCGACCAAGCGCATGATCGTCGGCGAGCTGCCCTACGAGCCTGCTGACCCGACGGTCGACCGCCAGATCGTCACCCTGAAAACCCTTGGCGCCGACGTCTTTTTCAACGAAGCCTCGCCGAAATTCGCCGCGCAGGCGATCCGGAAGGCGGCCGAGATCGGCTGGAAGCCGGTCCAGTTCCTTGCCAGCATCTCGAATTCCGTGGGCTCCGTGCTCAAGCCCGCCGGGCTCGAGAACGCGAAGGGAATCCTGTCGACCAACTATCTCAAGGACCCCACCGACCCGACCTGGAAGGACGATCCCGCGATCAAGGAGTGGGCTGCCTTCATGGACAAGTATTTCCCGGAGGGAGACAAGACGAGTACGTTCAGCGTCTACGGCTATCTGACCGCGCAAACCATGGTTCAGGTGCTCAAGCAATGCGGCGATGAACTCACCCGTGAGAACGTCATGCGGCAGGCAGCCAACCTCAAGAACTTCGAACTCGGGTTGCTGCTACCGGGCATTGTGATCAACACCGGGCCTGCGGACTATTTCCCGATCGAGCAGATGCAGATGTCGCGATTCAATGGCGAACATGGTGAGTTGTTCGGCTCCGCGATCACTGGAGAGATCGGGACTCAATAGACCACCGCGTCCTTATTTCGCGCCTTCTTTCGCCGCCGGCCCATCCTTGGCCGGGGGCGCGTCGGCCTTCTTGTTTGAATCCTCCGCTGTTTTCTTTTGCGCCGCCTGCAGCTCGTCCACAACCTTCTGCAACAAGGCGACGGTTGCCTTCAAACCTTCGATTTGCCGGTTCGCGGCATCGAGCTTCTGCGCTTGCTCGGCGGCAAGCTTTCCGATCGTCTTCTGGAGGAAATCGACGTTGCTCTGAAGGCAACTGGTGCGGCGCTCCATGGTCTTTTCGACGGTGCAGATCTCGATGCCGGGAACGTCCTGCGCGCGGGCGGCGGCCGATACCAAAGCACACGGCGCCAACACCCCTAGCGCGAGAGCGATCCGGCCGATCATCAAAAGCCTCATTGAATTGGCGAGAGCCCCGGTCAAATTGTTGCGAGCCGAGGTTTGCGGCATTGAAGATACCACACAGATACCTCATTCGCGCATAGAGGTTTGTTCAAGCGCACCAGGTCCGGCGCCAAAGGGAGGGCCAGGTGTGAAACTGACGGGGAGAGGCGAAAATGGCGACGCGTGAAAAACGGCTGGCTGAATTCAATGGCGAAGGCGAACCGCCCCCGGATCAGCCGGTCCAGGTGCTGTGCGAGGACCACAGCGGCACGTATCAGTTGCCATTTGCTTGCCGCTTCATCAATGGCGCCTGGCGCAATCATGAGTCGGGCGGAACCGTTGAGGCAACCGTGGTTGGTTGGCGGCTGCATCGCTCCTGATTTGAGTGCGCCCCTCGCCCTGTACCAAAATGTAACGAGGCCGACACCCGCTTTAAGGTTTGGAACGCGCGCGGAACGAACCGCGCCCGAATCAGCTGATGCGCCCGGTACGCCGATGTTCACGGCTAGATATCGCTTCGGATAATCTACGGCGCACTACATCCAGCCTCGCTAGTATCGAGCGCGCCAGCGACCGCCGAAAAACCGTTAATTCTTCCGATTGTGCGAGAGCGCTACTTCCACGGCGTCACCGGCGGCACCTTATCGGTGGCCGGCGGCATATCGACGGTCTTGAAATCGGCGGGGCTGCACCGCAGCGATTGCAAAGATCGCTGCGTTGAAGACGTCGAAGCTCTTGGACGCGGATCGGAATTTCAGTCAGGCGATTTTTCGCGCAACATCACTGGCGCGCCGCCGCTTGCGGTAAAACTGCCTCGATGGCATCAAGTTGAGCAAGGCGTGCCCGGTGCGTAAGCCCTGCAAACAGGCACCGTAACGGCCGCACTGCCTAATATTCCACCTCGAGCTCTTCGATGTCGGCTGGCTCGGCTTTGGCGACTTCGATCCATTCCTGCATTTCCGGAAGCGCCATGATCATACCGGCGTAGTCCTTCAACCTGGACTCCAGCTTTACGTCATAGGTCATGAAGCGCGTCACCACCGGCGCATACATCGCGTCCGCCATGGAGCGCTCGCCGAACAGGAACGGGCCGCCCGACTTGGCAAGACACTCGCGCCAGATCGTGCAGACCCGATCGATGTCGGACTGGGCGCGCGACCATATCTTGAAGCCGGGGAAATGGCCCTTCAGATTGACTGGCAGTGATGCGCGCAGCGTCGTGAAGCCGGAATGGATCTCCCCACAGATCGACCGGCAATGCGCCCGCAAGACGCGATCCCTCGGCAACAAGCCTGCATCGGGCATGACCTCGTTGAGGTATTCCGCTATCGCGAGCGTATCCCACACGGTGGCGCCCTCGTGGCGCAGGCACGGCACCAGAATGGAGGAGGAGAGAAGCAGGATTTCCGCCCGCGCCGACGGATCGTCGGGCGCGGTGACAATCTCGTCGAATTCGAGCCCGGAAAACTTGGTCAGGAGCCAGCCGCGTAGCGACCATGAGGAGTAATTCTTGCTGCTGATGGTCAGTGTCGCTTTCGCCATTTGGCTTTTCCTCCAACGCGTGAACGCCGGCCCTGCCTTGCCAAGCGAGCCGCGGCAAAGTGCCCTTCATCTAGGCCTGGCAGCTTGGCTTGTTAGCTCGGCTTCCCTCTTCAGCTTCCCTTCCAGCAGCAAGCGACGTGCCAGTTTCTTGGGCGGTTTGCCCCCGCCGTGGCTTCGATTTTGCATGGCGCACGGGCGGGGGCGGATCCGGATGATGTCGATGTTATATCAGGCGTATCAGAACCACATGGACCTTACGGCGCCATGGCGGACCGGGGCAGCTCACGCACTGAGATATCTCAACCTCGTCCCGCAGGGCCTATCCGACAAATTGTTCGGACGGCTCGCCGCCGCACTTGAGTTGATCTCGCGCGCGTCCCTCACCTATACCCGCCCCGCCTATGGCATCGACAAGGTGCTGGTGGGCAATCAGGAGCTGGCGGTGACCGAGGAAGTCACCTACGCGACGCCGTTCGGCTCATTGCTGCATTTCAAGAAGGAGAACTCGCCGGAACAGCCGCGCCTGTTGCTGGTGGCGCCGATGTCCGGCCACTTCGCGACACTGTTGCGCGGCACCGTGCAGACCCTGCTGCAGGATCACGACGTCTACATCACCGACTGGCATAATCCCCGCGACATTCCGCTCGATCACGGCAAATTCGGCCTCGACGAATATACCGAGCACCTCATCACCTTTCTCGATCAATTGGGTCCCCGCGCGCATATGGTCGCGATCTGCCAGCCGTCGGTGTCGGCGCTCGCCGCCGCCGCGATCATGTCGGAGGACAATCACCCCGCGCGTCCTGCGACGCTGACCCTGATGGCTGGCCCGATCGACACGCGCATCCAGCCCACCAAGGTCAACGAATTCGCCAAGAGCAAGCCGCTCAAATGGTTCGAGGATAATCTGATCAACTACGTGCCGATTCAATGCAAGGGCGCGTTCCGCCAAGTCTATCCCGGCTTCGTGCAGCTCACCGCCTTCGTATCGATGAACCTCGAACGACACATCAAGCAGCACATCGATCTCGCCACCCATCTGACGAAGGGTGAGACGGCGAAGGCCGAAACCATCAAGACGTTCTACGACGAATATTTCGCGGTGATGGATCTGCCGGCGGAGTTTTATATCGAAACCATCCGCGACGTTTTTCAGGAACATCTTTTGCCCATGGGCAAGCTGACCTATCGCGGCCGGCCGGTTAATCCCGCCTCGATCAAGCGCATGGGCCTGATGACGGTCGAGGGCGAAAAGGACGACATCTGCTCAATCGGCCAGACGCTGGCCGCACAGGATTTGTGCACCGGTGTCCGCGCTTACCGCAAAGTACATCACATGCAGGCCGGCGTCGGGCATTACGGCGTGTTCAGCGGCCGGCGCTGGAACAACGAAATCTATCCCCTGCTGCGGGATTTCGTGCACGTCAATTCGTGACAAGTTGCACCGTCATTCCAGACGCCGCATTGCGGCGATCTCAGATGCGCAATTGCGCATCGGGGAATCTCGCGGACACCATTCGCGCATCACCTCGAGATTCCGGATCGGTCCGCGGCGCGGACCGTCCGGAATGACGACAGCGCGGAGCTGCCCTAGGCTAACCCCTTTTGGCACGATACGATCGCCCCGATAACAGTGCACGGCCAATCAAGAGCCGTCCCGGGAGAGAAAATCATGAGATCGACATCTGCACATTTGCGCGCATTCGCGCTCGGCGTCGCCAGCGTCCTGTGGCTCACAGTTGCAGCGGGCGCGGCCGAGGTCCGGGTGATGATCTCGGGTGGATTTTCGGCGGCCTATAACGCGCTGGTGCCGGAGTTCGAGCGCGCGACTGGTCACAAGGTGATCACCGCCTATGGGCCATCGATGGGCACCACGGCCAACGCTATACCGGTGCGGCTGGAGCGCGGCGAACCCGCCGACGTCCTGATCCTCGTAGGTTACGCGCTTGGCGACCTCATCAAGCAGGGCAAGGTCGTTCCCGACAGCGGCGTCGATCTCGTGAAATCGAAGATCGGCGTCGCGGTGAAGTCGGGCGCGCCGAAGCCCGACATCAGTTCGCCGGACGCGCTCAAGCGCGCCCTGTTGGCGGCGAAATCGGTCGCCTATTCCGACAGCGCCAGCGGCGTCTATATCTCGACCGAGATGTTCGAGAAGCTCGGCATCGCGAACGAAATGAAGGACAAGGCGAGGAAAATTCCCGCCACGCCGGTCGCCGAAATCGTAGCCCACGGCGATGCCGAGATCGGCTTTCAGCAAATCAGCGAATTGAAACCCGTCGCCGGCATCGACATTGTCGGCCCGCTGCCGGACGAGCTGCAGAAGGTCACGGTGTTTTCCGCCGGAATCGCCAGCGTGTCGCAGGAACCTGAAGCTGGGCGAGCGCTGATCAAGTTTCTCGCGTCGCCCGCGGCCAGCAATGCGATCACCCAGAGCGGCCTCGAGCCGATCGCGCTGGGCGGGACGAATTAGGGCATCTCGCGAGAGGGGCCTCATCCTTCGAGACGCGGCCCAGTAGCCGCTCCTCAGGACGAGGGTCTTAACCCTCATGGTGAGGAGCGCGGCAACGCCGCGCGTCTCGAACCATGAGGCCGAGCGCGGCGCAGGCACTTCCTTCTACTTCGCCCGCAGCGGGGTATCCTTCAGCCCGTTATTGTCAAAAGCCTTCCGCAGCACACCGTTGGATTTGACCTCGGTCATGAATTTGGTGGCAAACTCAAGCGCGAGCGGGTGATTCAATGGCACCGCAACCGCGGTCACGGTCTGCTTGAAGGTTTCATCGAGCACGCGCGTGCCCGGGATCTTCTTGGCCATGGCGTTGAGCTGGTCGCGCGACAGCGCGAACGCATCGATCTCGCCGTTCTTGAGGAGAGCGAAGATTTCGTCATAGGTCTGATAGCCCGCAACCTTGGCGTTCTTCAGATGCGCCACCGCGCCGCGCATGGTGGTGGTGTTATTGACGGCTGCGACCTTGATGCCGGGCTGATCCAGCGTCTGGAAATTGGTGATCGCAGATCCCGGCTTGACGATGTAGGTAGCGTCCGCGATTTCATAGATCGGACCGAACGACATCTTGGTCTCGCGCTCCGGGTCTTTCGGCAGGAAGGTGACGTCCCAAACGCCTGTCGACACGTTATCGGTGATCTGTCCGGAATTCGGGTAGGCGACGTACTCGACGGGGACACCAAGCTGGTTCGCCATTTCCTTGCCGAGATCGACCGGCACCCCGGCATAGCCTCCCGATTCCGTCTTGGTAGACCAGTAGGCGCCGCCGGCCGGGCTGATCCCGATCGCCACCCGCAGCTTGCCGGTCGGCGCGATTTCGTCCTTGAGGGCATCGCCGCGTGCAGAACCGGCCATCATGATCGAGACACCCAAAATAAGGCCGGCAATACCCGGCAAAGATAGATTACGCATCAACTCATGCTCCCATCGGCCCGTCGTCGGATCGTCGAGCCTTCGCCGGCCATTATGGTCGATCGGCGCAATTGTAAACACCAAAATTTGGAAAATTTGCGAGGGCGACGCTATCGCGCGTTAAGGACCGGCGCAAAGGCCTCACGGTTGGCGCGCCAGGCCCGCTGATATTCCATGATGCGCGCGGTTTCATCGGCGACGCGCGGGCCGAGCATACTGGCGAGAAGATGAAGCGTGGTGTCGATGCAAAGCGTCACCCCGCCGCCGGTCACGACACCACCATCCCGCTCCACCAGCATCGCCTCGCGCACGTCGATCCGCGGATAGCTCGCGCGCATCACTTCGAGCGGCGAGGTTTCCGGCGGAACCACCTCGCGCTTGGTGGTGGCAGCTCCGCCGTCCAGCACGCCGCTCGCGGCCAGGATCATGCCGCCCGTACATACCGATGCAATCCGATGCGAAGCATGGACGCGCCTGATGTAATCGAGCGTCGCGGGAGCCTGCGCCTGCACGGTCCAACTGGCCCCGCCGGTGACAATGACGAGATCGCAAGCCGGCGCATCGTCGATGCCGAAATCCGCTGTCACCTTCAATCCGTTGGCGAGGGCGACCGATCCTGCGCGGGGTGCGATGGTGCAGATCGTAATCTCGGGCGCGATCCGGCGCGCCATCGACAGCACGCCGAAGGTTGCGAGATCGATCGGTTCGACGCCGTCATAGATGAAAATGCCAAACTTCACGGTGGCTCCGATCCTAGATCATGATCCGATCGAAGCGGATCATGATCATATTTCTTTGTCTGAGCATGATCTCCGCGCAAACGCTTCGCGTTTGTCGCGAGGGAAAACCGGTTCCCACTTTGCGCTAACGCGGCCCTTCGGGTCCGGATCATGCTCTAATCCGCCAACGGACCTCCGCGCGTTTCGCGCGCGGCGAGTGCTGCGGCGAGCGTAATGAGCGCGAGCACGATCATCATGATCGACACGCCGGTGGTGCCGCCGAAATATCCAACCATCGCGGTGGCAATGATCGGCGAAAAGCCGCCGCCGATCGCCGCCGACGTCTGGAAGCCGAAGGAAGCGCCGCTGTAGCGGACGCGGGAGCCGAACAGTTCGGGGAAGTAGGCAGATTCAGGCCCGAACATCATGCCGTGGCCAAAATTCATCGCGATCATGACCGCGGCGAAGATCAAGACCGTGCTTTTGCTCTCCACCATCCAGAACAGCGGGAATGCAAAGGCGATGGTGAACAGGGCGCCGAGAATGTAGAGCGGCCGCCGGCCGATCTTGTCTGACAGCCAGCCGAACAGCGGCTGGCTGACGAGTTCCAGAAGTGCTGCGTACATCACAGCGTCGAGCATCATCGGCTTCGGCAGGCCGAGCTTGCCGGTGGCGTAGCCTACGACGAACACCGTGAGCATGTAGACCCAGGACACTTCGGAGAGTTTGAGGCCGACGGCGATCAGGAAGGTCTTGGTGTTCTTGCCGACGGCCTCGCCAACCGGATTCTTCGAAAGCCCGTCGCGCAACTTGAGTCCTTCGAACACCGGTGTCTCCGGAACGCGCGATCGGACGAAGGCGCCGACCCCGAGAAGAACGATGCTGATCAGGAACGGGATCCGCCAGCCATAGCTGGCAAAATCGGCGTCAGGCATTTTGGTGACCAGCGCAAACACAAGCGTGGCCAGCACGAGCCCAATCGGAAATCCGATCTGCACGAAGCTTGCGTAGAAGCCGCGCTTGTCGGCTGGCGCATGCTCGAGCACCATCAGCGAGGCGCCGCCCCATTCGCCGCCAAGCCCGATGCCCTGGATGATGCGGAGCAGGACCAGCAAGATCGGCGCGAGCACGCCGATCGAAGCATAGGTAGGCAATAGCCCGATGCAGAAGGTGCCGATACCCATGATGAACAGTGTGAGCACCAGCATGGATTTGCGACCCAGCCGATCGCCGAAATGGCCGAACAGCGCGCCGCCAAGAGGACGCGCCAGAAAGCCGACGGCGTAGCTGCCAAGCGCGGCCAGAGTCCCCGCGAGCGGATCGAAGGTCGGAAAGAACGCCTTGTTGAAGATGAGTGTCGCAGCCGTGGCGTAAATCAGAAAATCGTACCATTCGATGATGGTGCCAAAGCAGCTCGCGAACACGATGGAATTCATTTTCGAGCGCTCG
>DASQOU010000319.1:0-6432 GCA_035644295.1 Bradyrhizobium sp.
GCGGTATTGCCATTGGGCCTGACCGTCGCGCTGACCGCGCTCGAACTGCTGGTCGCGTTCCTTCAGGCCTACGTCTTCACCATCCTCACCTGCATCTACATCAACGATGCTATCCATCCGGGCCATTGATCCGGCCTCACCACCAAACCTCAAGAAGGAGTTCGTTTCATGGATCCGATTGCCGCGAAGTACATTGGCGCTGGTATTGCCTGCATTGGCATGGGTGGCGCCGGCGCAGGCGTGGGCATCATCTTCGGCAACTATCTCGCCGCAGCGGTGCGCAACCCCTCGGCCGCGCAGGGTCAATTCGGCAACCTGATTTTCGGCTTCGCCGTGACCGAAGCGCTCGGCATCTTCTCGCTGCTGATCGCGTTGCTGCTGCTGTTTGCACTCTGACCCCTCACCGATCTGGCCAATGAGATTCCGGAAGTAGGATCTCGATCAGCCGAACAGGAGAAGCCCATGGCCGAAAGTCATGGCGGCGCCAAGGGCGCGGCAGCCCACACCGAGGCAGAGGGCGGCCACAAGGCGCCCTTCCCGCCGTTCCAGAAGGACACCTTTGCTTCGCAGCTGGTGTCCCTGCTGATCGCGTTTGTCGCGCTATATCTGATCGTCTCACGTATCGCCCTGCCGCGCGTCGGCAAGACGATCGACGACCGTCAGGGTGCGATCGAAGGCGATCTCGCCCAGGCGCAAAAGTTGAAAGACGAGTCCGACAGCGCGCTGAAGGCCTACGAAAGCGAGTTGGCGGCGGCGCGCTCCCGCGCGCAGGCGATCAGTGCCGAGACCCGCGAAAAGTTGAACGCGGCGTCCGAGGCCGAGCGCAAGACGCTGGAGGAGCGGCTATCGCTCAAGCTTGCCGAGGCCGAAAAAACCATCGCAGCGACGCGCGAAAAGGCGATGAGCAACGTCCGCGGCATCGCCGCAGATGCGGCCGCCGCCATCGTGCAACGGCTCACCGGCGTTGTGCCCGATGGGACGTCGGTGGATCGCGCAGTTGATGCGTCCTTGAAGGGGTAAGCTTGATGTTCGCCGAACCGGAATTCTGGGTCGCCATCGCCTTCGTCATCCTGATGGGGGTATTTGGCTATTTCGGCATCCACCGCACGGTGCTGACGGCGCTCGATCATCGCAGCGCGCGCATCAAGGCTGAACTCGACGACGCCCGCCGTCTCAAGGAAGAAGCCGCAAAATTACTGGCGGAATACAAAGCGCGCCACGCAGCTGCCGAAGGCGAGGCCCAAGAGATCATTGCTGCAGCGAAGGTCGAGGCCGAACGCATCGCCTCCGAAGCCAAAGTCAAGATGGAGGATTTTGTCACACGGCGCACCAAGACCGCCGAAGGCAAGATCGCGCTCGCCGAAGCGCAGGCACTGGCCGATGTGCGGGCGGCCGCGGCCAACGCGGCCGTGACGGCGGCATCCACCATCCTGACCCAAACCGTGAAGGGCCAGATCGCCGACGACCTGCTGGCCAAGGGCATTACGGAAGTTCGCGAAAAGCTGAACTAACCCGGTCATGCTCCGCCACCGGGTCTCGCCTTAGGCGAGCCCGATGACAGGCTCCAGCGGGGCATCCAGTACGCCGGCGGCTTTTCCAATCAATCGCCCACGCCTGTGTTTACTGGATCATCCGCTTTCGCGGATGATGACGACTCCCTATGGATGGCCGGACGCGCCGCTTTTTCACTTCTTCCGCGCCGATTTCGGCTCTGGCGTCACCGCCTGCGGGTCGAAGCCGATATAGAAGACATAGGATTCGCTGGTTGCGCCTGGCGGCATCGAATAGGCGAGCTCCTCGCCTACCACGCTGAATGGCACGCTGGTGTCCTCCGTCATCGATACCGTGGTCCGGTAGACTTTGGTGGCTATCACCCTCTCATGGACGCCGGTCTGCACCACGGCAACACGAAGCGGGATTTCGACGGTCGCGGGCGCGCCCGCCGGGCCGGCGATGACGCGGCCCTGAATGCCGATCCGGGCGACGATCTGGCCGCTGGATCTCGTACAGTCGCGCGCGGTCCGCGTGATGGTCGCCTGATAGCGCAGTTCGCTTGCAACCGGCTGTTTGCCGGGCGGCGCCACCGCATAGGTTGAAGCGCCGGCGCGGATCTTCACAACGGGGCAATCCAGCTCGGCGCCATCGGGCGCCGGCGCCGCCTCACCAACGGCTTGCGATTTCGAACCGAACAGCTGGTTGAACCTGTCCTTGATCGTGGGGATAGAATCGGAATCGGCCGGGGCGCTGAACATATTGCTGCCACCGCCGCATCCCGACAGCACGGCCGCAGCAGCAGCAAGTGCAAACGCGGCACGCAGATGGCCTGCCCGGCCAGCAACCAATGCCTGCCTGATCCGCCTATGACGCATTATCCAGATATCCCCGCCAGATGCAGCCCACCATTCGCCACGCTCTTGAGGGCGCGCGCGCAGGGCGGGTTATAGCAGCGCAATGGCGGCAAACCCAAGGCGCGTGTCATAATCTTGATACCGAGGGTTAACCCCGGAAATCCTCGTGCAGCAGGCCGAACAACAGGTGGTCTTGCCAGACCCCGTTGATGCAGAGATAGCGCCGTGCCAGGCCCTCGCGGGTGAACCCGCACTTCTCCAGCACCCGGATCGAGGGTGTATTGGAGGGAATGCAGGCGGCCTCAATGCGATGCAGATTGAGTTCGCCGAACAGCGACGGCAACAGCACGCGCAGCGCCGAGGTCATGTGGCCGAGATGCGCGTGGGGCTGGCCGACCCAGTACCCGATGGTGCCGGCCTGTACGATGCCGCGGCGGACATTCGCCAGCGTGATCCCGCCAATCATCGCACCATCGGATTCGCGGAATACGAGGAAAGGGTACGACCTGTCGGCCGCGATGTCTTCGGCATAGCGGCGCAACCGCCGGCGGAAGCCCGCGCGCGTGAGATCGTCGGACGGCCAGATCGGCTCCCAGGGCGTCAGATAGTTTCGGCTGGTTTCGCGTAGATGCGCCCACTGCAGAAAATCGGACATCTGCGGCGCGCGCAACACCAAGCCGCGGCCACGCGGCGCAAGCGCAGCCGGTCCGCTCGACGGCAAACGAAACAGCGCCATACGTGCAACTCCCCGATGCTCGAACCAGATCACGAGCCGATTGGATTGAATCGGACCATGATCTCATCTCTTGTTTGAGCATGATCTCCGCGCAAACGCTTCGCGCTTGTCGCGAGGGAAAACCGGCTTCCCGCTTTTCCGGATCATGCTCGGCGCGCAACGACCTTCAGTGCAGCCGCGCCTTGGCCTTGGATCTGGTCAATCCTTCCGCAAAAGCAACCGCCCTGTCCAGCCCCCTTCCGCTGCCAAGGGCCACGACCGCCGGTCGGCTGCGCGATAACAGGCCTCGCGCGGCCTTGCGGGTCGATTCCACGCTCACGGCATCGATCCTTGCCACCAGCTCTTCCACCGTCAGAGGGCGCCCATAAGCCAGCACATGGCGCGCCAGCTGTTCGGCGCGGGAGCTGCAACTCTCGAGCGCCATCAACAAGCCCGCCTTCATTTGCGCCTTGGCGCGCGCGATTTCGGCCTCTGTCAATGTCTCCACCGCATCGTTGATGACGTCGACGATCACTTCCATCATCTCGGGCGCATCGCCCGGGTCGGTGCCGGTGTAGAGTCCGAAGAACCCGGTGTCGGTATAGGGCGCGTGAAAAGTGTAGATCGAGTAGCACAGCCCACGCTTTTCGCGCACTTCCTGGAACAACCGCGACGACATTCCGCCGCCGAGCGTGTTGGTAAAAACCTGCAGCGAGAACAGCGACAAATCGGTTTGCGGCACGCCCTCGAGCGCCAGCGTCAGATGCGCCTGCTCGAGCTCGCGATGAACCACGCGGGAGCCGCCCTGGCCGAACATCGCAGGCATCGGCTTTGGCGCGGCCGCGCCGTCGAAACTCGAAAATCGCTCCCCCACTTCCTCGACCACCCGCTTGTGATCGACTGCGCCTGCGGCAGCAACGACCATATCGGGGCCGCGGTAATGCGTCGAAAGATAACCCCGCAGCATATCGCGGTTGAAAGCTTTCAGCGTCTTGGCCGTTCCCAGCAGCGAACGCCCCATCGGCTGATCCGGATAACACAGCTCGTTGAGATGTTCGAACACGACGTCGTCGGGCGTATCCTGCGCCGCGCCGATCTCCTGCACGATCACGCTTTTCTCGCGCTCGAGTTCATCCGGCACGAAGGACGGGTTGGCGAGAATGTCCGACAGCACGTCGAGCGCCAGCGGAACATCGGCCTTCATGACGCGTGCATAATAGGCCGTGGTCTCCGTCGAGGTGCCGGCGTTGAGATCGCCGCCGACCGCCTCGATTTCCTCGACGATCTCGCGCGACGAGCGCCGTGTCGTGCCCTTGAAAGCCATGTGTTCGAGCAGATGAGAGATGCCGTGCTCATTGGGCTTTTCGTCGCGGCCACCGACGCCGGCCCACACTCCGAGTGCCGCGGTTTCCAGATGCGGCATGGTATCGGTGATGACGGTCAGGCCGGAGGGAAGCTTGGTGACATCAACGCTCATCCGGCAACTCCTTGCTTCGCGGCACGGCTGACCGAGCGCACGAACCGCGCGACTTCGACCTGATCGCTCTTGATGACTTCGATGTGCTCGGGCTTGGTCATCAAACCCTCGAGCCAGGGCGGCAGTTCCGGACGCACGCCACAGGCCGCCTCCACCGCATCGGGAAATTTCGCGGCATGCGCGGTCGACAACACGACGTTGGGGATTTTCGAATCCGACGTGTCGCGGTCCGCTACCGCCAAGGCTACCGCGGTATGCGGATCCACGAGATCCCCGGCTTCGCGCCAGATGGTGCGGATGGCGGCGCTGGTTTCGGTCTCATCGGCGCGTCCGGCGTCGAATTCCTCGCGGATCGCCGCCAGCACCGCGTCGGGCAGCACGAAGCGCCCGGATTGCTTCAGCGAGCCCATCAGCCGGCGGACGACGCTCGCATCCCGACCGCTCGCCTCGAACAACAGCCGCTCGAAATTCGACGACACCTGAATATCCATCGACGGTGACGTCGAGGCGTGAACCTCGCGCACTTCGTAGATGCCGGTCTTGAGCGTGCGCGGCAGGATATCGTTGACGTTGGCGGCGATCCGCAGCCACCTGACCGGCAATCCCATCCGCTTGGCGACGAGGCCTGCAAAGATGTCGCCGAAATTACCCGTCGGCACCGTAAAATCCACGGCCCGCGCCGGCGACCCAAGCGCCACCGCGGAGGTGAAATAATAAACCACCTGCGCCACGATCCGCGCCCAGTTGATCGAATTGACCCCCGACAGCGCGACCGCGTCGCGAAACTGGTGATCGTTGAACAGCCCCTTCACGATCGCCTGGCAATCGTCGAAGGTGCCTTCGACCGCGAGCGCGTGAACATTGCCGGCGCCGGTCGTGGTCATCATCCTGCGCTGCACCTCGGAGATTCGGCCGTGGGGAAACAGCACGATGAGATCGACATTGTCGAGGCCGGCAAACGCGTCGACCGCGGCACCACCGGTATCGCCAGAGGTTGCGACCACGATGGTGGTGCGCTGCGCACGCTGTGCGAGCACGTGATCCATCAGCCGCGAAATCAGCTGCATCGCGACATCCTTGAACGCGAGCGTCGGGCCGTGAAACAGTTCCAACAGGAACTGATTGGGCCCGATCTGATCGAGCGGAACCACCGCGGGGTGGCGGAACGTGGCGTAAGCCTCGTTGGCCATGCGCCCGAGATCGGCGTCGGAAATCTCATCGCCGACAAATGGGCGGATGACATCGACCGCGACTTCCCAATAAGGCCGGCCGAAGAATCCCGAGATGGTTTCGCGCGAAAGCTGCGGCCAGACTTCAGGCACGTAAAGGCCGCCGTCGCGGGCAAGCCCGGTCAGCATCACGTCGCAGAAACCAAGCGCGGGGGCCTCCCCCCGGGTTGAAATATACCGCGTCAAACCGCCCTCCAAAGGCTGCGTATTCCCATCAAGCCTTTGATATTAATAAATAATCCGACCTAGACGATGCCGAGATCGCGGCCGCACCATAAAGCGTTTTCGAGGCAATGGGAAATGCCCGAAATGGCGCAAAGACTGCGGCGTGGCGCCGAGTGCCGAGGCTTTGTCCGTCGCTATTTGGCCGGCGCTCCCCGCGCGCCGTTGCGTGATCGAGTGGTCGGCATCATACCGAGATCCGCCGCTGGCCTCGCAACCACATCCCGAACGCAATCACCACGGCACCGGCCAGGGCGAACCAGGTGACGGCGTATTGCAGGTGATCATCCTTCAGATTGACCTCGAGGGGGCCGGGTTTCGGAACGCCGCTGGCAGGCACCGGGGCCTCCAGGTCGACATAGAACGGGGCGACATCGCCCCAGCCCAGCGATTTCGCCATCGCAAGATGATCGCGGGTGAACCACAATCGCTCGGCGAGAT
>DASQOU010000320.1:0-18623 GCA_035644295.1 Bradyrhizobium sp.
CGAGGGACGTCCTTCGCTCGCGTAAAGCTTCCCCAAGTCACGGTTCATCTCGCTCAGCACATCGCGGACAAGCTTGCGGATCTTCCTCAGCGGATGGTCCGCAGGCACTCGCGCCTCCGGCGAGATGTACGAAAACAACCCGCCCTGATCCGCAAAACCGCCCCGCATGCGAGCCCCCGACGATTCATGATATACATTGAATCATCAACCGCTGCCCCTGACGAGGGCTTTTTCAGCAGACTGCTAGACCTCAGAGGTCGCTGTGTTAGCCTCAGTAGGACCGATCAAATTTCGAAGGGCGAGACGGCTTAGCCCGAAAAGCGAATTGAGTTTGGCGAAGCGATGGCCCTCAAGATCGCGTCCGTGCCGCCAATCAAGGAGAATAAGCGACTTCGCCGAGAGTCCCGGCAGCAAGTAATAGTCGGCAATCCTCAGCGCGCGCTCGTCCATCCTGGCGACCATGACCACATCGACGGTCGGGATACCGGTCATTTTGATCCGCCAGCTCGGATACTTGTCGCGCGTGGGCGTACAGCGAACGGCCATTATCAACGCGGAAAACTCGGAATTTATGGTCAGGACCGAAGTCTTCGGTTCAAAATGCCCGGTGCCGCCGACATTCTTGATTTCCTTGAGCGCTTCAGCCGCGATCTCGTTCGGCATCGCCCTTAACCTTCGGTGCGCTTCAATGTAATCGAAACGGCCTGGCGGCGTGTACCCAATCAGCCCAAACGCCGTCAGGAGTCCGCCGAACCGTTCTTGATAGATTTGTGCGCAGGGCATGTCATCGGTCTGATCGATCAGCCTTTTGGAAAGCCGTCCTTTTTGGCTCAGCAAAATGCGCAGTCGTTCGAGCAAGGCTTCATCGGAAAACTCAAGGCGGCGCCGCGCGATGATTTCCCCAGCCCGGCGAAACAGCTCCGCATCGATAATCGGCTTGAACGCACCATCCTTCCGAACCCAGGTACTTTTGGGATTCCGTTTCATCTTAGTGCCGAGCCGAAGGGAGCGGCGGTTATAGACGCTATTGCCGATATAATTCTCATTCAAAAGCAACTCGTGGATCAGCCACCGCGTCCACGGCCGGCCGAATTGATTGGTGAGACCTTCGGAATTCAGTTTGCGCGCTATATGGATTTCGGTTTTTTTATCAAACACGAACTCTCTGAAAATGCGCCGGACGATCTCGACACGGAAGGCGTTACCCGGTGTCAAGATCACGCGATCTGTTTGCAAGCTCTTTCGCTGACCGGGCGCCAAAATGCCTTTGGGAACGCCGCGTTCGTCAAGTAGCTGTCTGTCTAGTCCGTAGGTCGCGGAGCCGCCGTGCTTGAAGCCGAGTTTGATCAACCGGCACTGTCCGGCAAACACTTTGGTTGAAAGCTCCCTGCTGTATTCGCCCGCCATCGCCCGTTTCAGGTTTTTGACGATGTTCGACATCAGGCTTCCGTCGTTGCGGAATTGCTCGGCGCAATATTCGACGCCGACACCGGCTTCGCGGCAGATGAATTCGTAGTGAGCGCTTTCGTCCGCATCCTGGAAACGACCCCAGCGGCTTACGTCGTAGACCAGAATGCGGCTGAAGTCGGCCTGGCCAAGAAGTACGTCGCTTATGAGTTGTTTCAGCGCGGGACGGCTATCGAAGTGCAACCCGCTGTGGCCCTCGTCGGCGTATTTGCGGACAATTGTGAGCTTATGTTGCGCTGCGTACACCGCAATGGCATCAGCCTGATTCTGAGTGGAGTATTGTTGGAGATCGGTAGACATCCGCACATATTGCGCGGCTCGCAGGTCAATCGAAGCGTTGTCTGGTTCGGATGGGCCTGCCCGTATCGCGGTTAGCGGCCGGGTCATTGAGCGATCCCGTTTTCGTGGTTTCTGCGCGGGAGCCTAAGTGATCTTCATGGCAAAACGTAGCTCGACCGTTCATAAGCAGCTCACCTTGTCTGCCGCGGGTCGAACTTCGGCCAGTTATACAATGGCCTTAACGACGGCAAGTTTTCTGGCCGCTCGGGATAATGAAACTCGGTGCCGCGCAGCCAACGGCCCTCGAAGCGATCCCAAAACAGGATGGCGTCCATCTGCCAGGTGAACTCATAGACCTTCCACACCCCGTCGTTTTGGATGGTCTCGCCGGTCGAATTGAAGGGCAGACTGTTGAGTTTGCACAGCGCGTCGATTTCGGCCCAGTGGGCACGAATGTATGTGTCCTCCAGAGCGACGTGGTAAGGCCGGTCGGCGCGCCAGCGTGGCCCTCCCCCACGCTGGTGAAAACCCTGACGCTGCGTCATGAATTCCGGGATGCGGCTGATGGCCTTTCCGATCCGGCGTGCTTCTTCGGACGTGAGCTTGCTGGCGCCAAAGCTGTAACGCTGTGAATCGTCTCGGCAAAACAGCCACGCCACCGTCACGCCATTGGCGTCCCGGACAACGTAGCGCTCGGAATTCTCCCGGATCAGGGTCCAGGGTGGCGTAAAGCGACGGGTTGACTCCATGAGAACAAAATAGGAACATAGGGCATGGCCGGTCAACCTGGAACAGCGTCATGTCCTCTGGTTCACAACCAAACCCACAGCACGCGGACGAACTGGAGTCTGCCGTGGATCAGGCCATTGCGGCGTGTAACGGCGACATGCGGTCGACCATTCGTGCGCTGATCGTCGCTAACGAATATCTGGAGTCTGAGGTAAGCGAACTGATGAAGGCTGTCTCTCGCGCCTATGTGCGCGGGAGATTTCATACCTATTCCGGCTAGGAGCAAACCATGGCGGAAGTGACCTACTTCGTGGCGCTGCCTTTCGTCGCCGCCGACGATGGCATAGCGGCCGGTGAGCCAACCGAGTGTTTCAATCCGACAGCAGTCGTCGCGCGGGCGGAAGCGTTGTCGCGCAAGCCGGGCCATGTCGGCGCCGTGGCCTTCAGCCGGACAGGCGATCCTGCCACCGGCGACTTCGGCGATGCAAAGGTCATCAAAAAATTCGGCGACGTGCCGGACGATTTAAGTACGTTGTAGAGGAGTGGACGATGACGGAGGACGAAGAAACGGTGACGGCGCGCTAACGCCGCAACATTCGGAAGCCGCTTGAAGCGCCGGATCTTTGATAATTTCCGGTAATTTATGTTATCACTCCCAAATATTAAACTGATTTCATTGGATAAAATAGATCTGAAAAATTCTTCCGTATCAGCTTTCCGGGTCCGCCCTCTTTTTTTCGATCACCACATGAAGGGTGGGCCGAACGAATTGGACGCCCGGTAAAATCCGCTGCTGAAAGAGGGCGATATGGTGCGTCCATTGTTGAAGAAGAACGAGAAGGGCGTCCTGACCCGCCCGCAGGGCATTGAAGGGAAAATCGACATCGCGCTGACCCAGGATTGGGCCACCCTCTCCCGGCGCGCACGTGAGACGAACCCGCAGTCCGGCGACTTCCTGCCTTCTGAATGTCTCGTTCATCTCATCCGCGATGCCATCCACCGCGGCGAGGATCGTATCGCGAGGGTGCTGATGCCACAGCTCCTCAAGCGTGCCGAGGCCAATCTCGAGCGCACCGTGCCGGACAGCCGGATGCGCGATGCCGAATCCGTCCGGCACGAAATTCTTAGCGACCTCGCGATGATGTTCACGCAAGATGGCACGGAAGGACACGAGGACGAATTGGACTTTTATGAATGCAAGTTTCTGCGGGCGCTGCGCTTCCTTCGGATCGATCACGTGCGCAAGGCGTTGTCAGTGCGCAAGGAGCTGACCGATTTACCCGAAACCGGCAACGGTCAGGATGAGGCCGCGTTCGATGACGAAAAGCTGGCTCGGCTCTCACGGATAGCGAGCATCGGTCCCTCTCAGGAAGACCAGTTGTACCTGCCCGAGGTGATCAAGGCGCTCGACAAGCTGCCGCCAGCTCAAAAGCGCGCCATCGTTCTCCGTCGCATCGTCGGGCACACCGAGGAACATACCGCAAAGATTTGCAAGGTGGACAAGCGGACGATTCGGTACCGCCTCGCTGCCGCCGACAAGCAGCTCAAGACATTGAAGGAGGACCTATGATCAACATCGCCAACCAAACGTCCCTGCGAGACGCCATGTACGCCATGTCGCTGGCGAAGGCTGTTCCGGACGCCGAACTGCTCGACGAATTCGCGCGGCTCTATCCGCGGTATGCCGACGCGCTCACCGAATTCGCCATTGAACTTGCCATTGACTCGCTGATGCACCGGAGCGACGAGGAGGATGTCCCTGCCGATGCCGACGCGATCAGCTCCGTGGTGTCGCGCGTCATGAGCCAGTTTGAAAACCAGCTCTACGAGCGCCGGCAGGCGCGTGCGGCGACCCCGCCCGCCCGCGCCGCGACGGCTTCCGTGGAAAATCCTTTCGCAGCTCTCGATCGGCCAGGATTTCGTGCGCTCGTCTCACAGCTCGACATCAACAACGCCTTCCTTTCGAAACTGCGGGATAGGACGATAGAGCCTATTTCGATTCCAAAAGCCTATTGTCGGCATCTCGCTGAGGAGATGGATGAAGATACAGAAGCAATGGTCGCGCACCTCTATGCGCCACAAGAGTCCGTCGCGGCCGGCCGCCAACTTTACAAAGCGGAAGGAAAGCCCGCTGCGACCCCAAGACAAAGCTTCGAGGAAGCGGTGAAGACATCTGGATTAAGCGAAGAGCAGCAACACCGGTTGCTGTCGTTTCGGGACTAGAGAATGGATTCGTTCGAACCCATCCGGAAGGCTGCGGAAGACGTGCACCATCAAGTGGCGGGCGATGGGACGCCCAAGAAACCGATGGCGTTGGTCGATGCCGCAATCAAGCATCTCAAGCTTGAATTGACTTGGCTTCCGACGGGCGATCCCGCGCTCAAGGGCGCGCGCGCCGTCTTCGACGATCAAAGCGGGACAATATTCGCCGAGGATATAGGTAGCGAATCGCAACGCGCGCTCGTCGTTGCGCACGAGATCGGGCACGAATGCATCAACGCAGGGTCCATCGCCTGCAGTGCCGAGGATGTGGATCCCTCGCGTTCAATGGAAGCCGCGCCGGTCGGCCTGCAGCGCGTCGAGGACTACGGCGCGCATGAGCGCCGGGAGCTGCAAGCCAATGTGTTCGCACGAGCGTTTCTATTCCCCCGATCGCTCGCGCAGTGGATGTTCATCGACCAAGCCCTGACGGCGTCCGACATCGCCAAGCAGCTTGATCTGCCGATACCGCTTGTGCGCCAGCAAATCTTGGATGTGATACTTCTGCCGCCTCCCCCCACGGATGAAGACTCCGACAGCCCCCTGGCCCGTCCGTCCCGGCCGGACCCGGCGCAAGATCGCGCGGCGGCACATCGCGGCACGCCGTTTCAGCTCCAAGCCGGTCCAGGAACGGGCAAAACGAAGACGCTGGTCAAGCGCATCCTTTCCTTGCTTGAGGAGGGAGTCGATCCCGCGTCCATCCTTGTTCTGACCTTCTCAAACCGTGCCGCCGGTGAATTGGCCGAACGGGTCAGCGCTGCTGCGCCAGACAAGGCTCCGAAGATTTGGATCGGCACGTTCCATGCCTTCGGGCTCGATCTCATTCGCCGATACTATGAGGAGTTCAAGCTTCCGCCGGACCCGGCCCTGTTCGATCGCAGCGACGCGATTGCGGTTCTGGAAGAAATCCTGCCGACCCTGCCACTAGTCCACTATCGCAATCTTTGGGACCCCGCTCTGATCTTGAAAGAGATTTTGAGCGCAATCTCTCGCGCCAAAGATGAACTATACGACGACAAAGGGTATCTCGCCCTCGCTAAGAAGATGGAAGAAGACGCAGGCGAGGACGAAGAGAAGCAAATCGCCGCGAAGAAATGCCTTGAGATCGCGGCTGTCTACGAACGCTATGAGCGCGCCAAGGCCGATCATAAGGCCATGGATTTTGGCGACCTGATCATGGGGCCTACCCGGCTCCTGGAAAACAACAAGGCGATCCAAGCAGCCGTTCAATTGCGCCACCGCCATGTTCTCGTCGATGAATATCAGGACGTGAACCGGGCAAGCGTGCGACTGGTGAAAGCCATCGCCGGCGACGGCAAGCGCTTGTGGGTCGTGGGCGATGCGCGGCAGTCGATCTACCGTTTTCGCGGCGCCTCCTCGGTCAACATGGCGAGTTTTAAGACCGAATTGTTTCCGATGGCCGACATCGATCAGCTCGGCATCAGCTACCGATCGACCCAGCAGGTCATCGATACGTTCACCACCTTCGCGAAGGACATGGGCGCGTCCAAGGACATGCTGGCGCTCGCATTGACCCCCGATCGCGGCGTGGGCGCGGAGGGGCTTGATCTGCGCAAGTTCGATCGCGATGAAGATGAAGAAGAAGGCATAGCCGCCGCAATCGGAGAATTGGAAACGAATGGCGTGCGTCTGCGGGACCAGGCGGTTCTTTGCCGCTCCAATCGGCGCTTGAATGAAATCGCTGCCGCGCTTGAGGCACGCAATATTCCGGTTCTGCATTTGGGAAGCCTGTTCGAGCGCGACGAAATCCGCGACCTACTGGCGCTGATGAGTCTCGCCGTGGACCCCTTCGGCGACGCGCTCGTTCGCGTGGGCGCCTCGCCGCGTTACGGCATCCCGCTTCAGGACATTCACGCGGCTCTCATTCACTTGCGCGATGAGCGAAAGCGCTCGGTGGAGCGTCTCGACGAGCTCGCCGACCTGCCCGGCCTGTCAGCGGAGGCCAGCAACGGTTTCAGGCGGCTCGCCGTTGATCTGAAGGGGCTCGCCCCGCAAAGCCAGCCATGGGATTTCCTTACGACTTATCTGCTCGATCGCACCGATATCGGCCGCACCATGGCGGGCGCTGCCACGGTTCCGGCGCGGATGCGTAATGTTGCGGTCTGGCAATTCCTGAATTTCCTGCGCGACCACAGCCCGGTTGGGTTCGGTCTTCCGATTCAGCGCGCCCTCGATCGCGTCCGCCAGCTTGTGCTGCTCGCGGAGGAGCGCGATCTGCGCCAAGTTCCCGCCCCTGCCCTCCACGTGGATGCGGTCCGGCTGATGACCGTGCACGGCAGCAAGGGCCTTGAGTTCGAGGCGGTGCACGTGCCCGGCCTTGCAACGCGGAGCTTCCCGACTTCTTACACGGGTCAGCGTTGCCCGCCTCCGGTCGGGCTCATCGCAGGCGCGGAAGGCAGCGTTTCAGATGATGCCAAGCGTTCGCACGCCATGGAGGAAGAATGTCTTTTCTTCGTGGCGATGTCGCGCGCGCGCACCTATCTGCGGCTCTATCAGACGCGCTTTTACGCAAACGGCGACAGGCGCTCTTCATCCAAGCTTCTGACCAAGCCGTTGTTGCGGCTGGTGCACGAGACGGCTTCTCCGCCAACCGTCCCCTTGCCGCCCGATGCCCCGCGGCCGCAGCCCATCGAAATCACCTTTGGACCGGATTGGATCCTCTCCGATCGGCGGCTTGAGCTTTACCAGAAATGCCCGCGCCGCTTCTTCTACACGCACGTCCTGGGATTGGGCGGCGCCCGTAAGGCGACCGCTTTCGCGCGCACGCATGACTGCCTCTATGAGCTGATCCGCTGGATGTCACGGGCGCGCCTGGAGGGCGACCCCGCCGAGGCCGACGCGGAGGCCGCCTTCGAATCGATCTGGCAGGACCGCGGTCCCAAGGATCACGCTTTTGCCGGAGACTACCGGCAGCTCGCCTCGCGCCTCGTCGGCGCGCTGGTGCGTTCCGGCGCCGGGCGCCGCTTCCAAAAATCGGAGCCGCTTGCGATCGATTTCCCGAACGGTCGCGTCGTGGTTGAACCGAATGAGCGCGCCGAAATGCTGGACGGCAAGGTCGTCTTGCGGCGCGTGCGAACCGGTTACCGGACCAAGGAAGAATATGACGGGCTTGAATACACACTCTACCGGCTCGCCGGCGAGGTACATTTCAAGGACGGATTCGTGGTCGAAGCCTTGCACCTGACCGACGGCGTCATGGAGTTCGTCGAGATCAGCGACGAGAAGTTCGGCAACCGGTGCGACAAGACGGAAGGGATGCTCTCCGGCATCAACGCTGGGAATTTCCCGACCGAGATCAATCCGGTCACCTGCCCGCGCTGCCCGCATTTCTTCATCTGCCCGGCAGCGCCGAAGGGGACGCTCGACCTTTCTTAAAAAAAGTCGCGCTCTGCCTTTCCGGTTACCCCCTGTTTTTTCCGATCACCTCTTGAAGGGACGGAGAATGGCAAAGGGGCCGCACTCCTGATCCCAGCAAGGAGTGCTGCACATGACGTCTATCGACATCTTCTACCAGGGCGAGGGAATCCGCGAGATCGCGCATTTCGAAGCCGCCCCGGATCACAGCTTCGCCGCCGTCAAGATCGCGATCATCGAGAAGCACGGTCTCGACAAGGAGACCCTGATCTACCTTGAAGATCGCGACGAGCCGGTCGATGAGAGCTGCCTGCTCCGCGACCATGCCGGCAACGCCGGCATCAAGGCCCATCTGCACCGCTGCCGCCACGTGGAGGTGGCCGTCACCTTCAACGGCGAGACGGTGGACCACCGCTTCGGTCCCGGCACGACCGTGGCGCGGGTCAAGACCTGGGCGGCCGAGCGCAAGTTCGGCATGACGCCGCAGGAGGCCGGCGAGCACGTGCTGCAGATCGCCGGCACCAAGGACCGGCCGGATCCGGGCACGCACCTCGGCACGATCGCGTCGTGCCCGGCGTGCAAGATCGCCTTCGACCTCGTCCCGAACGAGCGTGTCAACGGCTAGGGGGCGGCGTGATGAATCTCCCGGATGAGCGGGCTTTCCGGGCCGATATCGGAAAGCCGGCCTTCCGCCTCTCGCAGGCGGAAGGCCGATGGCACTTGGTCGGGATCGCCTGGCCGCACGTGCTGATCGCAGTCACCGCGGCCGACGGCCGCGCCTATGTCCTGCGCTTCAACTGCGCCGGCTACCCGCAGCAACCGCCGACCGGCGGGCCGTGGGACCCCGAGAAGAACACGATCCTGCCCGCCGCGCGCTGGCCGCGCAGCAAGGGCGGGCGGCTTGGTACGGTGTTCCGTCCCGACTGGAAGGGCGGCACCGCGCTCTACCTACCCTGCGATCGCGAAAGCATCGTCGGCCACGACAACTGGCGGCACGAGCTGCCCTCAAAAATCTGGCGGCCTACCGCCGGCATCAACCAGTACCTGGAGCTTGTTCATGAACTTCTCAATTGCGCAGATTATTGCTCGCCTGTGGGCGCCGTGGCATGAGATCTCCTGCTCGTGGTTTCTGTGGCAGCGCCTGTGCGCGAAGCTGCGCGAGCGCGGCCGGAACGCGACGCGCGAAAGCGGCGCGTTCCTGCTCGGCTACCGCGCGGACGGCCGCGCCCGCATCACCGACTTCATCCTTTATGACGACCTGGACCCGCACGCGCTCGACACCGGCATCGTGCATTTCGACGGCCGGTATTTCGGGACGCTCTGGGACATCTGCAAGCAGCGCGGCATGAGCGTCGTCGCCGACGTGCATGTGCATCCAGGCGGCGCGGGGCAGAGCAACTCCGATCGCGATCACCCGATGATCTCGCGCGCCGGGCACATCGCGTTCATCCTGCCCGATTTCGCGCGGCCGCCGGTGCCGCAGGAGTCGATCGGCATCTACCGCTATCTCGGCGGCAAGCGCTGGCACACCGTGCCGGCCGCGGCCCGCCGCATCTTCTTCCACATCGGACTGTGAGGCCGCCATGACCGCATTCACCGCCGCCGACAAGCTGCACCGCTTGGTCAAGCAAGCGCTCGACAGTGGCGCCGCCGCAAGCATCGCCGAAGCCGAAGCGCTCTTCGCCGGATATCGCCTTGCCTTGCGTATCGGCGAGGAGGCCTCGCGAGACCGGCATCACCAGGCGGCCCTCCTGACCGCCGTCGCGCTCTCGCGGCGCGTCTTCTTGGGCGGCGTGAGCGTGGCGCCCCTGCCCGACGCACCGCTGGCCGTCCCTCTTCCGTTCGGCATCACGCTCGCCGAAGCGATCGTGGGACTCGGCGCCAGCATCGGGGAGCCGGCGGCCGGCACGCCGGTGATCGAGATCGGCGGCGTGCCGTCCGCGCGGCGCGCGGAGTTTCATGTGCGTGCGGTGTTCGCCGGCTGGCGCGGTGGAATCGTTCCGGCACCGGCCGAGGCGGCGCCCACTATGGCGCCCGTTATGGCGCTGGCGCCCATGCTCGCTGCCGCGCTCGCCGTCAGTGAGGCCTTTCTTTATGTCTCCGGTCCCGGTGGCATCGCGGGACGCCGTGCTGTGGGCCTGTCGCTCTGGGATCCTGCGCCCGCGTGTGACTGGCTTAGCGCCACCGTCACCGAGCCGGCGCTCTCGCTCCTGCCTGCGCGGCTGTGGCTCATCGGTCTTGGCCATCTGGGCCAGGCCTATCTTTGGGCGCTCGGGCTCCTGCCATTCGCCCATCAGAAAGACCTGAGCCTGATCCTGCAGGACATCGACATCATCACGCCCTCGACCGAGAGCACCTCGATCTTGAGCGACTCCACGCTCATCAACATCAAGAAGACGCGCGCCATGGCCGCCTGGGCCGAGCGCCGGGGCTTTTCAACCGTGATCCACGAGCGTCTCTTCGACGCCTCGTTTCGGCGCCAGGACGATGAGCCCGCCGTCGCCTTGTGTGGGCTCGACAACGGCGTGGGACGCCAGGCGCTCGATCAAGTCGGCTTCGACTTCGTGGTCGAAGCCGGACTGGGCCGCGGACACCGGGACTTCCGAGCGGTCCGCCTGCATACACTTCCGGCATCGCGGCCGGCGTCGCAGATTTGGCGCAGCGTGCAGGTCGATGACCAGGTCGAGGACCGCCCCGCGTACAAGGGCATGCTCGCGCGCGGAGCGCTCGATCGCTGTGGCGTCATGCTGCTCGCCGGCAAAGCCGTCGGCGCGCCATTCGTCGGCGCCGTCGCCGCGACGTTGGCCTTGAGCGAGGTGCTGCGCCTCCTGCAGGGCGGAGCCGTGCACGAACTCATTGACCTCGATCTCAGAGCTCCCGAATACCGTAGCACCGTGCCGACGGAGCAGAACTTCAGCATGTTAAATCCTGGTTACGTACCGATTTGAGTTGCCGCGAACTTTCCTACAGCTGCGCCTTGGGATTGCTTGAACTTGTTTGCGATCTGATCGACTTCGCCTAGCGCGACTGGCCAGAAAGTTTGAGGTTACCCGCCCAAGCGACCGGACCAAGTCTTGCGAAATAACCTTGCTAATTCAATGTCTTGCGAGTTATTGGCAACGGGGACGATAGAACCGGTTGCATCGGGTGCTGTTGCGCGCTGTGATGTCCATCGCTGGGGGATGCACCTTTATGGCCGACGCGCGCCAGAAACTGATCGGTCTTTTGGACTATGTGGAGCAAGTCGTTCGCCTCGACGAACGGGTTGCGTTTCGTCTCTCGGAGTATCGCCTGCCCGATGGCACGACCTTCGCCGTCGCCAAGAACGACACGCAGAATCTTCCCGGCGTGCGGCACGACCACCACGACGACGAAGGACCGGTTTGGTTGGAAGTCGAGCGTCTTGTTCGCAAGGAACCACCCACTCCACCGGAAGCCATCACCGAGTGGCTGGCGGTGCCGGCGGACCCCGTCAGATCGCCCGAGACACGTTCGACGCGGATCGTCACCGTCACGGCCGCCGAGCGCGATGCCGCCCTCGCGAACGGAGATGTCCGGCCCGACGACGTGCTTGAGGCGCCGCGTAAGCGCGACGAACCGGCCAATGCGCCACCCCGTTATGACCTAACACTCCGTCTCGAAGATCATCTTGAAATCACGGAAGCGATCAATCTATGGATTGCGGGCCCGTGGACGGCCTGGTCCACCGCCGAATTGCCGCGCCGGCGTACGATCGTACTATATCAGGGTCTCTACAAACTCTTTCAGCTTCTGGAGGTCGGCGGCAGCGAGAGTCCGATTGAGGTCATGTGGGGCATCGGGGTCGTTAACTGGCAGACGGAGGGCAGAGTCGTCGATCGCCCGCTCGTCGAACGGCGCGTCGATATCGAGTTGGACGATAAGCACGGCGGCCTGATCCGGATTCGTCCGACCGGCGCCGATGCGCTCTTCGATCTGAAGCCTTATGAGGAGCTAGGCTGCACGAATCTCTTAGGCCTCGCTGACCTCATGCGCCGTGAAATTCAGCGGGCGGGCGAGAACGACGGCATCTCCCCTTTCATTCGCGAAACCTTCGAGCCGATCTTGTCGCAAGCGGGCGTGCGCCTCAATCCCGAAGGATGTTATGCGCCCGACACGACGACAGCCGCCGCGCCATCCGCGACGCCACAAACACCGCGTCTTACGGTGACGGACAAGTGGGTGCTGTTCGCGCGTCCGCGCTCGCAACATGTCGTGCTGCAGGACATCGACCGGCTGCGCCGCTCGACCGGAGACGAAGAACGTTCAATTGACGGTCTGCCGCAGCGCCTCGTGACCGAGCCGTCGCGCGAGGCGCCCCAGGGGGCTTGGGAGCCTCTCAGCACGCGGATCGGCGGATCGGGCGGTGGGGGCGAAGCGCCCTTGCCTGCGGACGACGCCCTGGACGTGTTTTTCCCAAAGCCATTCAACGACGACCAACTGGAAATCATTCGCAGGCTGTCGAAGGCGGATGGTCTCGTCGTGCAGGGGCCACCCGGAACGGGAAAGACCCATACGATTGCGAACCTGATCTGTCACGCGATGGCGACCGGACAGCGTGTCCTCGTCGTCTCGCGCGGGGAAGCAGCGCTGGCGGTTTTGAAAGAGCAGCTTCCGCGAGAGGTGCAGCCGCTCGCCATCGCGGTCCTTTCCAATGAAAGAGAGGGGCTCCGGCAGATCGAAAGCGCCATTCGCGAGATTCAAAGCGTGGTCGAGGGGACGCAACCGCAAAACAGGCGAGCGGCCATCACTCGCCTCGAGAAGGAATTGGAGGGACTGCGAAAGCGCATCGGCGAAATCGATCACGAACTCGATGCGATCGCCTTGGCCCATCTGACCAAAATCGGGCCGCGCAGCGAAACGCCGGCCGAGCTGGCGCAGCGTGTCGTGGCCGAACGGGAAGCCTTTAAGTGGTTCGCCGATCGGCCACTGCGCTTCGTTTCCGAAACCTCGCTCGACGATCAACACATCGGTGCCCTATTCGAGGCGCGCCGCCGCTGCGGCGAATTGATCGACCATCTCAATACCGATCTGCCTTCACCACTGGATCTTCCCGACGCCAACACTATCGCGCGCTGGCACGATGATTTGATCGCGGCGGCAGAACATGGAGAGGCAGCCGGCCAAGGACCGGTCCGAAACCTGCGGATAAGCGCCGAGAACGCCGCGAAAGCGCAGGCGCTGGCGCAAACGCTGGATGATTTGGTCCGCGCGCATCAGGCAACGCAAAGCGCAAGGTGGCTCGACCCGTTTCGTCGTGTCGTCATCAAGGGCGACCCCAACGCATGGTGCGACCGCTTGCGCGAACGCATCGCGGAATGGGCCGCAGCTGACGCGGAGCGAGCGCAGCTCATGCGGCGGTCGGTGGAGTTGCCTGACGGGCTCATAGACAATACCGACGCATGCGAGGCGGTGAGCCGCGCCGCGAAGGGCCAAAAACTGTGGCCGCTCATGGCGCTGGGCAAGGGCGCGGCCAAGTCTTTCGTCGGCGCCATTCGGGTGGACGGAGCTCCGTTAAAAGAAGAGGACGCTGAGGGTTGGACACACACTTTGGCGGTTATCGATAACACGGCGCGCCAACGAGAAGTCAGGGCCCGGTGGGATGCCTTCGCGAAGGAGATAGGCGCGCCCGCCGCCGTCAATGCGAAGTCAGCCGTCGATTTCGCGCGGCGGGTTCTTCAGATATGCGACGACGCGCGCGACAAGTCTACGCTGCTGGCAACGCTGGTTTCTGACGGGCTTTCCATGCAGTCTCTTGCAGACGATCCCGCCCTTTGTGGCGCGGTTACCGAACAAATTCGCGCATCGGCAACTTCGGTGCGGCTCGCGGCGGTCGACCAGGATCGCCAGCGTTTGCTGCAACTTTTCCAGGGCGGTGACCGCACCTCCAGCCTGATCCAGCAACTCCTCGACGAGGTCGTTGGCAAGCCGTCGATAACCTCGGACAAGGTCGCCGCAGTGTGGGCGAGCCTGCTCAACCGGCTTACCCAGCTCAAAAGTCTGACGCGCGACTTCGACACCATCAAGGGGGTAACGCGGGCCGTTGCGGCGGCCGGCGCGCCGGAATGGGCCAAAATGCTCAACACGGAGACGGCGGCGCCGGATGATCCGAGAACCTCTCCTTCCTGGCGCGACGCTTGGGATCACGCGGCCGCAGATGCGCAACTGACGCGCGTTGATGCACGACAGAAGCTGCTGCAACTCGCCGCGGAGCGTGAAGCCGCCGAGAATCGCTGCCGTCACCTCTTCGGCGAAATCGTCCGCGAACGCACCTTCTATCAGCTCGACCGGCGCCTTTCGGCTGCTATCAAGGCGGCGCTGGTCGAGTTCGTGCGGGCGTTGGCCAGGATTGGCCGGGGCACCGGCAAGACGGCATGGATGCATCGACGAACCGCGCGTGACGCGATGGAGCGGTGCTACGGCGCGGTGCCTTGTTGGATCATGCCCACCTGGCGGGTGGCCGAGCAACTTCCGGCAGAGCTAGGTGCCGTTGATCTCGTTATTATCGACGAGGCATCGCAGTCGGACATTACCGAGCTTCCGGCGCTCTTGCGCGGCAAGAAAATCCTCGTCGTCGGCGATGACCGCCAGGTTAGCCCAACCGCGCCCTTCGTTACGCAAGAGAAGATCGGCCAGCTACGGCACCACTATCTGGGCGACATGCCCTTTAAGAGTCTCTTGGAGCCTGGCGAAAGCATCTACGATTTGATGCGTGCGGTGTTCCCCAACGAACGCCTGATGCTCAAAGAACATTTCCGCTGCGTGGAGCCGATCATCCGCTTTTCGATGCAATTCTATCCCGAAAAAATGCTGCCGCTGCGGATTCCCGAGGCGCACGAGCGTCTCGATCCACCGCTTGTCGACATCTACGCACCGCACGGAACACGCGGGAAGCGCAAGAAAATCAATGAAGTCGAAGCCGATATTATCGTCGAGGAAATTGCCGCTCTCACGGCGCGCCCCGAAATGCACGAGCGCACGATCGGCGTGATTTCCTTGGTCGGCGCGGAACAGGCGGACCATATCCGGTCACGTCTCTCCGATAAAATCGGAGAAGAAATCATGCAGCGCCATTTGATTCTGTGCGGCGACAGCGCCACGTTTCAGGGCAGCGAACGAGACATCGTATATCTTTCGATGGTTGCGGATTCGGCCAACAAAACCGCACTTACCATGTTGCGCTACGAACAGCGCTTCAATGTCGCCGTATCCCGCGCACGCGATCGCGTCGTTCTCGTCCGCTCGGTCAGGCGTGAAGAACTCAATCCGAATGACCTCAAGGCGCGTCTTATCGCGCATTTCGAAACTCCGATGCCCGAAATGGAGGAGATCGAGGACGCGCTATCGGTATGCGAATCGAAGTTCGAGCGCGACCTGATGCAGAGGCTGTTGGAGCGCGGATACCGCGTGCGAGGACAGATCGGCTCAATCGGATACCGGATCGATATGGTCGTGGAAGGTGCCGATCGAAGGCGGCTTGCCGTGGAATGCGACGGCGACCGCTACCACGGGCCCGAGCAATGGCGGCAAGACATGCGCCGCCAAAGAGTCCTTGAACGTGTTGGCTGGCGTTTCTGGCGTTGTTTCGCGTCGAGCTTCTACCGTGACCCGGACGGGGTTCTGAATGACCTTATCGAGATGCTGACCCGAATGGGAATTCAGCCCATCGAGAAAGGTGATGCAGCCAAGCCTCAGCGTCGGTTCACTGAACACAGGATAGTTGAGCCTGCGAGTCCAGAAGCGCGTACCCAACCGGATGTCGTCGGCATTGATTTAAGCGCTATCAGCGTCGAGGAGATTCCGGAATCCGCCGCAGACAACGCAGGGGTCGTGCTCGGCGACAAGGTCGTCCTGGTTTTTGCAGATGATCAAAGACGGATTTCGGTGCGCGTATCCGAGGGCGTCAACGATCTGGAGAAAGGCCGCCTGTCAGCAAGTTCACCGCTCGGCAAGGCGATACTTGGCGCCGAAGAAGGCGACGAGGTCGAGCTTCCTCTTGAAAGCGGGCGGCAGCGCAAGGTATTGATTGAAAGTGTCGAGAAAGACGCGCGTCCGATCGATCGATCGGCGCTAGGAGCAATCTTACATTGAACGTCTTCATTGCCAATTTTGGTCGCGAAAATTACGAGTGGCCTCGATGCCTCGAGCTTAGTACCGTCGCAACGATGAACGCCGAGGCCGTTCATGATTTCTGGGAACGAAATGATCGTGACGGTTACATCAATTACTGCATGCGACATCTGAAAACCGCGTCCGGAATTTCGCCGACGCGGCCTGTTGCTTCGCGCTGGTTCAATCTCATGACGATCATCTCGGAGACGGCCGGCGACGTATGGATTCATCGGGAAAAGGAACAGCTTTGGTGGACTGTATCAAAGCCCTTATCCCCCACGATTACGCTTGAGAATGATCCTCTACCCTTGCAGGGCGCGCCACGAGTGTATGTCTGCCGTAAGCCTTGCGCTGCCTGGTCAAGCACCAACAGGCTTGGCAATCGACTGGAATGGAACACGCTCCATCCCAAAGCAAAGGATTTCCTATTCACCGAAGGAACGCTTCAGAAGCTCTCCCCGGATCACGCTGAATATGCGTTAGCCCTCGTCGACGGCACCGATCGCTCGCGGTGGCACGAACAACTGGCCTGGAAAAGAAAAGCGTCAACGGCCAAAGCGGATGCCGGCACAGTGTTCAACGCGCGGCAGAAAACCATCGCGGAGATGGCCTTGACTGCGACGGGCACAGCGGCTCGCTCAAATGGGCAGCAGGAATTGCGCACGATTAAGAACAAGGAAGTCCGATTTAGCGTTCTGGAATTCGAGCGATACATAAGCGCGCTGATTGACGCCCAAGATGGACTATGCGCCGTCACAGGCCTGAAATTGCAGTTTAAGGGCGAACACGACGATCCAGAGCTTCTTTGCTCGCTCGATCGGATCGAAAGCGATGGACACTATGAGGCGGGCAATCTTCAGGTCGTTTGCCGGTTTGTAAATCGATGGAAGAACAATGCCATTGACGCGGAATTTCGCCGCTTGATCCGCTTGGTCCAAGCGTCCATTCCAGCCTAATCCAACCATGGTTGTGGTCGCGAGAATGCTTGCGGCCAGTTGCGGCAATACGCGATATAACTAGGGCTACCGAACTCACTGCGCTGATATCAATTAGTTCATAATCTCCATCGGAAACATCCTTCCCCACACGTGGTCTATTCTCTGGTAGCGAACACCTTCCGCGTCCCAAGGCACTGGCCATCCTTATCCATATATCCGTCGTAGGTCTGTCGGACTTCATCACCCAGAAACGCGTCGAAGATGGTTGCGATCTCGGGAGTGGTGAAATGAAAGAGCTGCGTCTTGCTCTGCGTGTCCGATGCGATCAGCAAGCCCTCCGGCAATAGGCGCTTCCCGAAAGGACGCCGATAACCCGGGCGTGCAGCATCTTGTCGGATATTGCTTTTGGCGTTCGCCTTTGGAGACGCCGCGCCATCAGATCATAATTGTTGAAGATCTCGCTCCCCGTCCGGCTTACGAACGGCTCGCGCCATTCCACATCTTTCTTTAGCCCAATCTCATGAATCCCGATCGCGGTGTCGCGAAAGCGATCCGTCACCAGACGGCATTCGATCAGCCGTCTCATGCAAACGGCGGCGACACCAATCGCCCTATCCAACGCGTGATAGGGATTGTGTTCGGTGTCTGCATCCGCCAGCACTTCGCCAAGATGCTGAATTATTCTGCGGCGCTGCTCTGCAAGCTCGCTCTTCCAGGTATAGGATTGCCAATCGGCAGAGCTTACGCTTCCCAATTTGCGAACTTCCTCGATTCGAGCTTGTATGTCTTCTTCCGGTATCACGACTTCCATCCCCTCATCCATCTCACCCTACCTAGTCCGCCTGCCTGCAGCCGACGGGCGAATGAGCGACCGGGCCGGCACCGCGAGCAAGCCCCTCGAACTGTGGTTCTAATACCAACGGCCCGAAACTGTGACTCATTAGGGATTCCCAAATCAGTGAAACTCTGACTCGATGCTGGCTTTTGGGAGGAGCGGCATCGATGGGAGCGGCGGTATTGATCACCCGACTTGATCGGACGGCATCGGAGCTTCGCAAGGCAGTGAGCGGGGAGAAGAATAGTGCTGCGGCGCGTCGGATACTTGCGCTTGCGCTGGTGCTCGATGGTGTGGACCGCAAAACGGCGGCCGAAACCTGCGGCATGGGCCGTCAGACCTTGCGGGACCGGGTGCACCGTTACAACGCCGCGGGACTGGCCGGGCTTCGCAATCTCAAATCGCCAGGTCCCGGATCGAGACTGACGGCGCGGCAGTTGGCCGAACTGGCCGAGCTAGTCGAGGCCGGTCCCGACCCTGCGGTGCACGGGGTCGTGCGTTGGCGGCGGGTCGATCTGCGCGACGAATTGCAGCGGCGCTTCGGTGTCGCGCTACACGAGCGTTCAGTCGGGAAGGTTCTAGCCAGGCTCGGCTACCGCAAACTGTCGGTA
>DASQOU010000321.1:0-2189 GCA_035644295.1 Bradyrhizobium sp.
ATGATCGAGGCGGCGGCGGTCGCACATGAACCGCACCGAATCGCGTTTTATCTGTATGATCTTGCCAGCGAATTCCACGCGCTTTGGACCAGGGGACGCGATCTGCCCTATTTACGCTTCATTATCAATAATGATGCAGAACTCACAAGGGCGCGCTTGGCCTTGGTCCAGGGCGTCGTTTTGGTGTTAGCATCTGGGCTTGCCATACTTGGCGTCGACGCTCCCGCCGAGATGCGATAAAGCAAGGGGCGAAGGCCGTTCACATGGGGACCTGTGAAGGCATCTGGCAGGGGCCAGTTCGTTTGTAAGTGTGGGTTGGCGGCTTTCCCGAAGGGCACGCATCATCACGATGGCTGATCGATATCAGGATAGACCGTTTCCAGCGGACGACGATCATGATCGTCGCGACGGCCAGCGCGCGCCTGCACAGGCTGAAAGCGATCCGCTGGCTGAACTCGCGCGGCTGATCGGTCAGAACGATCCATTCGCCAGCATGGGTCGGGCCAACCATCAGGTACAGCCGCGTGCCGCCGAGCGCGATCAACATCGCTCACCCGCGGCCCCGGCCCCGGATGATGCCCCGGTCGCGAGCCCGCCGCCATGGATGCAGCGCGCTACTCGGCAGGAAGTCCCGCAGCGGCAGGAACTCCCGCAGGTGGAGTATCCTGAAGATGCCCCGAGCCCGGTCCATCCGCTGCATCGCTACGCAACCCCGCGTGCAGCAGCACCCGAGCCGAATTATCGCGACGCGGCGCCGTTCGCGGACGCCGATCCCGAGCCCGAGCCCGATCCATCGCGCTATGACGACGCGCTGTACGGTCAGGCCGACCCCGGCACGGAGGAGCCTCCATACGATCAGGCCTATGCGGAGGATGACCCCTACGGTTACCAGGACGGCTACGGCGATGACGGTGCCGAAGAGGAGCCGGCCCGCAAGCGTCGCGGCGGCCTGATGACCGTTGCTATCGTTCTCGCGCTGGCAGTGGTGGGAACTGGCGGAGCGTTTGCCTATCGTACCTATGTCGGAGCTCCCCGCAGCGGCGAGCCGCCGATCATCAGGGCCGACGCAGGCCCGACCAAGATCGTGCCGTCGCCCGCCAACGGGACGTCCAAGCTGCCGGATCGCATGGTGCCAGGCGATGGCAGCGAGAAAATCGTGCCGCGCGAAGAAGCGCCGATGGACGTCAACGCCAAATCTGGCCCGCGCGTGGTGTTTCCGTCGCTGAACCAGAATGCGAATCCGCCCAGCCCGGCAAGCGTCGCTTCGACCACGCTGCCGCCGGCGAGCGCCGGGAATGGCACGCTGTCGAGCAATGAGCCACGAAAGATCAGGACCCTGTCAGTCAAGGGCGACCAGCCCGATGCAGCCGCGACGCCGGTCGGGTCGACGCCGCCCCCCGCAAAGCCGACGCCGGCCACCCGTTCGGTCGCCAACGCAAATGCCTCGACCGCCAATGCACCGGTGGCGTTGACGCCGCAGAGCGGCTCTCCGCCGGCCGCCGCCCCAGCGGATACGCGGGCGGCGCGGGTTGCTGCCACCAACCCCGATCAGGCCGCGCCCGCTGCCGGCGCAAGCGCGCCCGCTGCCAGCGCAAGCGGTGGATATCTGGTTCAGGTCTCCTCGCAACGGAATGAGGCCGATGCGCAGGCTTCATTTCGGGCCCTGCAGGGCAAGTTCCCGGCGGTGCTGGGATCCCGGGAACCGGTGATCAAGCGCGCCGACCTCGGCGAAAAGGGCGTCTATTACCGCGCCATGGTCGGCCCATTCGGATCATCGGATGAAGCGACACAGTTCTGCGGCAGCCTGAAATCCGCCGGCGGACAGTGCGTCATCCAAAGGAATTAACGGCCGTTTCCCTGACCCTGGTTGACCGCTGGGCCGCGTGAGGGCTAATCGGCCCTATGAGCACGCGCGCATTCATCACTGGCGTATCCGGACCGGAGCTTACCGCCGCTGAACGTGAATTCATCCGTTCGGAGCGGCCGTGGGGCTTTATTCTATTCAAGCGGAATATCGAGACGCCGGCGCAAGTAATTCTGCTGGTTCGCGAACTGCGCGAGGCGATTGGCAATCCCGAGGCGCCGGTTCTGATCGACCAGGAGGGAGGCAGAGTCCAGCGCTTGGGCCCGCCGCACTGGCCGGTTTACCCACCCGGAGCTGTCTTTGGGGTGCTTTATGACATCGACCC
>DASQOU010000322.1:0-9070 GCA_035644295.1 Bradyrhizobium sp.
GGTCCGCAATGCGGCGCCACCAGGTGCCGCCGGTCGGGCCTTCGGCATCGTCTCCACCGGCTTCAATCTCGGCGGCATCGTCAGCCCGCTGCTGTTCGGCTGGATCATGGATCAGAACTTGCCGCATTGGGTGTTCGGCGCGTCCGCCGTGTTCATGGTGCTGACGGTGCTGCTTTCACTTGCCACCGAGCGAAGCCCGCAAGCGAAAGCTGCGTCATCTGACTCAGGGCTGATGCATCCCTGAGTCAGGGCAGTCACAGCGCCAGACGCCGTATCAGGCGAATTTCGGTTGCCGCGCCCCGCCCATCAAGCGCGCACGCTCGGTATTGGGCCAAAGCAGCAGCAGGCCGAGCAAGCCGGAGGCGATCAATATCACGGCGTTGATGGTGAAGCCGGTCATATAGCCATCAAGCAGCCCTGACGCACGCTGGATCATGCTCCCCATTACCGATGGAGCCACAATGCCGGCAAGCGTATAGATTGCCCCGTAGATCGCGATCACCGCGCCGCGCTGGGACACCGGTGTGAACTCGCCGATCATCGGCGCGCAGACCACGTAAATCGATCCGCAAAGCCCCGACCCTGCCACCAGCAAGGCGATCTGCAGCCCAGCGCCCTCGACATAAGGGATAACGGCAAGGATCGATCCGCCGACGATCAGGGGGACCGCGCCCAGCACCCCGCGCGCGCCGCGGGTAGAAACGCCCCGCGCCATCAGCACCTGAGAAACCCACCCCGTGAGGAGCACGACAACGGCACCGAACACCCATGGCAAGATCGAGATCCAGCCTGCGTCCTGTTGCGAGAAGCCAAGCCCCTTGACGATGAAGGGCGTGAACCAGGTGAGGCCCAGCGACAGCGCCCAATAGGCGCCGAAAGTCGCTGCACAGCAGCCGACAAAGGTCCGCGATGTCAGAAGCTGGAAATAGGGAATGCGGGGTTCCGCACCAGCCATCACAGTAGCGGGTTGCACCAGCGGGCCCTCTTTGCCCAGGATCGACCACGCCACCACCCACATCAGGCCAACGACACCCAGCACGCCGAACGCGTAGTGCCAGTCGTACTTGACGATCACCCAGTTCAGCGCCGGTACGGCGAGGATGACGCCGAATGCCGATCCCTGCGACAGCACCGCCGTGGGCAGGGTTCGCTTCTCGTCAGGAAACCATTTGTAGATCGCATGCACCGCCACCGCACCCGCCGGGCCCTCGCCGGCGCCAAGGATGACGCGGCAGATCAACAGCGTAGAGAAACTGACCGTACCCACCATCGGGAACTGCGTAAGCGCCCATATGACTGCGAGCACAAGCAAGACCCAGCGGGTCGCGACGCGATTGACCAGGAAACCGACGGCGATCGCCGAGATCGAAAACAGGAAAAAGAACGCCGAGCCAAGCAAGCCGAACTGCTCCGGCTCGAGCTTTAGCTCGGTCATGATCGGTACACCCGCGAGGCCGACCACGATCTTGTCCGCGAAATTCACCAGCATGAAGAGAAACAGGAGAAACGTCATCCTCCAGGCCCCTTGGGGGGTGGGCTGCGTGGTCATGGTCGTCCTCTCACGGTCGCTTTGCCAGCTCTGTTGAATCGGCCCGACCTGATGCTACCCAAGCCAGATCGGACAATGCAACCGGGGATTTGACAGCATCGCCCTGTTATCAAACTGCCGCCCGACACGGCCTTGGACGGAAGCTGCACCGGATCACGATCGCGTCGCCGTCGTGTTTGAGGCCGTGATCTCCGGCTATGGTCTTGATATGTTGACCACCCATCAAAGGGACGGTGACACGCTTCGCATGACAACAAGCAACCAGATCGTGCTGAGCGTTCGCAATCTGACCAAGGCCTACCGTTCCGCGGGCGATCACATCGCCGTACTGCGCGGGGTGAACCTGAGCGTCGCAGCAGGCGAGCGCGTCGCGCTGACCGGCGAATCCGGCAGCGGCAAGAGTACGCTTCTGCACCTGATCGCGGGCCTCGATCGGGCGGACGGCGGCGAGATCAGGCTTGCCGAGACATCCATCTCGGATCTCACTGATGCGGGCCTGGCGGCTTTGCGGCGCGACCGGCTTGGTTTGGTATTTCAGCAATTCAATCTGATCCCGAGCCTCAATGTCAGGGATAACCTCGCGTTTCAGGCGCGCATTGCCGGCTGCCACGATGCAGCCTGGCATGCCGAGCTTGTGCAGCGATTGGGGCTCGGCAGCCTTCTGGATCGCTATCCCGAACAGTTATCCGGCGGTCAGCAGCAGCGGGTTGCGATCGGCCGGGCGCTCGCGGTCAAGCCGCTGCTTCTGCTCGCCGACGAGCCCACCGGCAATCTTGACGAGGCGACCGCCGATGACGTTCTGGCCCTGACCCGCGATCTGGTCGCGCAAACCGGCTGCGGCCTGCTGATGGTGACCCACTCGGCGCGGCTGGCGGCCACACTCGACCGTCACATCAACCTCAGCGCGGGGCTGATCACGTGACGCGGGCCTTGTGGATTCTCGCGGTCCTGTTGAGCCATTGGCGACGCCATCCGATGCAACTCGCCACGTTGCTGGTCGGCCTGATTTCGGCGACCGCGCTGTGGAGCGGCGTGCAGGCACTGAACCAGCAGGCCCGCAACAGTTACGACCGCGCGGCCGCCACCTTCGGGGGCGCGCGAACGGCGTCGCTGGTAGGCCACAACGGCGCACCCTTCCCGCAGCAGCTCTTCGTCGACCTGCGCCGCGCCGGCTGGCCTGTGTCTCCGGTTCTCGAGGGCCGCATCCAGATCGGCGGCAGGGCTTTCCGGCTCTTGGGTATCGAACCGGTCACATTGCCTGCCGAAGTCGGCAATGCACCGGCGATCGGGAGGGCAGGCCTGCAATCCTTCGTCACGCCGCCTGGAGAAACGCTGGTGGCACCCGAGACGCTTGCCGAGCTTGGCCTGCCGCAAGGCGCCTCGCCGCAGGCGAGCGGTAGCATTCCGTTGCCGCCGCTTCGCGTAGCAGCGCAACTGGTACCCGGTGTGATGGTGGTCGATATCGGCATCGCGCAGCGGCTTCTCAAAATGCCCGATCAAGTCTCCCGGCTCCTGATCGGCAAGGCCAAAGGCGCGCGTAAACCGCTTGAAGCTATCGCCGGCGACAAGCTCCGCCTGGTTGAGCCCAACGCGGAAAGCGATCTCGAACGCCTCACCGACAGTTTTCATCTGAACCTGACGGCGTTCGGCCTGCTGTCATTCTTCGTCGGATTGTTCATCGTCAACTCCGCGGTCGGCCTTGCATTCGAGCAACGTCTGCCGATGTTGCGGACCTTGCGCGCCTGCGGGGTTTCTGCACGCATGCTGAACACGGTACTCGTGCTTGAACTGATATCGATGGCGCTGGTTGCAGGCATGGTGGGTCTGGTCTGCGGCTACCTGATCGCGGCCGCGCTGCTCCCCGATGTCGCAGCCTCGTTGCGCGGACTCTATGGCGCGCAGATTCCCGGCGAGCTTACGCTCAAGCCAGAATGGTGGATCGCGGGCCTCGCCATCAGCGTGCTCGGCGCGCTGCTGGCGGCAGCCGCAAGCCTCTTGAAGGCGATCCGCCTTTCGGTGCTGGCCGCGGCCCAACCCTATGCGTGGCAACAGGCACAGCACAGATGGCTGATTTTTCAGAGCGCGGTCGCTGTTACCGTGTTCGTCGCCGCCGCCGGCTTCCTTTGGCTTGGCGATTCCCTTGTTTCAGGTTTTGCAGTACTCGCCGCCATGCTGCTGGGCGCAGCACTTGGATTGCCTGCGATGCTGGAGTTGATCCTTGCGTTGGGTCAGCGGCGTGCGCAGCACGCGCTTACGGTCTGGTTCTGGGCCGACAGCCGGCAACAGCTTTCGGGATTGTCGCTGGCGTTGATGGCGCTGTTGCTGGCGCTGTCGGTCAATGTCGGCGTCGGCACCATGGTCGAAACCTTCAGCCGGACCTTCATTGGTTGGCTCAACGGACGATTGGCGGCGGACGTTTACATCAATGCATCAGACGATGCGCAAGCCGCAGCCATCACCGCGTGGCTGCGTGAGCGTCCAGAGGTCGCAGCGATCCTGCCCGGCGGCCGAGCCGACACCCAGATCGGAGGCGCGCCGGTGGAGATTCTCGGCCTCCCAGATCACGCCACCTATCGCGAGCGCTGGCCGTTGCTGCAGTCCACCGAGAATGCCTGGAACAGGCTTCGTCCCGGCGATGCCGGTTTCGTCAGCGAACAATTGGCGCGTCGCATGAAACTTGCCATCGGCGATCAAGTCGAAGTGCCCGCGCCGGGAGGCAACTGGGCAATTGAAGTGGTCGGCATCTATGCCGATTACGGCAATCCGAAGGGTCAGGTTGCCGTCAATTTCGCCGCGCTGACCCGGCATTTTCCGAATATCCCCCTGACGCGGTTGGGTCTGCGCGTCGACCCTGCCGCGGTCCCCCCGCTGATGTCGGCGTTGCAGGACAAGTTTGGATTGGACGGTCGCAACCTCGTCGATCAGGCGACGTTGAAGGCGGAATCGACGCGGATCTTCAACCGGACCTTCGCCGTGACGGCGGCGCTGAACGCCTTTACGCTCGGCGTGGCCGGCGTCGCCCTGCTGACGAGCCTGCTCACGCTCGGCAACTCCCGGCTACCGCAGCTTGCGCCGCTTTGGGCCATCGGGATCACCCGACGGCAGCTTGCGGCCATCGAACTTCTGAAGACCTTGTCGGTCGCGCTGATCACGGCCCTGCTCGCGCTGCCGCTCGGCCTGCTGGTCGCCTGGTGCCTGATCGCGGTGGTCAACGTGAAAGCGTTCGGTTGGCGATTGCCGTTTCACGTCTTTCCGCTGCAATTGCTCGAACTTCTCGGCGTGGCCATGGCGGCCTCGCTGGTTGCCGCCGCAATTCCCGTCCTCAAGCTGGCGCGGATGCAGCCGGCCGCCCTGATCAAGATTTTCGCCGATGAACGATAGGTATCGAATATCGCGTCGCGCCTTCGCGGGCGGCGCGCTTGTTCTCGCGCTGGATCGCAAGCCCGGTTTCGCGCAGGGCTTCGCCGGGCTTGGTATGAGGGGAGACGGCTTCGCCGCGGTCGTCCCCGGCAAAACCCTTGTTTTTCCTGCCGATCATGGCCCGCATCCTGATTATCGGATCGAGTGGTGGTACGTGACCGCAAATCTCATGGATGCGGCCGGCCGGGCTTATGGCGCACAATGGACCTTGTTTCGTCAGGCCATGCATCCCGGCGCACCGCAGGAGGGATGGGCTAATCAGCAGATCTGGATGGGCCACGCGGCCGTCACGCGCGCCGACACCCATCGCTTCAGCGAAGCTTTCGCCCGTGGCGGTATCGGCCAGGCCGGCGTCGAGACCGGACCGTATCGGGCCTGGATCGACGCCTGGCAAATGCGCGGCCTCGATCAAACGCGCGACGACACCCTCGCGCCGCTCGAACTCAGCGCGTCGGGCGCCGATTTCGCCTACGCGCTGCGGCTCGATGCCGATCACGCGCTGGTGTTGCAGGGAGAGGCCGGCTACAGCCGGAAATCAGAGCGGGGACAGGCCTCGTATTATTTCAGCCAGCCTTACTTCAAGGCGAGCGGCAGCATCGCCATCGACGACAAGCCCGTCAACGTCACCGGACAAGCCTGGATGGACCGGGAATGGAGCAGCCAGCCGCTCGCCTCCGATCAAACCGGGTGGGACTGGTTATCGCTGCATTTCCAGTCCGGAGAAAAACTCATGCTGTTTCGGCTGCGTCAGAGTGTCGGCAAAAACTACATTTCCGGCAAGTGGTTTTTGCCTGACGGCGAAGCAAGACAAATCGCATCCTCTGAAATCACCATGATGCCGAAGGCCGTGACCGAGATCGAGGGGCGTAAAATCCCGACCACATGGGATATCGCCATTCCAGCTCTGGCGCTGACGATCTCGTGTGTGCCTCTCAATGCCAGGAGCTGGATGGGAACGAGCTTTCCCTATTGGGAAGGACCGATCGGTTTTGCTGGGACCCACAGCGGGGTTGGTTATCTGGAGATGACCGGCTATTGAAGCCGACGTCATCGCTTCGAATAAAGGAATGCCCACCATGTTTCATCTGACGGCACTCGTGACCTGTCTTGCGATCCTGTTCTATTTCCTGACCAGCGCGCAGGTTGCCAAGGCGCGCGGCACCTTCGGCATCAAGGCGCCGGCGATATCGGGCAATCCTGATTTCGAGCGGGTGTTTCGCGTGCAGATGAACACGCTGGAGTGGTTGCCGATCTTCCTGCCGGCGCTCTGGCTGTTTGCGATCTACATCAGCGATGCGATCGCGGCCGCACTGGGCGTGGTCTGGATCGCGGGCCGTATTCTTTATCTGAGCGGCTACTCTAAAGCCGCCAACAAGCGTGGGCCGGGCTTTGGCATTCAGGCCGGTGCCGCCCTGCTTCTCTGGTTGGGCGCGGTTGGCGCAATTGCGTGGCGTCTTGTCCATTCGTGAGGACGAGATCTTCGCGTTGAACGGCCGAATCTAGCTGGGAGCGGACACAAAAATACGACATGCCAACGCCCTCGGCCGTTATTTGACTTCGGGCGGATCCCAAGTTTAAGTATCGGGACGCTGCGGTGAAGCCCACTGAATTTCATGACATAAGCCCTTTGGAGTGCTTCCCGCGCGCGAAGGTTGTAGCGAGCCCCTTACATGAATGCCTCTTTCAAGCGTCAGCTTGCGGATTACGTGGAATATCACCGCGATCCCTGGAATTGCGCGATGCACGTGTTTGGTATCGTAGCGTTGTTCCTGGCCGCGGTGCTCCCCCTCAGCCTCTGGCACATTCAAACGCTGGGCGCGCACGTCACGTTGGCGCCCGTGATGGTGTTGCCGGTGCTGGTCTATTGGTTATTGCTCGACGCAGCCGTGGGAGCTGGGATTGTTGGCGCTGCTGTGCTGTTGCTTTCGACCGCTGCGATGATCGTGAACCATGCCGGTTCCGTCAGTGTGTGGTCGATCACCGCCGCATTGATCGTCGTCGGCGTGAGCTTTCAGGTTGTCGGACACCGGTTTTTCGAACGCCGACAGCCGGCGCTGGTGGATAACCCGACGCATTTGCTGCTCGGGCCGATGTTCGTGGTGGCGAAATTATTCATTGCGCTCGGTTTTCGGCAAGATCTTGCAACCATTATCGAGCGCGCTCCACAGCAATTGCCGCGCGGCTCTTCACCCTTTGCCGAGGAACGTCAGGTCGAGCCGCTGCCACATTCATGACCCGGGTACTTGTCACTGGCGGCACCGGCTTTATCGGACAGCACCTTGTATCGGCGCTCGCCGCTGGCGGTCGGAAGGTGCGGGTTCTGGATCTTCGCCCCCCGATTTGTGCCGTCCCGGACGTCGAATATCTCGCGGGTTCGGTGCTCGATCCGAATCTGGTGGAAGACGCCGTCCGCGACGTCGCTGAGGTTTATCATCTTGCCGGCCTTCCCGGTATGTGGATACCTCAAAGGAGCGATTTCTGCGCTGTGAATTACCGCGGCACGGAGGTCGTGATCGCTGCCGCACGCAAGCGCGGGATTGCTCGTTTTCTGCATTGCTCGACCGAATCCATCTTATTCCGACCATCGCGGTTACCGCACGCAGCCGGCGAGCCCAGCCTGCTGCCATCCAAGGAAATGCCAGGTCTTTACACACGCTCAAAAATGCTTGCCGAACAGTTCGCCGCGCAGACCGCGGCATCCGGATTTCCGCTGGTCATCGGCACACCGACGATGCCGATCGGACCTCATGATCACAACCTCACGCCGCCGACAGCGATGCTCCGGCACTTTCTGAGCGGGCGCGTTCAAATGTATCTCGATTTCATCGTCAATCTGGTCGACGTGCGCGATGTCGCCGCGGGCCTCATTCTAGCGATGGAACATGGGCGAATTGGACATCGCTACATACTCGGCGGCGAAAGTATCTCGCTGAAAAAAATTCTGCAGCTGATGGCGACGATCAGCGGCCGCCGCTACATCTCCATTCCAATTCCCGGCCGGGTGGCGGAAGTAGCCGCGACGATGCTGGAGTTCGTAGCCGATCATGTGACGCACCGTCCGCCGTCCGGTACGGCTGAAGGCGTCCGGATCGCGTTGCGGGCGACGGAGCTGTCGATCGAAAAGGCGCAACAGGAGCTTGGCTATGCACCCCGCCCTGTCGAGCCTGCATTGCGCGACACCATCGCCTATCTTCTCGGCGCTCGCGGCAAATCGCTGGGGTTGTAAATCCCGCCTCCACCTCGGCTTTTCCGGCATTTGCCAGTGCCGTCCAATCAGGAATATAATTCGTCCATGACGCATGACCCGAACCAATTTCTTGCCTTTGTCTGGAGTGGATGGACCGCAACTTGGCCCACCCAATTGTTGGCCCTTATCTGGGTGGCGTGGCTCATCAGCTGGGGCGTGGGTTCGTTCTTTTCTGCCCGAACCGAAAAGCACGTCAGGACCTGGGACTCGCGGGCCTATCGCATCCCCATTCTCGTGGGGGCCATCCTGCTGACGCCGTGGACAGCTCGAGTCCTGGGAGAGAAGCCGTTATTGCAGGTCGGCACGGGCGGTACCTATCTGCTTGCAGCGTTGACCGCAGCGGGCTGCCTGTTCACGTGGTGGGCGCGAATTCATCTCGGTCGTTTCTGGTCGAACGCCATCACGCGCAAGGAAGGCCACCGGGTCATAGACACCGGCCCTTATGGGCTGGTACGTCATCCGATCTATACCGGGCTTATCGCCGCCATGATCGCGACAGGCATTGCGGTCGGGACGGCGACCGCAATGCTCGGGACGTTGCTGATCGCCTTCGGCCTCTGGCAGAAGGCGCGCATGGAGGAAGGCTTTCTAACCAACGAACTCGGCGCGGAGGCTTACGGACCCTACTGCCGCCGCGTTCCGATGCTGGTGCCGTTCCTGCCGCAGCGCTGAACGGAAGCGCATAGTGCAACAGCTTGGCTACCGCGGCGTTGACGCCCTCGACGGCGGCGGCCCCGAGACCTCAACCAGCGGTACCAGGTGGCGCGGAACGACGACGCGCTCGCCCGGCACCAGCGGCGTACGCTCCGCTCCCTTATTGATCTGGGTGACCGACCACAGCGGCACGTGGTAGG
>DASQOU010000323.1:0-2099 GCA_035644295.1 Bradyrhizobium sp.
GACGTCATTGCAATGCCGACGCTGGCGCCGATCTCGACCAGATGATTGTCGATCTTGTAGCGCTCGCTGAGGCGATCGACGATGCGCCGGGCGAGACCCGCGGCATCCTCGTTGGATGCGATGTTCTGCTGGAACACCACGAATTCGTCGCCGCCGAACCGCGCCACGAAATCCTCCGGGCGCAGCATTTCGCGCAACCTGCCGGCGACGGCGCATAACAACTGGTCGCCGCAAGGGTGACCCAAGGTGTCGTTGACCTGCTTGAATTGATCGAGATCGACGAACAGCAATGCCGACAGCCGCACGTCATGGTGCGGAACCGCCAGAAGACGCTCGATCTCGTCGCGGAAATTGACCCGGTTGGGAAGCGACGTGAGTTCGTCGTAACGCGCCAAGTGAGTGATTCTGGCTTCCGCGTTCCGACGTTCGGTGATGTCTTCGACCAGCACGACGGCGCCGCCGCCCGCCATCGGCTGAAACGCCCATGACAGCGACCGCGCTCTGGCGACATCCGGATCGGTGGTGATGATATCCCTGGCCTGTGAATTCTCGATTTCCGACAGGATGATGCTTCCGCTGGAAGTCGCGATTGATCCGGCGCTGACACAGGCGGCGACGATGTCCGGCGCGTCGGCGCCACGATGCACGAGATCGTCCGACAGGTTCATCATCTCACTGAAACGATGATTCATCACCGCAAGACTTCCATCCGCGGCGAACATACAAAGACCGTGAGGCATATTGTTCAGCGCGGTGTCGAACTGACCGGCCAGCGCCGCCTCGCGCTCCCGCGCTACAAGTGCCTGAACGAAAATCCGCTGCAAATTAGTCGAGATCTGCTTGAGCGCCAGAAAGAACACCGCGCTGACGCACGCGATCCCGACGTAATAGGGTGTGCCATGGAGCGCCAGCGCGATCGCCGTCGGACCGCAGGCGAGTGCGATCTGCACATGGAATATCCACGGCCTTCCATAGGTCCGGCCCGCACCTGCCGCCACATACCCGGTGGTGACCGACAGGCAAATCATGTGGGCCACGGCATCGTCGCTGATGAGCAGAGCGACCGAGCACCAGGTTCCAAGTGCAACGGCATAGACCATCGCCCCGATCTGATAGCGCATCTCCCAACGTGCGGCTTCATCGCTGGTCAGAGCGGATTTGCGCGTGCTGTACCGATACATATCGACCGCACGGGCAGCGCCGGACACGATCAGAAACGCAGCGCATGGCCAGAGCAGATTTTCCTGGGTCTTCAGAGCCGTCATGACCGCCGCCACGGCAACCAGGACGGCGCCCGCGAACAACGGCGCCGGATTTTGGAAAAGCGAATCGATCAGCGCCACGTAAATCGACGACGAAATTTTCTGCTCGGGATCTCTGGTTTCGCTTGCAAGCTGCATCAGGTTTCGCGCACGTCCTCTTGGCGTGCGTAGTTCTACCTTCCGCAGATGAAGTCTTTCTGAGGGAACATCGTTACCGGGAAGTTGTTTTGCGTCCGGAAAAACCAAATCTGCTCAGCAAATCAGCATGCTAGGCAAGGCTTGCCGGTCGCGTCATGGCCACTACCGTCGCAGGGCGCCGATGCTACGATAGCAGCGGCGACCATGCCGGATCGGAGGCAAAACCGGGGGTTGGAACCCGCTGTTCGTTACGTCCGGAAATATCCACGGTGAACAGCGAAGGTCCGGCATTGCCGCCGGGGTCGCGGAAGAACATCAAAACGCGGCCGTTCGGCGCAAAGGTAGGTCCTTCATTATGGAAGCCGGACGTAAGGATCCGCTCGCCGGAGCCGTCGGGCTTCATGATGCCGATGGAAAACTGTCCGCCGCCCTGCTTGGTGAAGGCGATGTAGTCGCCGCGCGGCGACCAGACCGGGGTGGAATAGCTGCCTTCGCCAAAGGATATGCGTTGCGCCGGTCCGCCGGCCGCCGGCATCACATAGATCTGCGGCTTTCCACCGCGGTCGGATTCGAAACATATGCGAGCCCCATCGGGCGCATAGGACGGCGAGGTATCGATCGCCGGAGTGTCGGTGAGGCGCGTGGTCGACTTCGAACGCAGATCCATCACGAACAGGTTCGAATTGCCGCCCTGCTGCA
>DASQOU010000324.1:0-11590 GCA_035644295.1 Bradyrhizobium sp.
GCGTTCCAGCATGAAGGCGCGAATCTGGTTGATGATGCCGGTGCGTTGCGACACCAGCCGCTCGCGCACCCGATGCAGCGCCTGCAGATCCAGTTGCTCCGCGGTCTTGGTCGCCACGAACTTCATCGTCGGGCGCTGCACTGCTTCGGCAATCGCTTCGGCATCATTGAAGTCAGTTCTTCTGTCCTTTGCTATAGGGGCGAACATATTTGGCCGGCATCAACCTGGCATCGTGTCCAAGCGATGCGAGTTTGCGGCTCAGGTGATGTGCGCCGACGCAGGCTTCCATGCCGATCAGGCAAGGCGGTATGTTGGCGAGCCGCGCTTCCACTTGGCCACGCGACCACTTTTGCCGCAGCACGATGGCGCCGCGCGCATCGTGGCCCACGACGTGGAACGAGTTCTTGCCGATATCGATGCCGATCACGGCGATCGCGGTATTAGGTGTCTGAGGCATGGCGTGCTCCTTGTCTTTGGCGCCCCTTGCCAGCTTCGCTTGCTGGCGGGGCAGGAGCACGGCCGGACCATCCCATTAGCAGACATCGCTGCTCCGCAGCAAAGATGCACCACTCGATCGCGTGATCCGCGTGGCCGCGACGGCCGCCCCAATTCCGGAATAGATTAGCCCGGGATCATGCACGATCTATTCCTCAGCATGATAACCTACTTCCATAGGAGGATCGTATGGATCGGCTCGAAGGCATCAAGATATTCGTGCGCGTCGTCGAAAGCGGGAGCTTTTCGGCGGTTGCGCGCGAGCTTGGGACAGGGCAGCCGGCGATCAGCAAGCAGGTCGCAGCGCTCGAAGAACATCTCGGTGCGCAGCTTCTTATGCGCACCTCCCGCAGTCTGAGCCTGACCGAGGCCGGGCGCGACTTTTACGAATCTGCCGTGCGACTCATCGGCGATCTCGAAGCAGCGGAATCCCGCGTCGGTTCGGGACAGGCCTCGCCGTCTGGCGTGGTGCGCGTCACCGCCGCGCCCGGCTTCTCTCGCCGCTATGTCGTGCCGAAACTACCTTCGTTCCGCGCGCGTTATCCCAACGTCGTCGTCGAGATGCTGGTCTCCGAGCGGACCAGCAATCTCGTCGAAGAAGGTATCGACCTCGCCATTCGCAATGGCGCCCTTTCGGACTCTAGCCTTGTCGCGCGAAAGATCGGCGAGTCCGCCGTCGTTGCCGTCGCTTCCGCGGAGTATCTGGAACGCAAAGGAGAGCCCACGCGCCTCAGCGATCTCGACCGTCATGACGGCGTGATTTTCGTCTCACAGGATGGTCCGCGGCCCTGGACCTTCGCCAGCCGCGCGGGGATGATACCCTATCAGGCGGCGGCAGCGTTTCGCAGCAATGATGGCGAAGAGCAACGCGCCGCGGTCCTTGCCGGCCTCGGTATCACCCAGGCGCCATACTGGCTTTTTGCGGCCGACATACGCGCCGGAACCGCGCGGCGAATCCTGCGCGATTGTGAGCCGGCCAGAATTCCGATCAGCGCCGTGCGACCCGCGTCCCGCCGTCAGCCCAGCAAAGTCGCCGTGTTTGTTGACTTTCTGGCTGAGCTGCTTGCTGACGAGGAAACCTGATCTATTCCCCAATGGGATCGATGCTATCCGAACTGAACGTCTAATGCCCGCTTGGTCGAATTAATAGGTTTGCATCGCCGGCAATGAACGAGGTGATGCCATGAAACGGCTCGACAACAAGGTTGCGATAGTGACAGGCGCTTCAAAAGGAATCGGAGCGGGCATTGCAAAAGCGTTCGGCGCGGAAGGCGCGGCGGTGGTTGTGAACTATGCGCGCGATCATGAAGGCGCGGAACGGGTGGTGCGCGAAATCACTGGCAAAGGCGGGCGAGCCACCGCCGTGCAAGGCGACGTGGCGCAGAGGTCCGACGCGCAACGCCTCGTCGCGGAGGCGAAAAAAGCCTTCGGCCGCCCGGATGTGCTCGTGAATAACGCGGGCGTCTTCTCGTTCGCACCCTTCGAGCAGTTCAGCGAGCAGGAGTTTCACCGTCAGTTCAACACGAATGTGCTTGGCACGTTCCTCATGATCGAAGCCGCTTTGCCGGCCTTCGGTGCGGAAGGCGGCAGCATTATCAACATCGGATCGACGGAGAGTGTCGCTGCCGACCCGACCCTTTCGATCTACGTGGCGTCAAAGAGCGCTGTCGATGGCTTGACGCGCGTGCTCTCAAAAGAGTTCGGCCCCAGGAAAATCCGCGTTAACGCTCTCAGTCCCGGTGGAACCGAAACGGAGGGTGCGCACGCGGCGGGCGTCATGGGCCCGGAGTTTAAGAAGCAGGTGATCGCCAGTACGCCGCTGGGCCGCTTGGGCCAACCCGAGGACATCGCGCGCGTGGCCGTATTTCTTGCCTCGGATGATGCGGGCTGGCTCACGGGAGAAATCATCTTCGCGAACGGCGGCAACAAGTAAAACGACTTCAGGAGAATAGCTTGCGCGGATCCGCGGGGCTGCAACAGTGAAACGAAAGGAGGAAGGCCATGATTGACCATATTTACCTCCCCGTCTCGGATCTGAATCGGTCGAGCGAATTTTACAAGAAGGTGCTTGAGCCGCTTGGCATCGACATGCCTTACAAGTTCGATCGACTTCTCGGTTTCGCCATCAATAGCGATCCGGGTTTCTGGCTGAAGAATGGCGAAGTCGCCAAAGACCTTTACGTCGCCTTCACCGCCAAGAGCGCGGACGCTGTCAGGGCCAGCTACAAGGCGGCGATAGACGTGGGAGCTACTTCAATCAAGGAACCGAGCCTTCGGCCCGAATGGCGTGCCGACTACTTCGCGGCAAACATCGGCGACCCGGACGGATACAACGTCGAGATTGCCTACAAGCCTTGGCTCTACAAATAAAAGGTAAGAGCAACGGCTAATACCTCTTCGATGGAATTGATACCTTGGCCTCACTGACGTGTGGTCCCGAGGCGAGACCCTTCAGGTCGGGCTCCGGGCCGGGGTGACCACGGAGCCGCACCGTTTCTCCCCAAATTTGATGGAGCCAGCCATGCCCAGCGATATAACCAACGATCTACCGCCAGCCATCGCTCGCCACCTCGCTGCCTGCAACGGCCACGATATCGATGCCTGGATGGCGACTTTCGACCCGGATGCTTTGGTCAATGATGTCCAGCGCGAATTCGCCGGAGCCGAGGCGATCCGCGCTTTCGCGGCGAAAGAGATCTTCGGCGACCGCGTCACCTTCACGCCCTTGCGGGCCGTAGATCGCCACGGCGACATCACCGTCCACGCACGCACCGATGGGACCTACGACAAAACCGGCCTGCCCGACCCGTTGATTCTGAGCCTCTACTTCAGCCTCCGGGATGAGCGGATCACCCAGTTGATCATCATCCACAACAGAGCACTGGCCTGAGCATGACCGAGTCCTACCCGTTCCCCACATCTGCGGACGAGTTCGCGGACAAGCGCGTGTTGGTGACCGGCGGCACGCGCGACCTGGTGCGACGTCTGACTTGAGTCCGTAATGCGCACAAAAGCGGACGTCCAACAACCACTCTGAATTTATGGATTCACGCCCCAGCCCTATCCCGGAATCTCGCCAAAGGTCTTGCCCACCGCGCGCGGCTGCAGGCGAATGAGCCGTGAATCCTCCACCGCGGCCTGCCGGTGTTTCACGGCTTCCCGATAAACGGGATCGCGGATCATTTCGACGAAGGCGGCAACGCTCGGATATTCCGCGATAAAGCAGTGATGCCAGTGCTCGTCGCCCGGTCCGATCAGCATCAATTCGAAGCTGCCTTGCCAGACCACCTTGCCGCCGACACGCATGAATACCGGCCCGCTATCGCGGCCATAGGCGGCATAGGCTTCCGCACCGGTGACGGTCCGCCCGTCGGGATAGGCGGCGCGATCGCGTAAGCGAACCAGATTGAGCATGTGAATGGCGCCTTCGCGATTGTTGTCGCGAAACCGGGCGAACACTTCCTTCGTCGGATCGATATGGCCTGTCATGTCATTGCCTCGTTGCCAGCCGTCACCGCTTGCGGCGTGCTATCATCCATGTGGGCGATCATTCGCCTCGCGTCTTAGGGGGAGAACAAAATGAACGCAATTGCCAACACATTGGTGGCGCTGGTGGCGGCGCTGCACGTTTATTTTCTGGTTTTGGAGATGTTCCTCTGGACCAAACCGTTGGGCCTGAAGACTTTTCGGAACTCGCCCGAGAAGGCGGCTGACTCCGCCGTGCTGGCCGCCAACCAGGGACTCTATAACGGCTTTCTTGCCGCCGGCCTGATCTGGGGACTGGTTCAGGCCACTCCCGGGTTCGCCTTCCAGATCAAAGTGTTCTTCCTGCTTTGTGTGATCGTCGCCGGCGTCTATGGCGCGGCTACCGTCAGCCGCAGGATTCTGTTGGTCCAGGCGGCGCCTGCCGCGGCCGCTTTGGTCCTGCTCTGGCTGGCATGAACTTTCCGACCCGTATCAGCTTGTATTGCCATATTCGTTCATCCAGTATCGCAGGCAGCAATGACAGACAGATCATTGGCATAGTCAAAAACCTAAGGTGAGGCAGCGGCATGAGGAACAGCCTTTTTCATTTCGTCACCGGGACGGCGGTTGCCCTTGCGCTATCGGCGTCGTCGGCCCAGGCGCAGAAAAACTACGACCCCGGCGCGACCGATACCGAGGTCAAGATCGGCCAGACCGTGCCATTCAGCGGGCCGGCTTCCGCCTATGCCACCATCGGCAAGGCCCAGGCGGCCTATTTCAACATGATCAATCAGCAAGGCGGCGTGAATGGCCGCAAGATCAACCTGATCCAGTACGACGACGCCTATAGTCCCCCCAACGCCGTGGAGCAGGTGCGCAAACTGGTCGAGAGTGACGAGGTGTTGCTTACCTTCCAGATCATCGGCACCCCCTCCAACGCGGCGGTCCAGAAGTACCTCAACACGAAGAAGGTCCCGCAATTGTTCGCCGCCACCGGCGCCACAAAATTCACCGATCCGAAAAACTTCCCGTGGACGCTTGGCTTCAACCCCAACTACTTCGTCGAGGGCCGCATCTACGGCCAATACATTCTCAAGCAATATCCGAACGCCAAGGTCGGCATACTCTACCAGAACGACGATCTCGGCAGGGATTATCTCAACGGCATCAAGGCCGGCCTCGGCGAAAGGGCCGCGACGATGGTCGTGGCCGAGGCGTCGTACGAAATGACCGACCCAACCATCGACTCGCAAATCCTCAAGCTGAAGTCGGCCGGCGCCGACCTGTTCTTCAGCGCGTCAACGCCGAAATTCGCGGCACAGGCGATCAAGAAGAACGCCGAACTCGGCTGGAAGCCGGTGCATATCCTCGACATCAACGCCACGTCCGTGGGCGCGGTGATGCAGCCCGCAGGCCTTGAGGCTTCCAAGGACGTCATCAGCGTCAACTACGGCAAGGATCCGCTCGATCCGACCTGGAAAGACGATCCGGGCATGAAGAAATATTTCGAATTCATGGCCAAGTATTTCCCGGAAGGCGACAAGAATTCCAGCTTCAATGCCTACGGCTTCAGCACGGCGCAGCTGATGGTTCACGTTTTGAAGCAATGCGGCGACAATCTCACCCGTGAAAACGTGATGAAGCAGGCCACCAACCTGAAGGATGTCCAGCTTGATCTCGCGCTGCCCGGAATCGTCGGCAACACCACGCCCGATGATTATCGGGTCAACAAGCAATTTCAGATGATGAAGTTCAACGGCGAGCGCTGGGAACTGTTTGGTCCCATCCTCATGGACACGGGCGCTTCCGGCTGATGCCGGCTCAGCCTGATCGTCAGGACTGAGATTGCCATCGCGCACGATGATCGCGATGGCAGTCTCAAATTCTCGCCCGCGGTAGGGTTAAGCCTATCTGAACGTCTTGTCTTTCAGGCAGTTGTGCATCACGGCGGGCGTCCCGATTAACCATCGTTTAAGACGGCCTTAAACCGGCCCCGCTACCGTGACCCGGATTGGGCGACGTGGGCGTTCGCGTATGGCGTGGGGACGGAAAAAGGGCGGCGGGCGCAAGGAGCCGCAATTCGGCCTCGGCGCCTCGCTCGCGGAATTGCGTCTCGGGCCGCGGGATCGCGTCGCCCCGGCCGAAGAAGAAAAGCCGAAGAAACGGATCCCCAAACCCAAGATCATCGATGAGGATGACGACGATGACGATGCGCCGCGCGAGCGGAAGCCGCGCGCCAGCCGTGCCAGCCGCAAGCGCAAATCCACAGGCCGGGCGCGCGGCGGTCTGTTGCGGCTGGTCTATTGGGGCGTGGTGCTCGGCCTGTGGGGCGCGATCGCGATGGTCGGCGTCATTGTCTGGGTCGGCGCGCATCTGCCCGCGATCCAATCGCTCGAAATCCCGAAACGGCCGCCGACGATCCAGATCACCGGGCTCGACGGCAGCGTGCTGGCGACACGTGGCGAAATGGCCGGGGCCAATGTCGCGCTGAAGGATCTGCCGCCCCATCTGCCGAAGGCCTTTATCGCCATCGAGGACCGCCGCTTCTATTCCCATTACGGCATCGATCCTGTCGGCATCGCCCGCGCCGCGGTGGCGAACATTCTGCATCGCGGCGTTTCGCAGGGCGGCTCGACGCTCACCCAGCAATTGGCCAAGAATCTGTTCCTGACCCAGGAGCGCACATTTCAGCGGAAGTTGCAGGAAGTCGAACTCGCGCTCTGGCTGGAGCGCAAGCACTCCAAGGCCGAGATTCTCGAACTCTATCTCAATCGCGTCTATTTCGGTTCCGGCGCCTATGGCGTCGAGGCCGCTGCTCAACGTTATTTCGGCAAGTCCGCCAAGAACGTGACGCTGGCGGAGGCCGCGATGCTCGCAGGGCTCGTCAAGTCGCCGTCACGACTGGCGCCCAACCGCAACCCTGAAGGCGCCGAGCAGCGCGCGCAGACGGTGCTTACCGCGATGGCGGAATCCAAATTCATCACCGAAGCGCAGGCACAGGCCTCGATCGGGCATCCCTCCTACCATGTGAAGCCGGCCGGCGCGGGCACGGTCAATTATGTGGCGGACTGGATCGGTGAGGTGCTCGACGATCTCATCGGCCAGATCGACCAGAGTGTCGTGGTCGAAACTTCGATCGATCCGAAACTGCAAGGCGTCGCCGAGGCCGCCGTGATCGACGAGCTCGCGGCGAAAAGCGTCAAGTTCAATGTCAGCCAGGGCGCGCTGGTGGCGATGACACCTGATGGCGCGGTGCGTGCCATGGTCGGCGGCCGCAACTATACCGAAAGCCAGTATAACCGCGCGGTGACCGCCAAGCGTCAGCCCGGATCGGCGTTTAAGCCCTTCGTCTATCTCACCGCAATCGAAGCCGGTCTGACGCCGGAGACGATCCGGCAGGATGCGCCGCTCGACGTCAAGGGTTGGAAACCCGAGAACTACAGCCATGAATATTTCGGCGCGGTGACGCTGACGCAGGCGCTGGCGATGTCGCTCAACACGGTAGCGGTGCGGCTCGGGCTCGAAGTCGGTCCCAAGAATGTGGTGCGCACCGCGCACCGGCTCGGCATTTCATCGAAGCTCGATGCCAATGCCTCGATCGCGCTCGGCACCTCCGAAGTTTCGCTGGTCGAACTGGTCGGCGCCTATGTGCCGTTTTCAAACGGGGGCCTCGGCGTCTCCCCGCATGTCGTGAACAAAATCCGCACCGTCGAAGGCAAGGTGCTGTATGCGCGGCTCGCCGATCAACTGGGCCAGGTGATCGAACCCCGCAACGTTGCGATGATGAACACCATGATGCAGGAGACGCTGCTGAGCGGCACCGCGCACAAGGCGGAGCTAGCGGGCTGGATGGCCGCCGGCAAGACCGGGACCAGTCAGGATTTCCGCGACGCCTGGTTCATCGGCTACACCTCCAATCTCGTGACCGGTGTCTGGCTCGGCAATGATGACAATTCGCCGACCAAGAAGGCAACCGGCGGCGGTCTGCCCGTTGAAGTCTGGACCCGTTTCATGAAGGCGGCCCATCAGGGCGTGCCGGTCGCGGCCTTGCCGGGTTCGCAAGCGAGCGGCTTGTTCTCGAACATCGTGCAGGCCGCGCCGCAAGCCAATATCGCGGCCAACCCGCCGCTCGCACCGATCGCAGGCAGGCCAGCGCCGACGCGAGCATCGGTTCGGCCCGAGGCGGCGAGCGGACTGGACGGTTGGCTGATGGACCGGCTGTTCGGACGGTAGATTTTCGCGGCGATCTGCGAGTAGAGCGTCGTCTGGATATCGCTTGGGCTTGCGGATTCAGCGGCCGTCCGGGGCGCGAACGCCGAACCAGTCGTCACGCACCTGATGATAATGAACGCTGGGGTCGTAGATCGGCGTGGCGAGGTGGAGCACCCTGGGCGACAGCCGGCCCACAGCGCTCAAGACGGCATATGACGCAACCACGCGATCATGCTGTGCGGTAACGAGCGCGACGCGAGCGTTGACCAGCGCCTGCTGCGCGTTCAACACGTCGAGTACGGTTCGCTGACCCACGCTTGCCTCCCTGCGCGTGCCGGTCAGGGCGATCTCCGACGCCGAGACCTGGGCTTGCGAGGATGTGATCTGCGCCTTGCCTGCCAACAGCTGCCCCCAGGCCGTCACAAGGTCAGCACGGGCTTGATCGCGAACCTGCTCGAGATTGAGGCGCTGCTGCTCCAGGGTTTCCTTCGACTGCCGTATCAGCGAATATTCCGCGCCGCCCTGATAGATCGGCACGCTCACCTGGGCTGTCGCCGAAACGTTGAAATGCCGAATTTGCGTGATGGTCTGCTGCCAGGTTTTCTGAACGCTGGCGGTCAACGTGACGGTCGGAAACAACGCCCCCTCGTTGACCTTCACGGTGAGGAAACTGACATCGATGCCGAACATCGCGGCCGTCACGTTCGGGTTTTCCGCCAGGCCGAGATCGACGGCGCCTTGCAGCGTTTCCGGCAAATGGCGGTCCACGGGGGAGGCCGGCGCGAGTTGCTCGGGTTCGTTGCCGATGATGCGGCGAAAATTCGCGCGCGTCGTCGCCAGCGTGGCTTCGGCGGCGAGTTCCTGGGTACGGCCTGCCGCAAGCTGCGCCTGCGATTGTGCAACATCGGTGGGAGTGACAAGTCCCGCACCGTACCGATCGCGGGTCTGTCTCAGGGTCTGTTCCAAAACCTTCGTGTTGCTGCGTTGAACCTCCAGAATGGCGGCATCGCGCAGGTAATCCATATAGATGGTGGCCGCCGCGAGCAGGACGGACTGCTCCAGCAGCCGCAAACCTTCCCGCGCGCCCAGGACCTGACTTTCCGCAGCCCGGGTCTTGTTGGCGGTTTGATTGCCGTTGAAAAGCGTCTGGGTCAGCGCGGCCCCGACCGCGTGAGGGCCTTGTGGCCCTTCCTCAATCTTCTTGCCGCTCGAACCATTGGTGAGTTGATTGGTAAATTGCCCGCCGCCACTGGCCGTCACCGTGACCTTGGGGCGATAGCCGGACAAGGCCTGCGCCACGTTTTCATCGGTGGCGCGCACCGAGGCACGTTGCGCATTGAGCTGCGGATTGGTCTGATAGGCGCGCAGCAGCGCGGCCTCCATGGTGTCGGCGCCGGCCGGAGTCGCGGCCATCTGAATAAGGAGCAGAACCGCCGTCACGATTCCGCCCAGGACTGTCACGCCAAGCATCGTTGACTTATCCAACCCCACGTGCCGCCTGACAACACCCATATGCAATTCTTGAGCTGATCAAAAGCGCATAACAGCGTCGCCGCCTGATGATCAACAGCCGGCTTTTTTCCGGGAGCACGAGGTCGGCCTTGCCTTGGTGGCCGTAGGCTCCGGCTCGATGGATGAGCGGCTCGCGTGCGCTAGGGCAGCCTAGTCCTGGATGCCGTAGCGATGCAGATCGTTGCCATGGGTGTCGAGCCAGTACTTGGCACGCTCGACGTGACCGCAGACCTTTGCAACGACCCGCCAGAACCGCGTCGAGTGGTTCATCTCGACAAGATGGGCCACTTCGTGGGCGGCAAGGTAGTCCAGCACGTATGGCGGCGCGAGGACCAGCCGCCAGGAAAACGACAGCGATCCGGCGGTTGTACAAGACCCCCAACGGCTCGACTGATCGCGAATCGACAGCCGTCTAACCTTCACGCCCAACGCCTGGGCGTAGGACGTTGACGCCTTCTGCAGGTCCTTGCGGGCTTCCCGCTTCAGGAAATCGTGGACGCGCCGCTCGACATGTTCGCCGCCGCCGGCGACGCAGAGGATCCGCTCACCGCTTTCGCGGATTTCGGTCCATACCGTGCCGCGTTGTCCGGCGCGATGCACGATTCGATGCGCGACGCCGCGCAGTGGAACTACGGTGCCCGCAAGAAACGGCGCCGCCTTCGGCAACCGCCCAAGGCGCGCTGCAATCCAGCCGCCGTGACGCTGCGCGAAATCCTTGGCATCGGCGATCGTGCCGCGCGGCGGCATGGTCAGGATCGCTTCACGGTCGCTTGGATGAATGCGCAAGGTGTAACGACGCGCGCGCCGATGGCGGCGCAGCCGTACCGAGTAGATTTGCGAGCCGTGCTTGACCAAAAGGCGAGAAGGTTCGTAAGGCCGCCGATAGAGGAGGGCGCGAGTGGCCATGTCTGCAATTCCGGGGATCAGAAGTTCGCCCGGATTCTGCCATATCCGCCGCCACTGAAATCGCTCGGCGCAAAAACAAATCATTTGCCCAATATACAGTGGCCAACCCCTCGTAGGGCCCTACAGGATGGGCCTGGAACAAAAAAATCAGCCCCCGAAGCCGCCCGCTGCCGGGTCCCAAGGACCGAAATTAAATTCATTCCTTTGAAAGGCCGAAAATCAGGCTTTCCACGGGTCAATTCAGCGGCTTACGCCTGCCTGGAATCATCGCTGATTCGCACTCGAACGCCTGGTTCGGAACCGAAAGCGGCCAAGTCGCGCTTACTCCGCGGCATAAGCCAATGAAGGCTTCACGTTTGCTGCCGAGATCATGAAATCGGAGATGCGGGGCACGATTTCCGACTTGAATCGCGAGCCGTTGAAGACGCCGTAATGGCCGACGCCCTTTTGCACGTAATGCACGCGGCGGTGATTGGGGATCGAACTGCATAATTCGTGGGTCGCTTCGGTCTGCCCGAGCCCCGAAATATCGTCGTTCTCGCCCTCCACCGTCATCAACGCGACGCGCCGGACCTTCGAGGGGTCGACCGGCTTGCCGCGATGGGTCATCTCCCCCTTCGGCAAGGCATGCTTGATGAAAACGGTATCGACCGTCTGCAAATAATACTCCGCCGACAGATCCATCACCGCGAGATATTCGTCATAAAAATCGCGGTGCTTGTCGACCAGATCACCATCGCCCTTCACCAGGTTCCGGAACAGATCCTTGTGGGCGTCCATGTGGCGGTCGAGATTCATGCTGATGAAGCCGTTGAGCTGCAGGAAGCCCGGATAGACGTCGCGCATCACGCCTGGATGCGGAAACGGTACCTTGGTGATGACGTGATTGCGAAACCAGTCGATGCCGCGTTCGGCGGCGAGATTGTTGACCGCCGTCGGATTGCGGCGGGTATCGATCGGGCCGCCCATCAGCGTCATCGAAATCGGCACGTAAGGGTCG
>DASQOU010000325.1:0-10071 GCA_035644295.1 Bradyrhizobium sp.
TTGCCCAGGAGTCTGCCGCCGTTATTGACGCGCCGCTGCGGGCGCGTCATTGAAGCCATGCGCGCGCAACTCTGAGAGCTGGAATGGCTTCATGACCCCTGTCGCATCCAATCTGCAAATCGATTCCACGAGACTCTGGGGAACTATCCACGAAACCGCGAAATTCGGCGCCACGCCGAAGGGCGGCGTGCGCCGGCTGACCCTTGGGCCTGAGGACAAACAGGTGCGCGACTGGTTCCGCAACGCCTGCGAAGCCGCCGGCCTTGAAGTGCATGTCGATGCACTCGGTTCGATGTTTGGCTTGCGCAAGGGCCGCGACATGTCGAAGCCGCCGGTCGGGCTCGGCTCGCATCTGGACACCCAACCCACCGGCGGCAAGTTCGACGGCGTGCTCGGAACGCTGGCGGCACTCGAAGTTGTCCGCACACTCAACGATGCCGGGATCGAGACCGAAATTCCGATTTGCATCGCCAACTGGACCAACGAGGAAGGCTCGCGCTTCGCGCCGGCGATGATGGCCTCCGCCGCCTTTGTGGGCGATTTCACCACCGACGATATTCTCTCTCGCAAGGATGCCGAAGGCGTCACGGTCGCCGAGGCGCTGGACAGCATCGGCTATCGCGGCGAGACCCCGGTGGGCAGGCAGAAATTTTCAAGTTTTGTCGAACTGCACATCGAGCAAGGCCCGATCCTCGAAGCCGAAGGTAAGACCATCGGCGTGGTCGATTCCGGCCAGGGCGTGCTGTGGTATGACGGCAAGATCACCGGCTTCGAGAGCCATGCCGGCTCGACGCCGATGCCGCTGCGCCGTGACGCGCTGGCGACCTTGTCGGAGATCGTGCTGGCGATGGAAGCGACCGCAAAGAAACACGGCCCCAACGCGGTCGGCACCATCGGCGAAGCCGTGATCGCAAAACCTTCGCGCAATGTCATTCCAGGCGAGATTGCGTTCACCGTCGATTGCCGCAGCGCCGACGCCGCGATCATGGACGCGCTCGACAAGGACTTGCGCGCCGCCATTGCCGAGATCGCCGCGCGGCGCAAGGTCGAGGTCACGCTCGATCTGGTCTGGCGCAAGCCGCCGACCCATTTCGACCCCAGACTGGTCGATGCAGTGGAGAGCGCAGCCACGAAGCTCGGCTTTTCCCACCGTCGCATCACCTCCGGCGCCGGTCACGACGCCTGCAATTTGAACACCATCATTCCCGCCGCCATGGTGTTCGTGCCGTGCAAGGATGGCGTCAGCCACAACGAGATCGAAGACGCCACGCAGGCCGATTGCACCGCGGGCGCAAACGTGCTGATGCACACCGTGCTGGCGCTTGCCGGCGTCGCTTCATGAGCTTGGTGTGATTTCCAAAGAAACGGAGATTTCAGTGCGCGGAGTTTTTGTCGACGCCAACGGTTCGCTGGCGGATATTTTCGAGCGGCAGAACAAGGCCGGCGATCCGCCCGTGCGCGTCAACCGCGATGCCGACATCACGACGGACCAGATACCTGCGCTGCTCGATGGCGCCGAGATCGTCATCATCGATCACACGCCTCTGCCGACCGACGTCGCGCGGCGCTGCAATGGCCTGAAACACGTGGTGTTCCTGGGGACAGGCGCGCGCAGCTATATGAATCCGGAGGAACTCGCCGGGCTCGGCGTCGAGGTTCATCTGATCAAGGGGTACGGCGACACGGCGGTCGCCGAATGCGCGATCGCGCTGATGTGGGCGGCGGCGCGCGGCATCGCGCAAATGGACCGGGAGATGCGGGCCGGCAACTGGCTGCGCGAGGACGGCATGCAGCTCACCGGCAAGACGCTCGGCCTGATCGGCTTCGGCGGCATCGCCAGTGAAGTGGCGCGCATCGCGCTCGGCAGCGGCATGCGGGTCATCGCCTGGAACCGGACGCCGAAGCAATTTGCCGGCGTCGATTTCGTCTCACTCGACACCCTGCTGGCGCAGAGCGACGTCGTCTCCCTGCATCTGTTGCTCAACGACGAAACCCGCGGCTTTGTCACACCGGAACGCATCGCGGCGATGAAGCCGGGCGTGATCCTGGTCAACACCGCGCGCGGCGCGATGGTCGATGAAGCCGCGATGATCGAGGCCCTGAAGTCGGGACACATCCGCCACGCCGGGCTCGATGTCTTCAACATCGAGCCGCTGCCGGCCGATCATCCGCTCACAAAATTGCCAAACGTGACGCTATCCGCCCATTCGGCCTTCCGCACGCCGGAAGCGAGCGAGAATCTGATTCACGCCGCATGGGAGCATTGCAGAAGGATTGTGAAGGGGTGAAGTCCCGTCATTCCGAGCCAACGGGTCGCGCGAATGCGCGCCCGATGACAGGCTCCGCGAAGCAATCCATAGCGCAGCAAACTGGGGAGATGGATTGCTTCGTCGCTTCACTCCTCGCAATGACAAAGGGTAGCATTGTGCGCGCGCACCCTGGCCCTCATCCTGAGGAGCCCGCCGTAGGCGGGCGTCTCGAAGGATGGCTACAGCGGGGCCGTATGGTTCGAGACGGCGCTAACGCGCCTCCTCACCATGAGGGTCTTACTCCACCATCTCCGCGACTGCCTTGCCGCATGCTGTCGTGTCGGCATTGCCGCCGAGATCCCTTGTGCGCAGCGTGCGTTCGCCGAGCGTGCGCTCGATCGCCGTGACGATGGCGGCGGCGGCTTGCCTCTCACCGAGATGTTCCAGCATCATCGCGCCCGACCAGATCATGCCGATCGGATTCGCAATGCCCTGCCCTGCGATATCGGGCGCCGAACCGTGCACCGGCTCGAATACGGAAGGGAAATCGCCTTCCGGATTGATGTTGCCGGACGGCGCGATCCCGATGGTGCCGGTGCAGGCCGGCCCAAGATCGGAGAGGATATCGCCGAACAGGTTCGAGCCGACCACGACGTCGAACCAATCCGGATGCAATACGAAATTCGCGGTCAGGATATCGATGTGGTACTTGTCCCACTTCACCTTGGGATAGTTCTTGGCCATCGCCTCGACGCGCTCGTCCCAATAGGGCATCGTGATCGAGATGCCGTTGGATTTGGTCGCCGAGGTCAGGTGTTTCTTCGGCCGTGATTGCGCCAGCTCAAACGCAAATTTGAGGATACGGTCGACGCCGACCCGCGTCATCACGGTCTGCTGGGTGACGAACTCGCGCGCGGTGCCTGGGAACATCCGGCCGCCGACAGATGAATACTCGCCTTCGGTGTTTTCCCGCACCACCCAGAAATCGATGTCGCCGGGCTTGCGGTTGGCGAGCGGCGACGGCACGCCCGGCATCAGCCGTACCGGACGGAGATTGACGTACTGATCGAATTCCCTGCGGAATTTGATCAGCGAGCCCCACAACGAAATGTGATCGGGGATTTTGGCAGGCCAGCCGACCGCGCCGAAATAGATCGCGTCGTGCTTGCCGATCTTGTCCTTCCAGTCCTCCGGCATCATGTCGCCGTGCTTCTCGTAGTAATCCCAGGAGGCGAAATCGAAATGATCGAAATGCACGGCAACGCCATGCTTTTTCGCCGCCGCCTCGAGTACCCGCAAGCCCTCCGGCACCACTTCCTTGCCGATCCCGTCGCCGGGAATGACCGCGATCCGGTATTGCTTTTTTTCGTTGCTCATCGGGAGATTCCTTGAGGGCCAGGCTCGCGCTGGTAAAGCCATTTGTGACGCGGATTGCAATGGACCAAACGCGGTCGCGGCGCAACGCTGCACTGCACTGCAATGTTGACCGCCGCAATGGCGGCGGCCTAATTGGAAGCTACCTCTCCAAACAGACATCTCCCACCCAAGCGAGTAATCCCATGGATCTTCATTTGCGCGGCAAACGCGTCCTGATCACCGGCGCATCAAAGGGCATTGGCGCGGCGGCCGCCGAGGCCTTTGCCGAGGAAGGCTGTCACCTGCGATTGGCGGCCCGTAGCGGCGATCAACTGAAGGCCCTCGCAGAGCGTCTGCGATCGGCCCATCAAATCGATGCGGTGGCCCATGTCGTCGACCTGCGCAAGCCCGAGGACATTGCGCGGCTTGTGAAGGATGCCGCCGATATCGACATCCTCGTCAACAATGCCGGCGACATTCCGGGCGGCTCGATCGACAAGATCGACGAGCCGACCTGGCGCCACGCCTGGGAGCTGAAGGTGTTCGGCTACATCAACATCACGCGTGCGGTCTATGCTCAGATGAAGGCGCGTGGACACGGCGTGATCGTCAACGACATCGGTGTGGCCGGAGAAAAGTTCGATGCCAATTACATCTGTGGCAGCGCCGGCAACGCCGCGCTGATGTCGTTCACCCGCGCCCTTGGCAGCAAGAGTCTCGCCGACAACATCCGCGTGGTCGGGATCAATCCCGGTCCGGTCGGTACCGACCGTCACGTCACGCTGTTGAAGACCCGGGCGAAGAACCAGTTCGGCGACGAGAACCGCTACAAGGAATTCCAAAAGGGCCTTCCGCTCGGCCGTCCCGCGCACGCGCGCGAGATCGGCGACCTGATGGCGTTCCTCGCCTCCGACCGATCAGGTTATACATCGGGCGTGATTTTCACCGTCGACGGCGGCATCGCGGCGGGGTGGTAACCGTTACTGCTGGCGGCATTGCGGGCGGAGCGAAGCAACCCCGACCCGTCATTCCGGGATGGTGCGTTAGCACCAGACCCGGAATCTCGAGATTCCGGGTTCGATGCTTCGCATCGCCCCGGAATGACGGTTTAGTTCTAAATCCGCTCGAACAGCTGCCTGATCAACAGCGTGATCCGCCCCTCAGGCCGCAGCATATGGTCCATGATCGTAAAATGATCGGCCCCGGGAATCTCTTCGTAACTCACGGGCAGTCCGTATTTGGCGCGATGCCCGGCGAAGTCCGCGGTCTGCCGGCGCAATAGCGGCAGTTCGGCGCCGCCGGCGGTCAGCGCCAGCGCCTTCATCGGACCTCCGGCCTGCAGGATGGGTGAATTGCGATGGGACATCGCCTCATCGAGGCGAAGCTTTTCGTTGAGATAACTGTAGCGGATCGGCTCGAGATCGTAGATGCCAGAGATCGCCACGCCGCCTTTGACGCGCGGGTGCGACAGCGCCATCGCCGTGAGATGACCGCCGGCGGACCATCCGGACACCGCGATCCGGTTCGCATCGCCGCCCAGCGCCGGCAATTGTTCGGCCAAAAAGTCGAGCCCGCGATTAATTTCAGCGACGATCTCGTCCAAAGTCGCGTCCGGCGCCAACGTGTATCCGATCAACGCGACATTGATGCCGTGCGCCATCGGGCCTTCGGCAAACAGCGTGAAGGCCTCCTTGGCGCGCATCTGCCAATAGCCGCCGTGGATGAAGACAAGCGTCGGCGCTCTTTCGCCCGCCTTGAGGAAGTCGATGCGGTTACGCTCGCGCGGGCCGTATCTGAGGTCGAGATGAAGGGAATGCCGCGCCCGCATTTCCGCCGACCGGCGGTCCCAGCCGGCGACGATATCGCCGCTTCCGGCAACGGCTGCGCCGTTATTGAGGCCACGGTCCAGGTCCTGCTGGCTCATGCCGCGCCAGTCGGGCGCGTCGAACGGCGTTGTCATGCTCAAATCTCCGCAATGGTGGTCGCGTTTCCACTTTGTCGTAAAATGTTTTACAGGGCTACACAATCCGCGATCGGAATGCGGAACGAGGAGAGAACTAAATGTCATCTGATCAGGAGCTGGTCCGGGCGACGGCCTGCGCTATCGTAGATCGGCTCAATTCCGGCGAAGTCACGCCGCTCGACCTGCTTGACGTGCTGGAGCAGCGGATCGCCGAGGTCGACGGCAAGGTGAACGCCTTGCCGACACTTTGTTTCGATCGCGCCCGGGCGCATGCCAAGGCGCTGATGCAGAAGCCTGCCGGCGGCCGCGGCCTGCTGGCGGGCATGCCGATCCCGATCAAGGACCTCACCAACGTCGAGCGCGTGCGGACCACCCAGGGCTCGCCGATCTACCGGGACAATATCCCTGCCCGCTCCGATATTCTGGTCGAACATCTCGAAGCCAATGGCGGGGTGATTTACGCCAAATCGAACACCCCGGAATTCGGGGCCGGCGCCAATACGTTCAACGAAGTATTTGGCGCGACACGCAACCCGTGGGACCTGTCGCGCTCCGCCGCCGGCTCCTCGGGCGGCGCCGCCGTCGCGCTCGCCACCGGCACGGCATGGCTTGCCCACGGCACCGACATGGGCGGTTCGCTGCGAAACCCCGCGAGCTTCTGCGGCGTCGTCGGCATGCGGCCGAGTATCGGCCGCGTCGCGCATTCCCCGGTCGCGAAGATCGATCGCAACCTCGGTGTGCATGGTCCGATGGCGCGCAATGTCGAGGATCTTGCGCTGTTACTGGACGCCATGAGCGGCGAACATCCTGCCGATCCGCTCTCTTTGCCCGCGCTGCCGTCTTCGTTCCGCTCGGCCGCACGCTCCGGCAAAGCACCCAAGCGCATCGCTTATTCGCCCGATCTCGGCATCACCCCCGTCGATCCCGAGGTCGCCGCGATCACCCGCAAAGCGGCCAAGCGTTTTGCCGAGGCCGGGGCCGTCGTCGAAGAGGCCCATCCCGATTTGCGCGAAGCCCATGAATGTTTCCACGTGCTGCGCGCATTCGACTTCGCGATCAGCAAGGCGGCGCTCCTGCGAAGCAAACGCGATCAATTGAAGCCCGAAGTGATCTGGAACATCGAGGAAGGTCTCAAGCTGACGGTCGGGCAACTCGAGCGCGCCGAAGGCCAGCGCGTCGCAATGACCGCGCGCACGCTCGAATTCTTTAAAACCTACGACCTCCTATTGACGCCGGCGACCATCGTGGCGCCGTTTCCGCTCGAAAACCGCTATGTCGCCGAATGTGCAGGCAAGAAGTTCGACAATTACGTCGAGTGGCTTGGCATCGTCTATGCGATCACGTTGGCCTGCTGCCCGGCGCTGTCGTTGCCGTGCGGGTTCACAGCATCCGGCCTGCCGGTCGGACTGCAAATGGTGGCGGCGCCGCGTGGCGAGGCACAACTCCTCGCCGGCGCCAAGGTGCTGGAGGATATTCTGGGCCTGCGCGGCACGACCCCGATCGATCCGAGGGCGGCGCGTTAGCCGCGCCTCGGGCGGCCCGGGAGCGGAAATACCGCCGGGAAATCGACGATTTGGGCGCTGGCGAACGGCTCCCGCGCGGCTATAATTGCTTGGAAACACCAATGCGCGACCACAAGCGCAACGATCAAAGGAACGCCTGAAATGTCCGGACAGCTGAAAGTACACGTCGACCAGGAAAAGTGTCAGGGACACGCCCGCTGCAAATCACTGGCGCCCGAACTTTTCGAGCTCGATGAATTCGGCAACGCGCACGAGATCGGCGACGGCACCGTTCCCAAAGGGCTCGAAGACAAGGCGTGGCTCGCCCAGACCAATTGTCCGGAAATCGCGATCGAGGTCACCGAGGAATAAATCCAGCGTTGCCCGTGCAATACGGCTGACTGCAGCAGAAAAAAATGAACGCACGGAACCAAGAGGAAATTGCCTGATGTCCAATCAAGCCCCGGTTACCGACTGGGTTCACGATTTCGACCATACCGATCCGCGCTGGACCGAAAATCCATTTCCGATCTGGGACGAGCTTCGGGCGAAAAACCCCGTGGTTCACACCGAGCGGTTCCTCGGCTGCTACCTGCCAACCACCTACGAGGCGGTGAAGCAGATTTCCTATGACACCGAACACTTCTCGTCCCGCCGCGTCGTGGTGCGCACCGTCAGGCCGGAACCGCCGTACCCTTCACCGCCGATTACGTCCGATCCGCCGGAGCACAAGCCGGCGAAGCAGTTGCTGCTGCCCCCGTTCACGCCCGACGCCATGAAGAAACTCGAACCCCGGGTTCGCGCGATCTGCAACGAGCTGATCGATGAATTCATCGCTGCGGGAAAATGCGACGCCGCGGCGCGCTACAGCAAGCACATTCCGGTTCGGGCCATCGCCCACATGCTCGGCATCCCGGAAAAGGACAGCGAGATTTTCATCAAATGGATTCACGAAATTCTCGAATTGGGAATCAAGGATGATCGCATCCTGATGCAAGCGGTTCAGGAAATGAGCGGATATTTCGCCGACCAGATCGAGCAACGCAAGAAACATCCAACCGACGATCTGATTTCGACGCTGATGAACGCGCGGGACAAGAGCGGTCAGCCGCTGTCCGACGCGCATGTACTGGGCACACTGCGCCTGCTGCTGATCGCGGGCATCGACACCACCTGGAGCGCGATCGGCGCCTCGCTGTGGCATCTGGCGAAGACGCCAGCGGATCGCGAACGCCTGGTCGCCGAGCCCGAGCTGCTGCCGACCGCGATCGAGGAATTTTTGCGCGCCTATTCACCGGTGACGATGGCGCGCGAGGTCATGAAGGAGACCGAGGTCAGCGGCTGCCCGGTCAAACCCGGCAACATGGTGCTGTTGTCGTTTCCTGCCGCCAACCGCGACCCGGCCGTGTTTCCGGACGCCGACAAGGTCGTGATCGACCGCAAGGAAAACCGTCACGCCGCCTTCGGCCTCGGCATTCACCGCTGCGTCGGCTCCAACCTCGCGCGCATGGAAATGACGGTTGCGATCGAGGAATGGCTGAAACGCATTCCGGATTTCAGGCTCGACCCGGCCGGCAAGGTGATGTGGTCGGAAGGCACCGTGCGCGGGCCGCGTCAGCTTCCGATGTTGTTCGGAACGGCCGTCTGAGGTTTCGCTTCCTTGACCTTCCGACCATATCGCTCATTCGCACTCCTGGGGAATTAAACTGTGACAGATCGGACTGTAGACCTGGCCACCGACCGCCTTGATATCCACGATGTTGAACGCCGGGTTAAGGCGATCTTCATCGGCTCCGTCGGCAATCTCGTCGAATGGTATGACTTCTACGCCTACACGGCGTTCGCGCTGTACTTCGCCCCGGCCTTCTTTCCGAACAGCGATCCGGTGGTGCAGCAGCTCAACGCCGCCGTGCTGTTCGCCGCGACCTTCCTGATGCGGCCGCTCGGCGGCTGGCTGTTCGGCTACATCGCCGACCGCCACGGCCGAAGGCTGTCGCTGACGCTGTCGGTGGTCTGCATGTGCTTCGGCTCGCTGATCATCGCGGTGACGCCGACTTACGCCTCGATCGGCATCGCCGCGCCCGCGATCCTGGCGCTCGCGCGCGTCATCGAGGGCTTGAGTCTTGGCGGCGAATACGGCGCCAGCGCGACCTATCTGAGCGAGGTCGCCGACGCCAAGCATCGCGGCTTCTATTCGAGCTTTCAATACGTCACCCTGATCGGCGGTCAGCTCACCGCGATCATGGTCCTGTTGTTGCTGCAAAAGGTGTTTTTGACGCAGCAGGAGTTGCAGGACTGGGGCTGGCGGATTCCCTTCGTGATCGGCGCGTTGCTTGCGGTTTTTGCCGCGGTCATGCGTCGCAAACTGCATGAGACCGAGGCGTTCGAAGAGGCAAAGAAAATCGCCAAGCCAACCGGCTCGATCGCCGGCCTCCTGAAATATCCGCGCGAGCTGTTGCTGGTGGTAGGCCTCACCGCCGGCGGCACCGCGGCTTTCTACACCTTCACAACCTATATGCAGACTTTTGTCAGACTGTCCGTCGGCCTCTCCGCCGACGAAACGACCTACGTGATTTTCGGCTCGCTGCTTTTCGCAACCTTACTGCAACCGATCTACGGCGGCCTGTCGGACCGGATCGGCCGCAAGCCGCTGCTGATTTTCTTTGGCGTCGTCGGCACCCTTTCGACGATACCGATCCTGACCACGCTGAAGCAGACCAAGTCGCCGTTGATGGCATTCCTGCTGATTTGCGCGGCCTGGGTCTTCGTCGCGGGCTACACCTCGATCAACGCCATCGTGAAGGCCGAGTTGTTCCCCACCAAGGTGCGCGCGCTCGGCGTCGGCCTGCCCTATGCGATCACGGTGTCCGTGTTTGGCGGTACCGCGCCCGCCATCGCGCTGTACTTCAAGAGTGCCGGGCATGAGGACTGGTTCTACTATTATCTCAGCGGTATGATCTTTCTCTCGCTGATCATCTACACGACCATGCGCGACACCAAG
>DASQOU010000326.1:0-15031 GCA_035644295.1 Bradyrhizobium sp.
CGGCCGCGACGACTTCGGCGACCGAGGGCAATGCGAGCTTTTCGAGATTGGCCGCGTAAGGCATCGGCACGTCCTTGCCCGACACCCGCGCCACCGGCGCATCCAGATAATCGAAGGCGTGTTCCATGAGGCGCGCGGCAATCTCGGCGCCGACGCCGCTCTGGGCCCAGCCTTCCTCCACCGTCACCGCACGACCGGTCTTCTTCACGGAGGCGATGATGGTGTCGGTATCGAGCGGGCGCAGCGTCCGCAGATCGATGAGTTCGGCCTCGATGCCTTCCTTCGCCAGTTCCTCGGCGGCCTTCAGCGCGTAGCTCATTCCGTTCGACCATGACACGATGGTGACATGACCGCCCGATCGGACGATCCGCGCCTTGCCGATCGGGATCACATAATCGTCGAGTTTCGGCACCTCGCCGGAATGACCATACAGCATCTCGTTTTCGAGGAAGATCACCGGGTTGGGGTCGCGGATCGCGGCCTTCAACAAACCCTTGTAGTCGGCGGCCGAAAACGGCGCGATCACCTTGAGGCCGGGAATCTGCGAATACCAGGCGGAGTAATCCTGGCTGTGCTGGGCGGCGACGCGCGCGGCCGCGCCGTTCGGGCCACGAAACACGACCGCGCACCCCATCTGTCCGCCCGACATGTACAACGTCTTTGCCGCGGAGTTGATGATCTGGTCCATCGCCTGCATGGCAAAGTTGAACGTCATGAACTCGACGATCGGCTTCAAGCCGGCCATCGCCGCACCGACGCCAATGCCGGCAAAGCCATGCTCGGTGATCGGCGTATCGATGACGCGCCTGGCGCCGAACTCCTGCAGCAATCCCTGGCTGACCTTGTAGGCGCCTTGATATTCCGCAACTTCCTCGCCCATCAGGAACACGTCCGGATCCCGGCGCATTTCCTCGGCCATGGCGTCGCGCAAGGCATCACGGATGGTCATCGTCACCATCTCGGTCCCTTCCGGCACCTCCGGATCGGGCTCAACGGCGGCTTTCGAAGCCGCCGGCGCCTTCGGCGCATCGATCATCGGTTTTCCTTCGCCAACCGGTGAGCGCGACTCGGCAACTTCCTGCGCTACATCAGGCGCGGGGGCGGCGGCTTTCGGAGCGGGCGCCTTGCCGAGATCGGCGGCGCTCTCGCCATCGGCCAAAATGGTCGCGATCGGCGTGTTGACCGCGACGTCGGCGGTGCCTTCCGGGATCAAAATCCTGCCGAGGGTGCCCTCATCGGTCGCCTCGACTTCCATCGTCGCCTTGTCGGTTTCGATTTCGGCGATGACGTCGCCCGACTTGATCGCCTCGCCTTCCTTCTTCAGCCATTTGGCGAGGTTGCCCTTCTCCATCGTCGGCGAGAGTGCAGGCATCAGGACTTGAATTGGCATGTCTGCTCCGGAAGTTCACTCTTTAAGCTGCGCGCATCCCGTTCGCAAAACCAGCTTCCACCATCGTGGCGCATCCGGAGGCCGGCGGTTGGGGCATTAGCGATAGACATCGGTCCACAATTCGGATGCATCCGGTTCAGGGTCATGCTGGGCGAAGTCGGCCGCGGCGTTGACGATCTCGCGCACTTCGGCGTCGATCGCCTTCAACTCCTGCTCGCTCATTTTCGCGGCAAGCAAACGGTTGCGAACCTGCTCGATCGGGTCCTGATCGTGGCGGACCTTGTCGACTTCCTCACGGGTGCGATATTTCGCCGGATCCGACATCGAGTGGCCGCGGTAGCGGTAAGTCTGCATTTCCAGGATGAAAGGGCCGTTGCCTGCGCGGCACCAGGCGACCGCCTTATCGGCCGCGGCCTTCACCGCGCGAACGTCCATGCCATCGACCTGCTCGCCCGGAATGTTGAAGGAGATGCCGCGCTTGGAAAAATCCGTCTGAGCCGAAGAGCGCGTCACCGAGGTGCCCATCGCGTAGCGGTTGTTCTCGATGACATAGATCACCGGAAGCTTCCACAGCTCCGCCATGTTGAAGCTTTCATAGACCTGGCCCTGGTTCGAAGCGCCGTCGCCGAAATAGGCCAGGCTGACAAAATCATTGCCGCGATAGCGATTGGCAAAAGCCAGCCCCGTCCCCAGCGAGACCTGGGCGCCGACGATGCCGTGGCCGCCAAAGAAATTCTTCTCCTTGCTGAACATATGCATGGAGCCGCCCTTGCCCTTGGAATAGCCGCCATGCCGACCGGTCAGTTCGGCCATCACCCCCTTGGCCTCCATCCCACAGGCCAGCATGTGCCCGTGGTCCCGATATCCGGTTATGACCTGATCGCCCTTCTTCAGGGCCATCTGCATGCCGATGACGACCGCTTCCTGGCCGATGTAGAGATGGCAGAAACCGCCAATCGCACCCATTCCGTAGAGCTGGCCGGCTTTTTCCTCGAACCGGCGGATCAGCAGCATGTCACGCAGCGCGCTCAGTTCCTGTTCCCTCGTGAATTCCGGGGGGCTGTCGGCACCGTTGCCCGTTTCTTGAGCGGTTTCCTTTGCGACGCTTTTCTTCGGTGCAGCCATGGCATTTCCGGATGAGAGAACGAATGGTTCTCTCTAGCTCAACTCAAACCGCCATGAAAGGATTGCGTGCAAGTGCGAAGATTTCGCCATGCCGCAGTGCAATGCGGCGCGACATTTTCGAAATTGATTTCGCAGTTTTTTGAAATTTGACGATCAGTTCGGATTGACGGTCCGAACCAGGTCGCGCGGGTTGACATAATCGAGTTGATATCGAGCGCGCTCATCGAGCATATCAGGGTCAACCCGGTCAGACCTCAACAGCGAGACGCGCTGCTCGCTTTCGGCACGCTCGCGCTTCAGACGCGCCAATTCGGAGGTCAGCGCGATGATCTCCTGATCGAGCTCTTGCCGCGCATTCAGGCCATACTTGCCGGTATAGGCGTTGACGCCGAAATAGCCGACCATCCCCGCCACCATCGTATAGAGGGCAAGCCCGGTGAGCACGGATTTGAGTCGATTGCGAGAGACCATGGATACAGCATGCGACCGCCCGGTTAAGGGAGTGCTAATTCACGGGCGGTCCGTACCACGCATGTTTCGCAGACCAGTGCGCACGTTTTCGAGATGCTTGCGTTCGCCTATTTGTTGTGCCTCTCGACGAACGCCGCGAACGCGTCGACATATTGCTGCAGCACCTTCTGCAGCGCTTCCTTGATGAGGTGGCCCTTGTCGTCGAACGCGTCGCCGACCCCGTTCAGGTAGCTTTCCGGTTGGCCCAGGATCGGGCCGGAAATGCCCGGCAGGATATTCTGCAGGTGCTTGGCCGCGCTGACGCCGCCGAGCGGACCCGGCGAATTGCTGATGATGCCGGTCGGCTTGCCGATGAGTGAGCTCTTGCCATAGGGGCGCGAGGCGACATCGATGGCATTCTTCAGAACGCCGGGAATCGAACGATTATATTCCGGTGTCACGAACACAACGCCGGCTGACTTCTGAATCTTCTCACGGAAGGCGAGCCAATCGGCCGGCGGCGTCGCTTCCATATCCTGATTGAAAAACGAAAGACCATGCAGCGTCACGACATCGAGCTTCACCGTGTCCGGCGCCAGTTTGGCCAACGCATTGGCGATCTTCAGGGTAAAGCTCTCTTTGCGAAGGCTGCCGACGATGACGACAACATGGTGTGGGGTGGCCATTGGATTTCCTTGTTAGGCGGGCGCCGGATCGGCTTGCGGCGCCACCCTAGCGATGCCCGCAAACGATGCAAGTGCATGGATCGCAGGAATTGGGCAAAGTTGATCAAGAAGTCGTGGCGTCAAAACGGATCAGGCCGCCTGTCGGCGGCCTGATTTGTCGGCGATGAACCGCGATCAGAGCACGGGATTCCAGGCCACGGGGATCAACCGGTATTTTGTTCCGTCCTTCTCGATATGGCCGATCGACGGGAAAGCGAAATGGAAGCCCACCACCGTCGCCTTCTCGGCCGCTGCCATGTCGTAGAATTTATGCCGGGTTTCCTGCGCCGCCAACGGATCCACGTCGAAGACAACGTGCCAATCCGGATTGCGCAGGAAGAACTCAGGGATATTGGTGATATCAGACTGGATCAGGACGGTTGAACCACCTGATGCGACGGCAAAGGCGCTATGCCCCGGGGTGTGGCCACCCGCCGCGACCGATGTGATGCCAGGGGCGACTTCCTTGCCCCAGTCATACTTCGTCACCTTGGATTCGATACCGGCGTAGATCTTTTTCACGTTGGCGAAATAACCCTTCATCATCTCGTTCGACTGGGCCTTGGCGGCGTTTTCGTCGCTCATCCAAAACTCCCAGTCTTTCGTCGGCACCATGATTTCGGCATTCGGGAACGCCATCGAGCCGTCGGCGGTCCGGATGCCGTTGGTGTGGTCGGGATGCAAATGTGACATCAGCACGACATCGATGCTTTTGGGATCTACGCCTGCGGCGGCGAGATTTTGCATCATGCGGCCAACCGCGCCCTTGGTCTGCTCATGGGCGCCCATTCCACTGCCGCTGTCGATCAGGACCAGCTTGCCGCCGGTGTTGACGAGCTGCGGATTGAACGGCACCGTCACCATGCCCTTCGGCATATAGGCGGCTTCGGCGGCCGCAAGCGCTTCTTCCTTTGGAGCGTTCTTGACGAACGTGTCAGGCAGCGGGAACGTTCGTGCCCCGTCGTTGATCGAGGTGCATTCGATGGTGCCGACCTTGTAGCGGTAGAAACCCGGCGCCTGCGCGGCAGCGGGCGGCGCCGCAGCGCGGGCGGGCATGGCTCCCAACGGCGTCAAGGCGGTTGCAGCACCAGCGGCGGCTACGCTGGCTAACAGACGGCGGCGGCTTAGATCATTCATGGTGGTTCTCCCCCAGGGTTGCATTTAGCGCTTTTGCCCGTCGATTTCGGCGCAAATGTTCCCTCGTGGCGCGCCAAACGCAAGTCTCTTTGTCGGGCGGAAGTGCAACTTTTGGCGCCGACGGGCCTGTCGACGCCAAAAGAAGTGGGTTGCCTTGGCGCGTCCGGTTACTTGATCACTTCCCAGAAGATACCGATCACCGCGATATAGCCGAGCGTGTAGATCACCGTCCTCAGATAGGGGATACCAAGCAGGTACACGACGGCGTGCGCAAGCCGCAGCCAGAAGAACGACGTCGCCAGGAATGCCGTCGTCGCATTGGCCTTGCCGGCGAGATGAGCCACGATCACCAACGCCAAGAACGGCGCGAAGCTCTCGACGGCGTTGACATAGGCCCGGTTGGCACGCATGCCCCACAACGGAACCGGTCGTGGCGTGGGGTCGAGATAGTTTTGCGGCGTCAGATTTCCATTCGTCATCACCTGACAGGTGATGTAGGGAATCCACAGCGAGGCTGTCAGAATGGCGGTAAGGGCAAGATACTTCAGATCTGCAGACATTGTTTTCCCCCTCTTTAAAAACGTTGTTTCAGCAACTCCGGGCGCTCGGCTATCAGCCCTTGTTCGGATTGATCAGATATTTTTCGCCGGTCGCGCGCTTGGCGTAGACGGCGATGTGAGAAAGCTGCAGCGCCTCCTGTAACGACACCACCTGCGTATAATGGCTGGCAAAAGTTGTCTTGAGCTCGGCAACGACGCGCTGGCGCAGCCTCAATGCGTCGGCCGGACCGATTTTTTGCAGGAACGGAGTCAGCAGCCAGCCGCCGACACCCCAAGTCATCCCGAACGCCCGGTTCACCTCGGTCGGGCGCAGGTCAAGACCGCCATAAATATAGACTTGCTTGTGCACGTTCGATCCATAGCGGCTGTAGGCTTTTGCGGTTTTGTTGATCGCAGCCTCCATGCAGGTGAGGATCTGGCCTGCAAGCTTGCCACCGCCGATGGCGTCGAATGCCAGCGTCGCGCCGGTTTCGACCAACGCATTGGTTAGATCTTCCATAAACGTCGGCGCGGTGGAGTCGACCACATGTTTCGCACCGATCTTGTGTAAAATCTCGGCCTGCTCGGCGCTGCGGACGATGTTGACAAGACCGATGCCGTCCTTGAGGCAGATCTTGTTCAGCATCTGGCCGAGGTTGGAGGCGGCCGCGGTATGCACCAGGGCCTTGTGGCCTTCGCGCCGCATGGTCTCGACCATGCCGAGCGACGTCAGCGGATTGACGAAACAGGAAGCGCCTTCTGTGGGCGTAATGCCCTCCGGCAGCACCAAACAGTCGCTTGCCCTGATCGTGCGGTATTGCGCGTACATGGCACCACCGATCATAGCGACGGTCTTGCCCATCAACGCTTTCGCCGCCTCCGACGATCCGGTCTTGATGACCACCCCGGCGCCCTCATTGCCGACCGGCATGGATTCGTCGAGCCGTCCCGCCATGGCGCGCATCCCCGCTTCCGGGACTCTTGCCGTGACCACCGGCGCGTCCTTGGTGCCGGAGGCCTTGGCCGTCGTCATGTCGGCGGCGCCGACCAAGAGGCCAAGGTCGGACGGATTGATCGGCGACGCCTCGACGCGGACCGCGACCTCGTCGGCGGATGGTTCCGGGACCGGGACGTTGGCCAGAGATATCTCGAGTTCGCCGCTCTTCTTGATCAGCGAGCGAAGCTGCAGCCCGGTCTTGCTGTCGGTGCTCATGGCAATCCTCCCTGTTTCGGCGTCGCCGAATTGGTCGGGAGTGTTCTCAGGTTACAGCGGGAAGGCAAGCCTCATAATGCTCACCAAGCCATCAAAGCTGGTCTGCCGGTCGGCGATATCATCATCGCTCTTCCCCGTCTTCCCCGCGGACGCCTCCCGGACGCTGTCAACATTGACATAGATTGCCGAAGTCGGTGTCTTATGCCAACGCCTTCAGCGCCGCTTTCCCTGCATATTTCGCCTGGCTTCCGAGTTGCTGCTCGATGCGCAGTAGCTGGTTGTACTTGGCTGTGCGGTCGGCGCGCGCCAGCGAGCCGGTTTTGATCTGCCCGCAATTGGTGGCGACCGCGAGGTCGGCGATGGTGGAATCCTCGGTCTCGCCGGAGCGGTGCGACATCACGGCCGTGTAGCCGGCCTTGAAAGCCATTTCGACCGCACCGAGTGTTTCCGTCAGCGTGCCGATCTGGTTGACCTTGACCAGGATGGAGTTGGCGCGGCCGTTTTTGATGCCATCGGCAAGGCGCGTGACGTTGGTGACGAAGAGATCGTCACCTACCAGTTGGCATTTGCTGCCGATGAGATCGGTCAATTCCTTCCAGCCCTCCATGTCGTCTTCCGACATGCCGTCCTCGATGGAGACGATCGGATAGCGCGCGGCGAGATCGGCGAGATACTTTGCTTGCTCGGAACGCGAGCGGGTCTTTTTCTCGCCGCCATAGACGTACTTTCCGTCCTTGAAGAATTCGGTCGCCGCGCAATCGAGCGCCAGCATGACGTCGCCGCCTGCCTTGTAGCCGGCCTTGCCGATCGCCCCCATGACGAATTCCAGCGCCGCATCCGCCGACGGCAGGTTCGGCGCAAAACCGCCCTCGTCGCCGACATTGGTGTTGTGACCGGCTTTCTTCAGTTCCGATCTCAGAGTGTGGAAGATTTCGGAGCCGCAGCGCAGCGCCTCGGCAAAGCTCTTGGCGCCGACCGGCATGATCATGAATTCCTGGAAGTCGATCGGATTGTCGGCATGCACGCCGCCATTGATGATATTCATCATCGGCACTGGCAATGTCCGTGCCGAGGTGCCGCCGACATAACGATAAAGCGGCATGTCGAAGGATTCCGCGGCTGCCTTCGCGCAGGCGAGCGACACGCCGAGAATGGCATTGGCGCCAAGCCGGCTCTTGTTCGGCGTTCCGTCGAGATCGATCATGACCTGGTCGATCTGAACCTGCTCCTCGACCGCCATATCATTGAGCGCCTCGAAGATTTCACCGTTGACGGCCGCGACCGCTTTCTGCACGCCCTTGCCGAGGTAGCGCGCCTTGTCGCCGTCACGGAGCTCGACCGCCTCATGCGCGCCGGTGGAGGCGCCGGAGGGCACCGCCGCCCGCCCGACCGAGCCGTCCTCCAGCACGACGTCGACCTCGACGGTGGGATTGCCACGGCTATCGAGAATTTCGCGGCCGATGATGTCGACGATGGCGGTCATGAATTGCCTCACCTGATGGATGCTTGGCGCTGCTTCTACAGCAAGCCACGGTGGCGGAAAAGGTTGCCTTGCCCGTGACGTCGGCGGGCGAATTGTCTAATAACGCGGCAACGGAGAAAAAAGGAATGTCCAGGAAGCCCCGAAAATCCTCCAGGTCAGCGTCGGTTTCGTCCGACCTGCAACTCGGCCGCGCCGTCGAGTGGCCCGCCACGCCCGATGCGGCGAAACTCGATGGCGTGCCCAATCCGCAGAGGGACACCAATTTCGTGGTGCGATTCACCGCGCCGGAGTTCACCTCCCTGTGTCCCGTCACCGGCCAGCCGGATTTTGCGCATCTTGTGATCGACTATGTGCCGGGCCAATGGCTGCTGGAATCGAAATCGCTGAAACTCTTTATCGCGAGTTTTCGCAACCACGGCGCGTTCCATGAGGATTGCACGGTTATGATCGGAAAGAGGATCGCCGCCGCGATCAAGCCGAAATGGTTGCGCATCGGTGGGTACTGGTATCCGCGTGGCGGCATTCCGATCGATGTGTTCTGGCAGACCGGCAAGTTGCCGAAAGGCATGTGGATTCCCGATCAGGGCGTCGCACCCTATCGCGGGCGGGGGTGATCCGGCCGATGGCCAAGGGGACGCGCCTCACGCGCCCACGACTTGGTCCGCGCCGTCGGCTTGGCCCAAGCGGCCCTTGGCGCTCTTGCGCGATCCCTCCGCAGGCACTTGAGCGCCCGCCGCCGCTAAGCCCCAGAGAGGCATGTTGTTGTAGACGCTCTCATGGGCGCCATCCCTCACCAGATAAGTCTCATGCCAGATGCCGACATCTCCGTTGGACGCGATTTTTCGATTGAAATCGCGCCAGGCCGGCAAATGAGCCAGCGATCGGTCGGAGGCATAGGCATGAAGCAGTTCGAAGCTTCGCCAGTACTGGATCACGAGAATATTCGGGAAGCCGAATACCGTGCGCGCGTGCAGAAGTCCAAGCTCAGGCTGTTTGGCGAGTTCGGTCAGCATTCTCGGCATCGCGGCCGCCACAGGTACCCACTTCCAGAACTTCCACCACTTGTTCACCCGCATCCCGATCAGGAAGACGACAAAATCGCCGTCAAGCTGAGCGGTCACCCGCGCCGGCATTATCTTGGACATGGCTAAAGCTCCTTGGCTGAAATCAATTCAACGCGCCAATATGGGCTCCTCTATGGAGGTCGCCTAAGTCGGGCGCGCATCCGCAGGCCGCGTCTGCCGCAATAGCAGCGCGCAGGCAAACCCGAGCGCGGTGATGATGATGGCGCTGGTCAGCAAGGTCGGGACCTTGCCGACGCTGTGGAGTCCAAATCCATAAGCGATCGGGCCGACGGTCTGCCCCATGAAAAAGAAGAACGAGTGGAGCGACAGCGCCGTGGCGCGGGCTTCCACCGAGAGTTCGCTGGCAAAGACCTGCAGGCATCCATGGATCATGTAGAAGCCCCAGCCCATGAATAAAAGGCTGATCGCCTGAATTTTCCAGCCGGGGCCGAAAGCAATGCCGGCGAGTTGCAGGCCGACCAATGACGCACCGGTAATCATCATGCCGTTGACGCCAAGCCGCGGCAGAAAGCGCGAGACCGTCATCGTATACAGCAGACCGCCGACCGCGAATCCGGCGATGACGATGCCTGCGATCGACAGCCGGGTTTCGCCAAGTTCGAACAGGAACGAGGCAAGGTAGGGAAACAGTCCCAGCACGCAGCAGCCCTCGATGAAGACCGCGGCGTAACACAGCGCATTCGGATTGGAAAAGATGGTGCGGTAGCCGTGCCGGAGCGTCGAGAGATTGGATTTCGGGGCGCGCGCCAGCGCCGCGCCGCGAAACCCGGCGGCCACCGCGACTGACGCCGCGATCACCAAAAGGCCGAGCACCGCCAGCACCCCGCGCCAGCCAAGGAAGTCGCCGATCACACCGGAAAAGGAGGCGCCCAGCAGATTGCCGGTCATCGATCCGGCCAGCGTGCGCCCGATCGCGACCTGGCGCTTCTCGGCTCCGACCAGATCGCTGGTCAAGCTCAGCGCGACCGGAAAGACGCCGCCGGATCCAATGCCGGCGAGGATTCGCGTCGCGAACAGCAAGGGAAATGACGTCGATATCGCGCCGAGGATGTTCGCAAGGCCCAGCAGCACCAGGCAGACGATCATCAGCCGCGCTTTGCCGAACAGATCCGCCGCTGCGCCGAGCACGGGTTGGATGACCGCGAAGGTGAAAGCGAATATCGCGGAGAAACTTGCAGCAGTGGCGATGCTCACGCCGAAATCGCTGGCGACGTGCGGCAGCACCGGATCGAGCGCGCGAGCCGACAGGCTCGCCGCAAAATTCGCCAGCGCAATAATGTTGATCGCCGGCGGCATGCGCTGCTGATGCGGCCGCAGCCCTGTTTGCGGCATCAGCGCGCTACGTTCTTTTCAGATTCTTGGCGATCGTGTCGAACGCCATCAGCGTCCGCACCAGGCCATCGAATTCCCGCAGCGGCACCATGTTGGGACCGTCGGAAGGTGCATGGTCGGGATCGGGATGGGTTTCGATGAAAACCCCGGCGACGCCGACTGCGACCGCGGCGCGCGCCAGCACCGGCACAAATTCGCGCTCGCCGCCGGACGAAGTGCCTTTTCCGCCAGGCTGCTGCACCGAATGGGTCGCGTCGAAGATCACCGGCGCGCCGGTCGTTCGCGCCAGGATCGGCAGCGCCCGCATATCCGAGACCAGCGTGTTGTAGCCAAACGATGCGCCGCGCTCGGTGACCAGCACCTTCGGGTTACCGGCGCCTGTGATCTTGGCAACGACATTGGCCATGTCCCACGGCGCCAGGAACTGCCCTTTCTTGACGTTGACGATTTTGCCGGTTGCGGCTGCGGCCAGCAGCAGATCGGTCTGCCGGCACAGGAACGCCGGGATCTGCAGGACATCGACGGCTTTTGCCACTTCGGCGCATTGCGCGGCCTCATGCACGTCGGTCAACACGGGCAAGCCCAGTGAAGAACGTATCTCGGCAAAGATCGGCAGCGCCTGAAGAAGTCCGATCCCGCGCGCGGCGGAGACGCTGGTGCGATTGGCCTTGTCGAAGGAGGTCTTGTAGACGAGGCCGATTCCGAGCCGCGCCGCAATCTCCTTCAGCGCGGCAGCCACCTCGAGCCCATGCGCGCGGCTCTCGAGTTGGCACGGGCCGGCGATGATCGAGATCGGCAAACCGTTGCCGAATTTGACCGATCCCACGGTCACAACCGCCGCGGCTGAGGTTTTGTCGCTCAAGGCAATTCCCTTTTCCTGCCCGACCATGCCGGGCGGAGTGCGCCGGATCAACCCGCTTTGGATGTCTCGAATATCAGGGTTGCGCCATAGGCTGCATCCGGCGGCACGACAATGTTACCATTGCGTTCCAGAGCGGCGATGTCACCCTTTTTGAGCGTGGATGTCGCTTTCGCCTTGTCGCCGGCGATGAAACGTATCGCAGCAAGACGCGCCCCGCACCTCAGGTTCGGCGGCTCGGTTCCGGCATACGCCCTGTAGGCCGACGGGTTCATGACCTGAATGGCACCGCGCTCGGTCTGGACGGAAATTCCGCAGGCGCTCGATTGTATCTCGCTGACACCAGAAAACGCACCAAGAAAGTGGCCATGGTCCTCAGGACTCTCGGAGACCATGACGACATCAGCAATTCCGGCTACCCCATTCGGATGCACCTGGAATGCCGGATTCCAGAAATTCTCCGGAAAATGCTGCTGGCACGTAAAATATCCGATGTCAGGTGTCTTCGTATCCGCCGCGAACGCGAGCGAAAAAGCGACCTTCACGGTTGAGCCGTCCGGGCGTTTGGCGTGACGCTCGAAGTCGAACACGCCGAAATCGCCGATGCCGGCGGCGCGGAACGCCTTGGCATCGGCGGCCGCAGCCCTGCCCTCCAGCACCAACATCGCCAGCCCCTCGTCGTGCGCGAGAAAGTCGCGCGCAAAGCCGCCGAACGAAAAAGAACCCGGCGCGCTCGACACAATCAGTTCGGGCTCACCGACGTTGACCAGTTCGATGAATACGCCTGCTAATTGTACAATCCGATTGTGCGTCCCCCAGGGATGGCGATTGCGCGCGCCGACAGTGAAGCCGACGCGGCGATAGAATTCGCCAGCCGCGTCGAGGTCGCGGATGGCGTGCACGATATGGTCAAGACCGTGAGGCATTGGACACGACCTCAAACCTTCAGATGGTAATCATTTCACCGAAGAGAACCCGGTCGGCACCAGCAATTGACTGACGATATTGCCGACAATCTGACCGTCGGCCTCGGTTTGTGCGCGCGCGGCGATCCAGTCCGGATCGCTCTGAAATGCGGCCCATTTCTTCTCGCGCTCGGCAAGGGATTCCCACGCCAGGAAATAAGTCAGCTCCTGGTTGGATTCGCCGATCAGCGTGGTGAAGAAACCGGCCTGCCTGATGCCGTGTTTTTCCCACAGCTTCAGCGTGATGGTTTCAAAACGCTTCAGCAGCGCCGGCAGCCGGCCCGGCACACAGCGATAGACGCGAGATTCGTAAATCATCGGCGGAACTCCCTGAATTGCTTCTTGACGATGTTTGGGATCGTTATGTCGCAACAATCGGCGCGCCAGTCAAAGGCTACCGATGCATGGATGGCATCACACCAGCCGCGATTGCACCATCGCCGCCTCGACGAAGGAGGCAAACAACGGATGCGGCTCGAAGGGGCGCGACTTGAGTTCGGGATGGAATTGCACACCGATGAACCAGGGATGGTCCTCATATTCGACGATTTCCGGCAGAACGCCGTCCGGCGAGAGCCCTGAGAAACGCAGGCCATGTTGCTCGAGCCGGTCCTTGTAGGCGGTGTTGACCTCATAGCGGTGGCGGTGACGCTCCGAAATCTCGGTGGCACCGCCATAGACCCCGGAGACCCGGCTGCCGCGCTTGAGTACCGCGGGATAGGCGCCTAGCCGCATGGTCCCGCCGAGATCGCCGTTCCTGGACCGCTTCTCCAGCTCGTTGCCCCGCAGCCATTCCGTCATCAGGCCGACGACCGGTTCGGAGGTAGGGCCGAACTCGGTGGAATTGGCCTCCGCGACACCGACCAGATTACGCGCGGCCTCGATCACCGCCATCTGCATCCCAAAACAGATGCCGAAATAGGGCACGTCGCGCTCGCGGGCGAACTGCGCCGCGCGGATTTTGCCCTCGGCGCCGCGCTGCCCGAAGCCGCCCGGCACCAGGATGCCATTGACGTGCTCAAGGAACGGCGCGGGATCTTTGTTTTCGAACACCTCGCTCTCGATCCAGTCGAGATTGACCTTCACCTTGTTGGCGATGCCCCCGTGCGACAGGGCCTCGATCAGCGATTTGTAGGCGTCCTTCATCCCGGTGTACTTGCCGACGATGGCAATGGTCACCGCCCCTTCGGGATTGCGTACCCGCTCGTTGATGACGTTCCAGCTCTGCAACGCCGGCGGAAGCTTCGGCGCGATGCCAAATGCCGCCAGCACCTCGTCGTCGAGGCCGGCGGCGTGATAGGCCTCCGGTACGGCGTAGATATTGTCGACGTCGCGCGCCTCGATCACGGCACTTTCGCGCACGTTGCAGAACAGGCCGAGCTTGCGCCGCTCTTCCTTCGGGATCTCGCGGTCGGTGCGGCAGAGCAGGATGTCTGGCTGGATGCCGATCGAGCGCAGTTCCTTGACCGAATGCTGGGTCGGTTTGGTCTTCAATTCGCCGGCGCTCGGAATGAACGGCAGCAGCGTCAAATGAATATAGATGGCGTGATCGCGCGGCAGATCGTTCTTGATCTGGCGGATGGCCTCGAAGAACGGCAGGCCCTCGATGTCGCCGACGGTGCCGCCGATCTCGCACAGCACGAAGTCGAAATCGTCATTGCTGTCGAGGATGAAATCCTTGATCGCATTGGTGACATGCGGGATCACCTGGATAGTGGCACCGAGATAGTCGCCGCGCCGTTCCTTGGTGAGAATGTCCTGATAGATGCGCCCGGTAGTGATGTTGTCCGCCTTGGTGGCGGGACGTCCAGTGAAGCGCTCGTAGTGGCCGAGGTCGAGGTCGGTCTCTGCGCCGTCGTCGGTCACGAACACCTCGCCGTGCTGGTACGGCGACATCGTTCCGGGATCGAGATTGAGGTAAGGGTCGAGCTTGCGCAGCCGGACCCTGTAACCACGTGCCTGCAACAGCGCGCCGAGAGCCGCTGATGCCAGACCTTTTCCGAGCGAAGAAACCACGCCGCCGGTGATGAAGATATACCGCGCCATGGGACTTAACCTTTAAGGCCACAGGCGCGATTCTCCAAAGCGAATCGCCTTGGCCCAACGAACATCTTGCCAGGCTGTGGGTGACGTAGAATTTAAAGTGCTATCAGTAAGTTAACAGGAATTGCTGATGCTGGATGATAGATACCATCCTTGCATGGCCATCCTGCTTTATTGCGAACGTGGCGCCTGCGGGCCGGAGGGTGCGGGCGGATTCTGCTGCTCGTCGGACTTCTTCAGCGAATCCAGGACGCCTCCGCCGCTGGTCGGCGGCGCAATCGGTGTCGCGCCGCCTGCCGGCTGCGACTGCGATGAAGGAGTAATGATCGAGGCCGGCTTGCGGTCGTAACTTGCGAGCCAGGACAGGAACAGGCTGGTGACGAAAAAGCCCGCCGCGAGCACTGCGGTCGTGCGCGATAATAGGTTGGCGGTTCCCCGGCTCGACATGAAGCCGGCACCGCCGCCTACGCCAAGGCCGCCGCCCTCGGATTTCTGCAACAGCACGGTCGCGATCAAGGTCGCAACGATCATCAGGTGGATTACGATAACGACGGTCTGCATCTCAACCTTCCGTCGCAAACCAAAGGCGCCGGCTTCCGGCTGCAGGTCGGGTTTGCGGGGTTTGAAGTCGCGCGGTGTTACACGATTGGACGGGGCATTGTCACCCCCGGGGCGATCACCATCT
>DASQOU010000327.1:0-5751 GCA_035644295.1 Bradyrhizobium sp.
ACCAGGTCACCGGAATTTCGCCCTGCCAGAACAACAGGTCCAACCGGCGATCGGTCGACTGCTCGATCCAAAGCGCCATCGTGTTTCCCTGCTGTTCGTAAGCTGCCCAAAACAACGTGGAGGGAATGAGCAGGATCGCCAGGCCGAGCAGCGACTTCCTCAGGTCCGGATTTGTCGCTGTCACCGCTGCGACCGGAATATCCTGAAACTGCTGTTTCGGCAGCCGCCGAAGGCCGGCCAGGTACGTCGCAAGTCCGATCGCCATGCCGACGCCCGCGCTGGCAAAGCCATAGTGCCAGCCGACATTTTCACCGAGCGAACCGCAGACCAGCGGTGAAAAGAACGCGCCGACGTTGATGCCGACGTAGAAAACCGAGTAGGCGCGGTCTCTGCGCCGATCGTCCGGCTGATAAAGACCGCCAACCTGGGTCGCAATATTCGGCTTGAAAGCCCCGTTGCCGACAATGAGAAGCATGAGTGCGACCAGAAAAAGATGCTCGAAGGCCATCATGAAATGGCCCGCGACCATCAGCATCGCGCCAACGATGACGGTTGGCGTTCGGCCAATCCATCGGTCGGCGATGATTCCACCGATGATCGGCGTCAGGTACACCAGGCCGGTGTAGAGCCCATAAATCTGCGACGCCAGCGGCTGAATGCCAAGCGGTCCGGATACCGCTTCGAGTCCTCGCTGCAACGTCGCGAGGCCCCATACGGCAGGGGCGGTTGCCGGCTTCAACAGATAGTCGACCATGTACAGAACAAGCAGTGCCCTCATCCCGTAATAGGAAAAGCGTTCCCACATCTCCGTTGCGAACAGAAACGAAAGACCTTTTGGGTGGCCAAACCACTGATCGCCGCCGCTCGACGTTGAATCGGTCTGAGCCATCACTCTCTCCGGTTCGGCGACCTGACGGCTATCGCGCTCGGTCCTGAGATCGCGGTCCGCAGCGCGGCCTCTACTTCTTGTTGGTCTCGATCGGCGCCGATCCGATCAAGGCCTTCAGAAAGGTGACGATGATCCGGCCGCTGCGGCTCGCCTCCCCGTCTTTTGATACCAGCGCCATGCCGCGGCCCAGCGCGATGAAGCCGGTGGCTATCTCCACCGGATCGGCGGGTAATTTCCGGCCAAGCAGTTCAAACAATTTCGTCACCAGCACGCCCAACGCGCGGCGGTGCTTGCGGTTCAGATCGTTGTAGCCTTGCGCGAATGAGGGGCTGCGCAACGCCTGCAATTGAAGCTCGATCGCCAGCACCGCAAAACCGGGATCGGCGTTGATCGTTGCGGCCCATTTCTCGATACCCGCCATTGCCTTCGCGGGGTCGCCGTGCGCGTGGCTCAACGCGGCCTCGATCTTTGCGCGCTCTTCGGATTGGTGCCGCTGCACCAGCTCCAGCAGGATCGCCTCCTTGTCCGGAAAGTTCGAGTAGAAAGCGCCCTGCGAAAATCCCGCCGCATCGGCAATGTCGCGAACCGAGGCCTGAGCGAAGCCCTTGTTCACGATCTCGTTGCGCGCCGCCTCGATCAGGAGACTCCTCGTACGAGCTTGACTTTCCTCGCGATTCAATCTCGGCAAGGGTTTTTCTCCTGAGTTACAGATTTCAATTGATTTTCAGATATCATTTGATATCTTAAATCGAACTGGTCTGATAATGGACGAAGGAGCCGGCCGTGCCCATCACTGTCATTACGATTGTCGGCCGCAGCCTTCTCGCGTTGCTGTTCATTCTGGCAGGCGCCGCGAAGGTCGCCGGCCCGCAACCTTTCCTGGATCATATGGCCGCTCACCATATGCCGGGCGTTTTGCTTCCGCTGGTCATTTTGCTGGAACTGGGCGCGGGCACGGCCCTCTTGCTTGGCTGGCGGCTTCCGTTCGCCGCGGGTGCGCTGGCCTTGTTTTGTTTCGCTACCGCCTTCGTGTTTCATGTCGATCTGACCGACAAGGCCGAGCGAACGCTTTTCGTCAAGGACCTCGCGATTGCGGGTGCGCTGATGGTTATCGCGGCGGGCGCGTCGCAACTCCGCGGTGTCGGATCAATCGGATGATCGTAGCGCACCCGGCTAGCCACGCGGTCTTTCCATCGCGTGCGCCGTCTCGGCCTGGTTCGGTTGCGGATAGAGCTGCAGAAAGGCTGCGGTAGCGGCGCTCGCACGCCGCGCGATCTCGCGGAGGCTCGGCCGATCGGTGACGCGAAGCAGCAGGCTCATCATCAGATTGCCCCACAGCAGCCCGGAAAAATGCTCGGCCATCTCAGCAGGCTTGCCGCTGAGAAGTCGAGCCGACTGAGCCCGGGTCATGATCTCTCTCAAGGCGGCGCGACCGGTCTCGACGCCGACGGTGTGCAGTGTCCGCGCCACCTCGGGCGCGCGCACCGCCTCGGCGATCGCCAGTTGAAATACCGCGACTACGGTGGGATCGCTGACTTCACGCAACAGCTGTGTCCCGAACGCAGTCAGCACCCGCGAGAGAGTTTCCCGGTCATGCGGCTCAGGCAGGTCAGCAGGCACCTGCAACCGTTTGGCGCGCGCGCCGATGCATGCCACCAGCATATCCTGTTTGCTGCCAACCAGCGCGTAAAGCTCGCGTTTTGAGACGCGCGCGCGCGTCGCGATCTCGAGCGTGCTGGTCTCGGCAAAGCCGCCCTCCATGAACGCCGAGAAGGCGGCGTCGAGGATGCGCTCACGGGCCGGGGTTTCGTCTGCGGCTTCCCGGCGCGCATCCGACGTCGATCTCGTCGCCATCATCTCCCCCTTGACTTGGTACCGTTTGGTACCGTAGGTTCAACGCTATTGGTACCACATGGTACCCAACCAGGCAAGCATGTAAAGGAGCCACAGCCATGGCAAAACCAGTTCTCGTCACTTCCGCGGCCGGCGGCAGGCAAGGCAAGACCGGGCGGCATGTATCCGAAATGCTGCTTAAGCGCGGAATTCCGGTTCGCGCCTTCGTCCACAAGATCGACGAACGTTCCGACCAGCTGCGCGCGCTCGGCGCCGAGATCTTCGAAGGCGACTTCCTCGATGTCCGCTCGGTCAAGCGCGCGGTGCAGGACGTTTCATCGGTTTATTTTGCCTATCCGGTCCAGGACGGGTTGCTCGACGCCACCGCGGCCATGGCCGTCGCGGCGCGCGAAGCGGGTATTTCCCGTCTCGTCAACCTGGTGATGCTGCAATCGTCGGTCGATGCCCCGACCCCGCGGATGCGACAGAACTACCTGTCCGAACAGGTTTTCGAGTGGGCTGGAGTTGGAGCGGTGCACGTCAGGGCTACCGTGTTCTACGAAAATCTCGGCTCCCAGGTGCGCCTGAGCCTGCCGGCGCGGGGGGCGGTCCGACTGCCTTGGGGCAAAGAACAGACCGTTCTTCCGCTCGTCGCAGCCGAGGACGTCGCGCGCGTTGCGGTCGGCCTGCTGACCAGCCCGTCCTTAACGGCGGGCACCGCCTATCCGGTGATCGGCACTGTCATCTCGCTGAAGGAAATCATCACGACCTTCGGGCGCGTTCTGGCGAAGGACGTGCGCTACGAAGAGATCTCGGACGACGAGTGGCGCCGCGACGCGCTTGCGCGCGGCTACAATACGCACGCGCTCGAACATCTCTCCGCGCTCTGGAAGGCGCTCCGCGCCACGGGCTTCGATCCGCAGACCGCGCGATTCGCGGTCACGGACACGATCGAAAAACTCGGCGGCGCCAAACCCAAGACGTTCGAGACGTTCGTCCGCGAAAGCCAAGGCGAATTGTCGATGGCGAAAACGGCCTGACCTGGCCTGCAAATGGAAGCCGCCATGGATAGGCACCGTTCACGGAGCGCGGTAGTATTGCCGCAGTTGCGCGGCCCGCGTTGAACGTCTTTCATTCCAAGGCGTTCGCAAACACCCTGGAGCGAGAAAGAACATGAGCGAACCGACCCAGCGAATGATCGAGAGCAACGGCATCCGCCTCAACATCGCCGAGCAGGGCAAGGGACCGCTGGTGCTGCTCTGCCACGGCTTTCCCGAATCCTGCTATTCCTGGCGCCATCAGATTGAGGCGCTTGCCGCGGCGGGCTTCCGCGCCGTTGCCCCCGACATGCGCGGTTACGGCAAGAGCGACGCACCCGAGGCGATCGATCAATACACGATCTTTCATTTGGTCGGCGACCTCGTCGGCCTGCTCGATGCACTCGAAGCCCCGACCGCCGTCATTGTCGGCCATGATTGGGGCGCCAACATCGCCTGGCAAGCCGCGCGCCTGCGCCCCGACCGCTTTCGTGCCGTCGTCGCCCTCAGCGTACCGTTTCGGCCGCGCGGCCCGGTGCGCCCGACCAGCGTCATGCCGCAGACCGCGGACGCTCAATTCTACATGTTGTATTTCCAGAACCCCGGTGTCGCCGAGGCCGAACTGGAGCGGGATCCACGGGCGACCGTGCGCAACATGCTCTATGGCGCCTCCGGCGACGGCGCTGCAGCCCGCGCGGCCGCGGCAAGCCGTGGCGCTGCTCCGAGCATCGGCATGGTGCCGCGCGGCGGTGGTATGATGCAAGGCCCCGGGGCGCCGGCGACGCTGCCGGCGTGGCTCAGCGAAGCCGACATCGATTTCTACGCCGGCGAATTCAAACGCTCAGGCTTCCGCGGCGGCCTCAATTATTATCGCAACATCGACCGCAACTGGGAGCTGACGGCGGCTTTCGCAGACGTAAAGGTGACCGTGCCGGCGCTCTATGTCGCCGGCGATCGCGACATGGTGGTCTCTTTTCCCGGCACTGACCAGCTTCTCGCCAACCTCAAGCAGTTCGTTCCCGCACTGCGTAACATCCAGATGCTCCCCGGCTGCGGCCACTGGACCCAGCAGGAGCGCCCCGGCGAGGTCAACGCCGCGATCATCGATTTCGTCCGCGGCCTGCCGAACTGAAGATGGCGATGGCTCGCCTGATTCTCGGGTGAATCGCAAAAACCCGCTGCCCAGCGGCATTGCCGGTAGACGAGGGCCCGCGAGACCTGTCAGATACGCGCATAAAAAGGTTACCGATAAATCGGGGAAGCGCGTTGATGCTGGAACGACTGGGGCCTTCGGCCGAAGAAACCGTGACGCAATGGGTGCGCGCCTTTGGCCTTGCGCTGACCAGCGGGGACGACAAGGCCTTAGCCAAACTGTTCCTGCCCGATAGCCACTGGCGGAATCTGTTCGGGATTTCCTGGCAGCTGGCAACTTCAAGCGGCAACGAGACACTCTGCCATGAACTGAGCCGTCGTGCCTCGGAGGTTCGCGCCACCGGCTTCCGGGTGAATACCGCGGCACTCGCGCCTCGCAGCGCCGTGGTCGCCGGCCGTGAAGTCATCGAAGCGATCATTTGCTTTGATACGATCAATGGACCCGGCATCGGAACCGTCAGGCTGGTATGCCCGGTGCACGCTTCTCCCGTCGCCTGGACGATTTCGACATCGCTCGACTTCAACAAGATCTGCGACGCGCGATCAGGGAACATCGCGCCGGTCTCGCATGCGCGTAATTTCGCAAGTAGCAACTGGTTCGACCAGCGGCAAGCCGAGATCGCGTTCGACGATCGCGAGCCCGACGTTCTCATCGTCGGTGGCGGCCATGCCGGTATTTCGGCGGCGGTCGAACTGAAACGCATCGGCCTCGATGCGCTGGTCATCGATAAAGCCGGGCGCGTCGGCGACAATTGGCGGCTGCGCTACCGCGGCCTCAAGCTCCACAACAAGACGCCGGTCAATCATCTCCGTTACCTGCCATTTCCGCCGACCTTTCCG
>DASQOU010000328.1:0-78266 GCA_035644295.1 Bradyrhizobium sp.
CCGATCGGCGGCATGACGGCATATTTGTTTGGCGATGTCACCAAGCTGCCGGACCACCGCACCAAGATAACATGCCGCGTGCATGACGAGTGCAATGGCTCCGACGTGTTCGGCTCCGACATCTGCACCTGCCGTCCATACTTGCTTCACGGGATCGAGGAATGCGCGCGCGCCGGGCAAACCGGCGGGCTGGGCATCATCATCTACAACCGCAAGGAAGGCCGCGCGCTCGGCGAGGTCACGAAATTCCTGGTCTATAACGCGCGCAAGCGCCAGGAAGGCGGCGACGCCGCGGCCCAGTATTTCGAGCGCACCGAATGTGTCGCGGGCGTGCAAGATGCGCGATTCCAGCAGTTGATGCCGGACGTGATCCATTGGCTCGGCCTGAAGCGCATCGACCGCTTCGTCTCGATGAGCGATATGAAGCACGATGCGCTGACCAGCCAGGGCATCGAGATCGTCGAACGTATTCCGATCCCCGACGATCTCGTCCCCATCGACGCGCATGTGGAAATCGCCGCCAAGAAGGCCGCCGGTTACTACAGCCCGGAGCCGCCACAGCCGCAGGACTTGGTCAATTCGGTCGGCCGCCCGCTTGAAAAATATTGAGCGAGGGCGGCGGTGTCCCTGGCAGATCCCGAGACGTCGGCCGCTCTCACATTGCTGAATGCCAGGGCGGTTCGCGAGCGCGCGCATCGCATGCTTGCGATCGGCCTCGACGGCAAACTTTCAAATTTCCGCATCCATCTCGATCGCCTGGACAACGCGGTCGAGCTGGTCTTGGAAACGACGCGCAAAGCCTACCCTTCGTTAGACGTGCCGTTTCATTCGCGCTGGCGGCATTTCGTCACCAACCATGTCAACCGCTGGGCTGATATCGCCGAGCAAACCGAATGGCCTGATCCTGCGGCTCGGGCGCGAGCCGAATTCGATCTCGCCATCGTCAGCGTCTTCCTCGATGCCGGCGCTGGCCCGACATGGCGGTACCACGATCCAAAGACCGGGTTGGCCATCGGCCGTTCGGAAGGATTGGGACTGGCCAGCCTCGCGATGTTCGAAAGCGGAGCATTTTCGGCCAATCCGCGCAGCCCCCTGCGGGTCGATCCCGATGTCCTTGCAAATCTCTCCGTGGCCGATCTGAAGCGCGGCTTGCAGGTCTCCGAGACCAATCCGCTGGTCGGCCTCGAGGGCCGCGTCGACCTGTTGCGCCGGCTCGGCGCGCTGGTGGCATCGAGGCCGGACGTATTCGGCCGCCACGACACACCGCGACCCGGCGGCCTGTTCGATCGATTCGCGACGCAGGCGGACAGTCGACAGCTTCCCGCGCCAACTATTCTCTCCGAACTATTGCAGCAGTTCGGATCGGTCTGGCCCTCGCGGCTGACGTTGGGCGGGATTGCGCTCGGCGACTGCTGGAAACATCCGGCGCTGACGACCAATGATGCGACCAGCGGCTTGATGCCGCTGCACAAGCTCTCGCAATGGCTGGCCTATTCCCTGATCGAACCGCTGCAGACGGCCGGCATCGGCGTGACCGATATCGATGGCCTCACCGGCCTTGCGGAATACCGCAATGGCGGGCTGTTTATCGATGCGGGGGTGCTCGCGTTTCGCGATGCGCAAGATGCAGCGCGCGAGCACGAGGTTGCATCGGCGCTGGTCGTCGAGTGGCGCGCACTGACGGTGGCGTTGCTCGATCGCGTCGCCGATGGAATCCGGCAACGGCTGGGGCTCGACGCCACGTCGCTGCCATTGGCAAAAATTCTTGAAGGTGGGACCTGGGCCGCGGGCCGACGGCTGGCGCGCGAACGCCGCATTGACGCTTCACCGCCTGTGAAAGTCATCAGCGACGGAACTGTTTTCTAAAGCGTTTTCGAGCGAAGTGGGTACCGGTTCGCGTAAAGAAAACGCGTCAAAACAAAGGTCATGGGATAAACAACATGGACGGCGTCACGATCGTTAGCCACCCAATGGTGCAGCACAAGCTGACGCTGTTGCGAAAGAAAAGTATTTCGACCAAGTCGTTTCGCGAACTCCTCAAGGAGATCGGGATGCTCTTGTGTTACGAGATCACCCGCGATCTGCCGCTGATCGACATCGATATCGAAACACCGCTTGCGCACATGAAGTCGCCGCAGATCGCGGGCAAGAAGTTGGTGTTCGCGCCGGTGCTGCGGGCCGGCGTCACTTTCGCGGAAGGCATGCTCGATCTGGTGCCGAACGCGCGGGTCGCCCACATCGGCCTCTACCGCGAACCGGAGACCTTCGTGGCCGTTGAATATTTCTTCAAGGCGCCGAGCGACCTGCACGAACGGCTGGTGATCGTTATTTCGCCGGTTCTGGCAACGGCCAACACCGCGGTCGCGGCGGTCGATCGGCTCAAGGAGCGTGGCGCGACCGACATTCGGCTGGTGAGCCTGATCGGCGTGCCGGAAGGCATCGAGCGGATGCGCGGCATTCACCCGGACGTTCCGATCTGGCTTGCCGCTGTTGACGAGGGGCTCAACGAAAACGCCTTCATTGTGCCGGGCCTCGGCGACGCCGGCGACCGCGCTTATGGCACCAAATGATCTAGCGCTCGTAACTGGCTGACAGCCAAACGCAATTGGTGCTTAATGTGATTTGTCAGGTCCCGACGCGCAGGGGTGCAAATTGCTTTCGAAGCAATGCTATGACGGAAAGCGCGGTGATGCGCCCCGTCTTTGGATTTTCCGACGGGACATTCTCGATCGACATGGAAAAACGGGCAGAATCGGATTCCACCTCAACGCGGTGCACATTGCGGGTCAGTGCAGGATCGGCCCAGATTTCAAGTCGCGTGCGGTCAGGACCGATCCCGGCCAGCGACAGCGCCACAGCCACGTTCAGGTTTGCCGGGAATCCTTTCGCGGCCTCCCGCGCCGTGCCGTCGAATATCTTGAGGGGCTCGGTGATCTGCTCGATGTCGATGTTGTTCTCGACCAGATAGGGCGCGCCCGCGAGGCCTTGAACCGGCTTTCGTGTCACCATCCGGACCGAATGGATCTCTCCCGCAGCGGCCGCGGTCACCGCGTCAAGACCAATCAGCGCGCCAGTGGGCACCATGATCTGTCCGCCGTTCTGTTTCGCAAGTCCGATCAGATCCTCATTTTCGAGAAGCGCCCCAACACTGAGAACGATCGCGGTCTTTCCGTTTGTCACGAAGGGCGCAACGATCGACCTCACGAGCTTCGCCGGCGCGCACTCGATCACGATGTCGGCAACATCGGACAGCCTTTCGATCGGAAGGACGGCCGGCGATGTCGCCAAACTACCGAGCCAGTCGCGGTGCTTGTCGGGGTGTTGCGCCGACACCGCGGCAAGGACCAGCCCCTCTATCCCCCGGTCCAGCGCCTCCGCCACCTTCCTCCCGATCGGACCCAACCCGGCAACGGCAACCCGTAAGGCGGCTCCCGGCCTTTTCGACAAATCTGCCATTCGTTGACTTCTCCCCGCAAGTTATCATAGCGGGCTCGGCATTCGGCGAAAGCCCGCCAGCAAAACAACGCCTCTACCGTCATTCCGGGGCGATGCGAAGCATCGAACCCGGAATCTCGAGATTCCCCGATGCGCAATTGCGCATCTGAGGTCTGGTGCTACGCACCATCCCGGAATGACGCCCAATATCACGGGCTGCATTTCCAGTCGGGCTCAAGGCTGGCCGCCCGAACGCCTGAAAAATGATCTTTTGCTCCTTACAAAAATCAGGTTTGTTTCCCTCCTGGCATCTGCAGGGAGAGGCACATGAACGGACTTGGCGGACTTAACAAATCACCCGAAGGCGTCGTGATTGGGCTCGTGCAGCTGCAATTGCCCGTTGTCGCGACCAAGGCCGACCTCGCTCGCCAGACCGACCGCATCGTCTACATGGTCGGCAAGGCACGCCGCAATCTCGGCACCATGGACCTTGTGGTCTTCCCGGAATATTCGCTGCACGGCCTGTCGATGGACACCAACCCCGCGATCATGTGCCGGCTCGACGGCCCCGAAGTCGCAGCCTTCAAGAAAGCCTGCATCGACAACAAGATCTGGGGCTGCTTTTCCATCATGGAATACAACCCCGACGGCAATCCATACAATTCCGGCCTGATCATCGACGATCACGGCGAGATCAAGCTGTATTATCGGAAATTCCACCCCTGGATTCCGGTCGAGCCGTGGGAGCCGGGCGACATCGGAATTCCCGTGATCGAGGGCCCCAAGGGCGCCAAGATCGCGCTCATCATCTGCCATGACGGCATGTTCCCGGAAATGGCGCGCGAATGCGCCTACAAGGGCGCGGAAATCATGATCCGCACCGCCGGCTATACCGCACCGATCCGCGACAGCTGGCGCTTCACCAATCAAGCCAACGCGTTCCAGAATCTCATGGTAACGGCGAATGTCTGCATGTGCGGGTCGGACGGTTCGTTCGACTCGATGGGCGAAGGCATGATTGTGAATTTCGACGGCAGCATCCTCGCCCATGGCACGACCGGACGGGCTGACGAAATCATCACCGCCGAAGTACGTCCCGATCTGGTGCGCGAGGCGCGGATTCACTGGGGTGTCGAGAACAATATCTATCAGCTCTGGCACCGCGGTTACGTCGCGGTGAAAGGCGGCGCGATGGATTGCCCCTACACCTTCATGCAGGACATGGTGGCCGGCACGTACCGGCTCCCCTGGGAGGATCAGGTCAAGGTCACCGACGGCACGTCGTGCGGTTTTGCGGCGCCGACGCGGATGTTTGGAGCGAAGGCCAGCAAGGCGGCGGAGTGACAACTGCCGGTCCGGACTGGGCCCAATTCCTATTCGAATTTCAAAGAGCCCAAGACGCGGACACCGTCATTGCGAGCGTTAGCGAAGCAATCCATCCTCCCGTTATTCCGGGGCAATGCGGAGCATCGAACCCGGAATCTCGAGATTCCGGGTCTGGTGCTAACGCACCATCCCGGAATGACGACGAAGACGGAATTGCTTCGTCGCTGCCGCTCCTCGCAATGACAATGCCGTAGTCATCGCCCGGCATAGCCGTCCGAAGGACGGCGTCGCTTCCGCTCGCCTATGACCGGGCGACCCAGCATTCGAGAGACGCCCGAGTTCATCCGAGACGCCTCTGGAATACTGGATGCCCCGCTTGAAGCGAGGCATGACAGAGAAAACGTGCGTCCGCCTTCTCGCCGCACATTGTGCGCGAGTCATTGCTTGAACCACCCTCGAAAATTAGAGAGCGCAGGGAATGCCGGGTGCCGATGCACCCATGCCCAAACTCGGTTAGGCCCATTTCAGGCGCGCGAGGATCGCGCGTCCCATGACCCAGTCCTTGTCGCTCTCCGACAGGAACCCCAGTTCTTCGGTGAAATGGGTGACGCGCTCACGGTAGCTGGCCTTGGCGAACGAATTCGTGATGTCGGTACCCCAATAGTAACGCTCAGGACCGTAGGCGTCGAACAAGCGCTGCAGATGCACCGTCATGTCGCGGAATGGATAGGGTTCGAGTGAGTTGCCGGGCGCACCCCTTCAAAAGATTAATGAATTAGGAGCCACGCCCAGGAACCTTCGTCAGCTGACACTATTTGCTCCCTGTCCAATACTGGACGGGAGGTAGACACCATGAAGAAAGTTCTCTTAGCGACGGTCGCTATTCTCGCATTCGCTGCACCTTCATTCGCGCAAGACAAAACTGTCGGTCAAGCGCCGCCATCAGGTGCGTCTTCGTTCTACCTGGCTCAAGATACGGCGACGATGAAGTGTCAAGTTGTCAATGCCCAGCCTGCCGCTGGTGGCAACATGAAGGTTATCGGTGCTGCTCATCCGACACAGGCATCAGCACAAACAGCTTTGACGGCTGATAAAACTTGCAAGTAATGAAGTGACGGCGCGAGTACAGGGGTGGGTCAATTGGTTAAACAAAACTACTGACCCGCCCCCGCCTCTAGTCATGCTCCTTTAGCAAGGGCTTCTTTAGGGTGGGGGAATGGACAAACCCAAATCACGTTGAAATACTTCATGAAATCGTGTTTTTGGCGCAGGATGACTTTTCGTCGAATCGTCATCCCGCTCCAGCACCAGACAATGACCGTCATCCTCAGGTGCGAGCGAAGCGAGCCTCGAAGGATGGCAACATGCACGGACTCGAACCATCCTTCGAGGCCCGCGCAAGAGCGCGGGCACCTACGGGTGAACGCAATTGCGTTCCTCCCGGGGATGACGCAGCGAGTGCGCCAATTACTTCGCCAACGCCGGATATGACCAAACCTAATCTCATCCCGCTCTAGCTGCTCCTCGGCGGTCCAACTTGCATCAACCCGAATTTGCCTGACGCTGGAGCAGGATGACTTTCTCGTTGAATCGTCGTCCCGCTCTGGCACCAGAAAATGACCGTCATCCCCGGGGTGAACGCAATTGCATGTCCAATCAAACCATGGCCACCCGGTCGTCTATTCAGGTTTCGCGGAAAGCGCGGGACAAGCTGTCGAAGACCGGCTTCATAATGTACTCGAAAAACGTACGCTCTCCGGTCTTGATGTAAACGTCGGCGGGCATCCCGGGCGTCGGAACGAATTCAGGCATGCGCCTGAGAATATCATCTTGGTCCAGGCGCACCCGAACGACATAAAATTCCCGACGCGTGTCACTGTCGGGGCGTGTTTCGGTCTTCACCTGCACTTGCTCCGCCAAGGCGTCCGCTGACACGTAGATGACGCTCGCCCCGACCATCGGCGTGATCCGCTGGTTGAGCGCCGACAGCCGTACCAGCGCCTCCTGGCCTACGCTCACGTGCGAAATGTCCTTTGGATTCACGTGTGCCTCGATGATGCGCTCATCGCCTATCGGCAGGAGCTCAAGAATCACGGCGCCGGGAGAGACGACGCCGCCCCGCGTATGAAAGTTGTTCTTCACCACGATGCCATGGACCGGCGAACGGACGTCGACCCGGTCGACCACATCCTGGGCGGCGCGAATCTGCTCCTCCACGTCGTCCAGCTCCGTTTCGGTCTCGCGCAGCTCCTTGACTGTATCCCGGAGCGCCGTCGAGTGGAGCTGGGCTATTCTTTCGTTCGCCTGAGCGATCCGCTCCCTCGAATCGGCGATGCGGCCGAGAAACTCCCCGAGGTCGCCCCCGAGACTCGCCTCGGAGCGTCGCAGCGCCAGCACATCCGACTTGCGGATCAATTGCTGGCCAAGAAGCGAATCCTTATCCTTCAGCTCCTCGACAAACAGGGCAAGGCGATCTTTGGTGGATTGCACTTGCGCCTGATATCCGCGAATGCTTTCCTCCAGCCCGGCGACTTGCTTCCTGAGCACGCTTTCCTCGGTCGCGAGACTGGCCCGGCGTGCCCGCAGCTCGGCACGTTGCCGCTCAAGAATCCCTTTGATTTCCGGATCGGCTACGCTCTGGCTGAATGCGGCCGGACTTTCGATTGTCTCTGAAGAGCGCATTTCGGCTTCGAGACGCGCCTTCATAGCGAGCAGTCGATACTTCTTCAGAACCAGCCGCCTCAGCTTGGCGTTGGCAGCGGTGTCGTCCATGCGAACGAGGACTTGGCTCGCCTCGACGACATCACCCTCCTTGACTGCAATCTCGCGAAGGATGCCGCCCTCGAAGTGCTGGACCTGCTTGTTCTGTCCGGTCGCCATGAACGTGCCCGGGGCGAGGACCGCACTATTCAGTGGAGCGACTCCGGCCCAAAGACCGAAACAACCGAGCCATACGACCAGGATGGCGAGGCCGGTGAAGATGGGCCATTTGGCGCTCAGCGGAACGCCGCGGTACCACTCGCCGACGCTATCCTTTTCCGCTCTCGTGCTGTCTGCTGTCGTGCTGTCCGCTCTCATGCTGTCCTCCCGAGCTGGTCACCTCCCGGGCCCGAGGCTTCGATGCGTCGCGGCTGCTCCGACTTGTCTCCGCCGGGCGACCGAACCAGGCGGTGCAGCACGTCGCTCGGAGATCCGAATGCTTCCGCGCGTCCCCCCCGCAGGATGAGCACTTTGTCCACATTGTTCAGCAGCGCCGGTCGCAGGGTTACAACCACTGCGGTGACCCCCCGCTTTTTGGCGCGCTGCAGCGTCTCGGTCAGAGCCTGCTCGCCCGCCGCGTCGAGATTCGAGTTGGGCTCGTCGAGCACGACAAGGGACGGATTACCGAAGAAAGCCCGCGCGAGCGCGATCCGCTGCTTCTGTCCTCCGGAGATCGGCCCGCCGCTGCGGTCGAGCACGGTTTCGTATCCTTGCGGCAGCTGACAGACCATGTCGTGGACGCCCGAGAACATCGCCGCCTCATAGATGCTCGCGTCGGGCAGGTCGTCGCGCATGCGGCAGATGTTCTGCTTGATGGTCCCGGGAAACAGCTCGACCTCTTGGGGTAGGTAGCCGGTATATTCGCCGAACTGGCGGCGATCCCAGTTGCGTAGCTCCGTTCCGTCCAGCCTTACTTTGCCGGCGGTCGGAACCAGACAACCCACCAGAATGCGCGCGAGGGTTGACTTGCCCGATCCGGACGGTCCGACGATGGCCAGGGCCTCTCCGGGCGCGAGCTCGAGCGACACACCGTTGAGCACCGGCTCCTTCGAGCCAGGCGGCAGGTACAAGATCCGATCCACGGTCAGGCGCCCTTCCGGTTTGGGCAGGCGCAGCTTCGGCGTCTCGCGCTGGAATGACTCGACCGCCTGCTTGACGCGCGCATAGGCCGATCGCGCCTGAACGCAGCTGCGCCATCCCTCGATCAAGCCCTCGAGCGGCTGCAGGGCGCGGCCGGCAATGATCGAAGCCGCGATCATCATGCCGCCGGTGATCTCGGTATGAAGGGCCAGATAGGCGCCCATGCCGAGAATCGTGATCTGGGCCACGAGCCGGACGAACTTCGACGCACCGCTGATCCAAAAATTCCGGTCGAGGGCCTGGCTCTGCACCGTCAGGGCCGGCGCCTGCCGGCGCCCCCAATGAAGAATGCTCTCGCTCAGCATTCCCATCGCATTGATCACCTGCGAATTTCGCGCGAGCGACTCGGCCGCCGCATCCGCCTCCCCGGCATGCAGGCCTGCCTGGCCCAGACGCTCCGAGGTCGCTTTCTGGTTGATGAGCGCGATCAGCGCCAGAGCCAAGCCCGCCACGACCGCGATGTAGCCGAGATCTCGGTGAACGAGGAATATGACTCCGAAGTAGAGTGGCGAGAGTGGGGCATCCATCAGCAGAAGCATGACGGGGCTCGAGATGAATCCGCGCACCTGGTGAAGGCTGCGGATTGCTTGGATGGTCCCGCCCTCGCCGGCCCTGGCGTTGTTGATGCTGCTCGCCAGCACTGCACCGCCCAGCAAGGCCTCCATCTTGGTTGCAAGACGCCCCAGTACCTGCCGACGCAGAATGTCGACTATCGAGAGGATGCCGATGAACGCCAGCGCGAGAGCCGAGAGCATCAGCAGTGTCTCGAGGCTGCGGCTCGTCAGTACGCGGTCGGAGATCTGGAACAGGTAGATCGGCAGCGTGAGCATCAGCAGATTCACGACGACCGAAAACGCCGCGACCGCGATCAGATTGGCGCGCGCGACCGAACGCCAGGCGGCCAGCGGGTTGACAGGTCCAACATGATCGCGGGGCTCGCCTTTGGGTGCGACACGAAGCTGATCCGCAGAAAGGCTGCGCGGCGGATTGCTCAGTGTCTCGACGGCCGCCATGTTCTCCCTCCGCTATAAGATGGCATGTCCAAGGTGATCGATTGGATGAGTCGTATCCACGATGTCGGGAGGCGGCGGCGCGTGTTTTTGGGCATCGGCAACCACCGGCACCAAAGTATCGTGAGCCGATGTAGTGTCGGCCGGAGACACGGCGTGCTGCGGGGGGACTCCGATGTCGCTGCTCAGCGTAACGCCGTAGTGAGTATACTGGCTTCCAGCGAACAGAGCATGTGCTGGAGGCGTTGGCGCGTCGTTCAAGGCGATCACGTCGCTTGCGATGGGGGTCGGATGGACAGTCGCCGCGGCGTTCGATGCGCCCGTCACGACGTGGGCTGGGGCAGCCGTCGCGGAGCCAGGAACCTCGATCGGTGAGTCAGTTGAGGTGGCGAGCGCGAGAAGGGTGTCGGCTGGTCCGACGGGTTGACCCGTGCTGATGTCCGGCACGGCCGAATGCAACAGGTCGGTCGCAGGGCTGCTGTGCGAGGCCCCGGCGCTGGCGAGGACCGGTTCGGTGGCATCAAGCACCGGCGCCGCACTCGGAAAAGCGTTGCTAACCACATTGCTGGCGTCAGCCGGAAGTGACACGTCATGGCTCGGACTGCCGACGGTATCGGTCATAGCCGCGAGCACCGGCTGTACCGCTGCCTCGACCGGTGCAGGCGTGCCGGACACGTCATGGCTCAGGCTGCTGACAGTATCGGTCACTGCCGCGAGCACCGGCTGCACTGCTGCCTCGACCGGCGCGAGCGTGCCGGACACGTCATGGCTCAGGCTGCTGACAGTATCGGTCACTGCCGCGAGCACCGGCTGTACCGCCGCCTCGACCGGCGCGAGCGTGCCGGCCAGGTCATGGCTCAGCGTGCCGACGGTATCGGTCACAGCCGCGAGCACCGGCTGCACCGCTGCCTCGACTGGCGCGAGCGTGCCGGCCAGGTCATGGCCCAGCGTGCCGATGGTATCGGTCACTGCCGCGAGCACCGGCTGCACCGCCGCCTCGACCGGCGCGAGCGTGCCCGCCAGGTCATGGCTTAGCGTGCCGACGGTATCGTTCACCGTCATGAGCACCGGCTGCACCACCGGCTCGACCGGCGCAAGCGTGCCCGCCACGTCATGGGTCAGACTGCCGACGATTCCAAGCACGGGGGCGGAGCCGATCATCGACGGGCTGAACGAACCGCCAAGCACATTGGCCTGAATGGATTCGAGCGTTGACACGCCCGCCAGTTGACCGCTTCCGAGGTGGAAATCCGCTGACAGCGAGTTGACGGAACTACCGTCGATTGAGGTGTGAGCGTCGTGACTGTGAGAATCGGCACCATCGCCACCTCCGCCGCCCCCGCCTCCTCCCCCACCGCCGGCTGCGGCAGCAACTTCGCTGCGGGCAAGGCTGGGCCTGGGCGCGTCTTCATCCGACTGCGCAGGAAGCCCGGTCTGATCGAGCTGGGCCGCATGCGCCTCAGACGAGGCGGCGGGCCCCTTGGCCGCCTCATCCTCTGCGCTCGCTTTCGAGGAATCACTCGCCGGCGGATCGTCCGCCGCCTGCGGCGCCGCGGCAGCCTGAACGGCTTTCGCGTCATCGCTCTCGGCCGCCGCAGATTTGAACGTGGCGGCGAGAAACTCTTCGTTGGCAATCAGCGGGGCAATGAAGAACGGCCAGGTCAAGAAACTGAAAGAGCCGGTTCGCTTGTCCGCACGCTGCACCCCGGCTTCGAAGCCCTTCCGTCGTTGTTCGAGCAGTTCACGCTTTTCTACTTCGTTCATGATTGCCGCCCTTCTTTTCGTTCTACTCAAAAACAACTCTCGCCCGGCAGCATTCATTGCCGGGCGAGTCTTTTCTGCGGATCAGGCGTGATGCGCGATATCATGATGCGACGTGTCCGCCGGAATGTCGAAATGCCCTGCGTCGAAGTGATCCGCTGAGCCCATCTGGCCGATAGCGTAGTCGAGCGCATGGCCGGACGACATCGAAGCGAGTGCGCCGTGCATGTCCGAATGATCCGGAGCGTTCGAGCTGAGATCACTATGGGAGAAGTCGAACTTGGCCAGCGCTTCACCCGGCCCCTTGCCGCAATCGTCGACCGGCTTGGTGTCGCAATGGTCCTTCTGCGGCTGGCAGTAGTCCTTGTGCGGCTGGCAGTCGTCATTCTTGGCGTGCTTGTCGTGATCGTTCCTGTGGTCGTCGTTCCTGGCCTGCTTGTCGTGATCGTCCCTGTGGTCGTCGTTCCTGGCCTGCTTGTCGTGATCGTCCCTATGGTCGTCGTTCTTGGCCTGCTTGTCGTGGTCGTCCCTATGGTCGTCGTTCTTGACCTGCTTCTCGCAATCGTCCCTATGGTCGTCGTTCTTGGCCTGTTTCTCGCGATCGTCCCTGTGATCGTCGTTCTTGGCCTGCTTCTCGTGATCATCGTTCTTTGATTCCTCGCGACCCTTGTGCTTTTCGTCGCCGCGGTCGTCGCACTTGGTTGGCTTGCATTCCTCGCTTGGGATCCCGAGATTCTTTATCGGCTCGAGAACGTTTGTAACGCTGCTCAGGATAGACATGGTTGCGCTCCTCGCTTGGGGTTTGCGACGGTCGCGGGCGCATGCCTCGTCCGGATCACCACGCCGTCATCCCTATTGTCGCCGACGCACGCCGATGGATGCAGCGGCAAAAAATAAATTCACGCCTCATCGAGCTGCCGGCGCATGGCCACCAGCTCTCTCCTGATCCATGCCTTGACCGTTCCGACCGGGACCTGGAGGTATTCGGCGATCTCCTCGTGAGTGCGCCCGTCGATGATCGCCAGCAGCAGGCTCGCGCGGCGCTTTGGCTCGAGGTGATCGAGCATGGTCCGCAGCACCATACTGTCGGGGATGCAGGATGCAGGGTTCGGGATGGTCTGTGTCCGCTCGCAGATGGCGTTCAGCGTATCGTCGTCGAGCACGAGTTCGCGCGCGGCGTTCTCCTGCATCTTGAGCGCCGTGTTACGGACGATCGCGTAGATCCAGCCCCGGGCGCATCCCCGTGCAGGATCGAAGTTTTTGGCATCCCGGAGAATCTGCGCAAATGCATCGTGGATGACATCCTCCGCACGTGAGACGTCGTGGACGATCCGTTGCGCCACCGCGCGCAACTGGTCCTTCTCCCGGACGTAGATCTTGCCGACGGCCGACCGCGATCCGGAGGCGCACTCGATCAGTGCTGTTTCGTAATTGAGAGCCGTTTCGCAACTGAGGCGTTTCTCAGCCCCCGCGGTGGTGCGGTGAGACTCTGCCTTTGTGAAGCCGGCTCGTTGGCGGGGCATGTCAACGTCACCTGTCGCAAAACAGACGCGACTATTCCCATGAAGGGAATAGTGACTTGCATTCCACTTGCATTCCAGTCGCGAACCACTTGCACTCTAATTGCCACTTGCATTCCAATTGCGAATCAGCTGCTGACGAGCTCAATCCAGCGGCATCTACTTTGTTCCCGAAAAATTTTCGGATCGCTACGACGCCGAAAGCGGAAGTAAATTCAGAGCGTTAGCTGCTCCTCCGCGGCCCAACTTGCATCAATCCAAATTTGCCTGGTGCCAATGGGTCCGCGCTTTAGTTTCCTGGCCGATGCAGCTGTGGACGATGCCGGGTAAAGGACGCGCGGCCGCGCTTGATGCCCCACAGCGGTTGCGCCAACGTCGCGATCGCGTCCGTGGGGTTGCTTGCATCCAGACACACCAGGTCGGCCGGTCCTCCGACGGCGATGCCGTAATCGTCCAGCCGCATCAGCCGTGCCGCGGAGCCGGTGATCATGTCGAGGCATCCGGCGAGATCGGCCGGGCGCGACACGTGGCAGACATTCGCATAAAGGTTTGCCATCCGGATCAATGAGCCGTCGCCATACGGCGTGAACGGGTTCAGGACATTGTTGGTCGAGATCGAGCAGGTCACGCCCGCCTTGCGCAGAGGCTCTGCCGGCACGACACCGCGCGGCACCGCATGGTCGTGACTGCGGCCCATCAAGTGGAGATCGGTCGACGGCAATATCGTTACGGCGACGCCGGCATTGGCGAGCCGCGCCGCGATTTCGTTGAAGCGCTCCGGTGGCAGCAGCGACATCTGGGTGACATGGCCGACGGCCACCCGGCCGCCCCAGCCGAATTCCTCGGTCTTGCGGCAGACATATTCGACCTGCATGCCCTGCGTGGTCTCGGCGAGATCAAGGTGCATATCGATTTCGGCATCGAAATCGCGGGCGATGGCAAAAATTCGATCGATCTGGGCGCGGGGGTCGGTGTCGAAATACGGCGCCGCACCGATCGCCCGCGCACCGCGGCGCAGGCCCTCGATCAACAACTCTTCCGTGCCGGGGTAGTTGGTGAGTCCCTCCTGCGGGAATACGCATAGTTCGACATCGATCGCCCAGGCATAGTCACGTGCGAGCTGCTCGACCGCCTCAAAGCCGATCATTCCTATTCCCGGATCAAGCTCGACATGGGTGCGCATCCGCATGGTGCCCTGCGTGATGCAGCGTTCCAGCGTCTGCCTGCCGCGCCCATAAACGTCCTCGACGGTGAAGCCGCGCTTCGCGGCGGCGGTTTGCCGCACAGCCTCGGCGACGGTGCCCTCTTCGATGCGGCAGCGGTCGAGAATGCAGGTCTTGTCGAGATGGATGTGCGTCTCGATCATGCCTGGGACGACGAGGCAGCCCGTGGCTTTCAGTTCGGGTCCATCGGCCTGAAGCGCCGAAGCGATCGCCGCGATCGTTTGGTCTTGAATGGCGATATCGGCGCTGACGAGCTCGCCCTCGCGCAGAATGCGAGCGTCACGAATGATCAGGTCCATCAGTTCACCACCGCCGGAACGGCACCAAGATACGCATCGTCAAGCATCGCACCGCGCAACTCCGCGGCCTTGCCTTGCGCCACCACACGCCCACCCCCGAGCACATAGCCGCGGTCAGCAATGGCCAAGGCGTAGTCTGCCATCTGATCCACGATCAGCAAGGTCATGCCCTCATCCCGCAGCCTGGTAAATTGTTCGAACAGTTCAGCCACTACCGTCGGCGCCAGACCCAGCGAGGGTTCGTCCAAAAGCAGAACTTCGGGCCGCGCCAACAGACCACGGGCGACGGCAAGCATCTGTTGCTCGCCACCTGAGAGCAAGGCCGCCGCGGTGTGCAGGCGCGGGCGCAGCCGCGGAAAGCGCTCGAGCATCGTCTCGATCTCCGCCGGGTCGAGATCGCCGCGGCGGGTCGCGCCGAGACGAAGATTTTCGGCGACGGTCAATTGCGGAAACACCTGCCGTCCCTCGGGCACAAGGATCAAGCCGGCGCGCGCGACGCGATGAGCCGGAAGAGATGCGAGATCACGGTTGCCAAGCTGGATAGTGCCCTTCACCGGACGGATCAACCCGCTGAGGGCTTTCATAAGGGTTGATTTACCCGCACCGTTCGGACCGAACAGGGCGATCACCTCCCCGCGGCCCACGTTCAGGCCGACTTGATCGAGCACGGCAAGGGCCCCATAGCCGGCGCTCAGCAAGCCTACTTCGAGCAAAGGCGCGCCGGCCGTCCGCGCCGCGGCCGATCCCGCTGGCATCGTGGTTCCGAGATAAGCCGCCCTGACGGCGGGATCGTTGCGTACGGCCGCCGGCGGTCCTGCCGCAATGCGACGTCCGGCGTCGAGCACGATGATCTCGTCCGAGATCGACATCACAAGCGCCATATCATGCTCGACCAGCACGACGGCGAGACCCGAGCGCGCCAGGCGCTGCAGCAGGCCGCCCAACTTGACCGTGTCGGTGTCACTGAGCCCGGCGGCGGGCTCATCCAAAAGAAGCACGGCGGGCGCAGTGCCAAGCGCGCGGGCGATCTCGACAAGCCGGCGATCCACATGCGGCAGCGTCGCGGCAAGTCTGGTTTCCGATCCGGAATAGCCGACGAGCGAGAGCAGCGCACGCGCGAGCGCAGCCGGGGCCTCGCCGCGCCAGCCGCCGCGCAACAGGCCAAGGCGGACATTGTCCAGTACGCTCAATCCGCCAAAGGGCTGCGCGGTTTGAAAGGTGCGGGCAAGGCCCGCGCGCGCGACTTCGTGGGCAGGTTGGCCTGTGATTTCGCGGCCGCCAACGCGCACGGTCCCGGAATCCGGACGCTGGAATCCGCTGACGAGATTGAGCAGCGTCGTTTTGCCGGCGCCGTTGGGACCGATCACACTGGTGACGCGGCCGGGCGGCGCGGTCATGTCAACGCCCGCCACGGCAATGACGCCGCCGAACGCGACACGCACGCCTTCAGCGGTGAGGCTGCCGCGCGAGCCGGCGATATGGGCAAGCGCGAGATCGAGGTCAGGCTTCGTGTCTGGCGTGGCTTCCTCCGGCATCACCAGACGGGCGACCGCACCCGCAATCCCACCTGGGGCAGTCCAAAGCACGATCAGCAAACCTGCGCCGAAAACCAGAAGCCGGTATTCCGCGAGCCCCGCAAGCACCTCCGGCAGGAACACAACAACCGCCGACCCGACCAGCGGCCCCAGGGTGCGGCCCGCGCCGCCGACGACCGCCACCAGCAGAAACAGGATCGACTGCGAGAACGGAAACGAGCTGGGCGCAATGAAGCCCGTCAGCGCCGCCTGCAAACCACCGGCGAGACCGGCCGCCACGGCGGCCAACACAAAGGCGGCGGTGCGTACCGGCAGCGCGCTTATCCCGACGCCGCGCGCCGCCGCAGGCGCCGATGCAATGGCCTGCATCGCCAGACCAAGCGGACTTCGCGCGAAATAATGGAACGAGACGAGAGCAACTACGCACAAGCCGCAGGCCAATAGCGCCGTGCCACCGGTGCCGAAGGGTGCTGGAATTCCGGTAAGGCCGCTGGAACCGCCGGTGAGATCGCGCCACTCGATCGAGACGGACTCGACGATGAAGCCGAAGGCGATGGTCACCATGGCGAGATAAGGACCCGTAACCCGAAGGGCGGGGATCGAGAGAGCGGCCGATATGGCGGCGACCAGCAGGACGGCGAGCGGCAACGCCTCCCAAAAATTCAAGCCGGCCTTGGTGGTGAGAATTCCGACCCCATAGGCGCCCAACGCCAGGAATCCGCCCTGGCCGAGAGATACTTCACCGGCGAGGCCGAGCAACACATTCAACCCAACGCCGACGAGTGCGGTGGTCGCGAGCATTCCAACAAGGTAAGCATAATAGCCGGGCGCAAGCAGGCAGATCGCGACTGTAGCGGCGCCGACCAGCACCGCGGCGACCACGGCAATGATGGTCTTCATACACGCACCTTGGTCCGGCCACCGAACAACCCGGATGGCGCGAGCACGAGTGCCGCGATGACGGCCGTGAAGGTGACGATCTGGGTGCTGCTTGAGCCAAGCCAGGTCGTGGCGCAGGCTTCCACCAGACCATAGGCCAGGCCGGCGATCACGACACCCCAGGGATTGGTGAGACCACCAAGGATCGCCACGGCGAATGCCTTGATGCCGAACAAAGTCCCCATGTCATAGGCGACGTTATACACCGGCGCGATCAGTATGCCGCCGATCCCCGCCAGGAGCGCGGCGGCTGCATAGGTGAGCGCGATCAGCAAGGTCACGTCGATGCTCATGAGCCGCGCGGCATCCGGATTCTCGACCGCTGCCCGCAGCTTTAAGCCGAGTCCTGTCCGGTGCATTCCAAGATGAACCAGCAGCGCCAGCCCCAGTCCCACCAAGGGAACCAGAACCTGCAACGGAAAGATGCCGACATTGCCGATGACCCAGGGATCGTCCGCAAGCGACGATGGAAGCGCGCGCGGCTCCTTGCCGAACAGCACCATCACCACATTGTCGAGCACGATTCCAAGCGCCACCGTCGCCATCAGCCAGGAATTCGTGCCGCGAGCGACGAACGGCCGGACCGCGATGCGTTCAACGATCAGGCCCCAGATCGCGCAAGCCAGCAGCGCCGCAGGGACCGCGGCCAGCATCGGCCAGCGCAGCCCGACCGCGAGCGCGTGGCAGATCACCGCCCCCAGCATCACCGACGACCCCTGCGCGAAATTCACCGTGCCGGAGACGGCAAACGTCAACGTGAAGCCAAGCGCAATGAGGCCGTAGATGCTGCCGAGACTGAGCCCCGAGACAAGTGCGGTCGCGAGCATCGCTCAGCCCGTGACGGGCTCGATCTGATCTCCGTTGTAACGGACCATGACGTAGTCATTCTCAGTCAAAGCGTCGTGGTTCTCGTCCGTGAAGGGCTTCGTGTAATTCTTGATCAAACCCTGATAGTTCTCGATTGCCAGGAATCCCTCGCGCAGTTTCGGGCCCTCGGTCGAGCCTGCCTTGGCAAGCGCAAGCGCGGTCAGCTGCATCGCGTCATAGGCGTTGGCAACACCGACCGGCGGGGTGACATCGCCGGGTCCCTTGATATCGGGATATTTCGCCATCAGCGCCGCGAGCACACGCTTGCCGACGTCGTTTTGCGGCCCGAAGAAACTGTAGGTCTGGACGAAGTGCACTTTCCCCGCCCAGGATCCCGCCAGCTCTGGGAAGCGTCCGCCCGAGATACCCCAATGCGAGACCACCGGCACGGTCCAGGCGGACCGCTGCAATGATTTGATGACCTGCGCGCCCGGCGCTGCGTTGCCCACCAGGATGATCGTGTCCGCGCCGGCCTCACGCAAACGCTGCAGCTGGGGCGTCATATCGGGATCCTTGTCGTCGAATTTTTCCGCGCCAGCGAGCTTGATGCCGGCGGCTTCCGCGGCCGCCGTCAGGCCGTTGAGATTGGACTCGCCCCAACCATTGTTGACCAACATCAGTCCCGGCTTCTTCGCGCCGAATTTTGTCGTGGCGTATTTGATCAACGCGCGGTCGACCAGGACGTCCACCGCAGAGACCCGGAAGACGAAGTTTGGATTGGCGCCGTTGCGCGTGATATTCGTCGCGGCCGCCCATACCCCCATGAAGGGCACCTTCGCCGAATTCACCAGCGGCACGATCGCCTGTGACACGGGGCTATCGATGCCCCCATAGAGAATGGCGACCCCTTCCTTGTCGATCAACTCCCGTGCGGCGGTCTGACCCTTGGCCGGGTTCGACTCGTCATCGCGGCGGACGAGTTCAAGCATCCGGCCACCGAGCACACCGCCCTTGGCGTTGATCTCATCGATCGCGATGGTGAGGCCGCGGGTGATCCCCTCGCCTGACTTGGCGGACGGTCCGGAAAGCGCCGCGACCAGCCCTATCTTGACCGGCTCCGCCGCGATCGCGGGGCGGCCGACAAGGCTTCCCACTGCGACCCCGGCTGGAAGAACAAGAGCTTGGCGACGCGTCAGATTGATCGGCATTTGAAAAACTCCCCTTGAAATTTCATTTCGTAGGACTGTCCTGCTGGCTCACGCCAGTTGCGTTGCGTATGCCAAGAGCTCCCGTGCTCTCTACGCCCAAGTCCCGTTCAACATCAAGCAAACGGTATGCCACAACCGCAGAAATCACAACGGCACGCTGGATTGTGATTGAATATCTGCCCGTTGAGCGGCGTCGCATCCGGCAAGCCCTTTGGCGTCAGCTCTTGTCCGGCCGCCCGAAGCTCTTCGTAGCGCCGCCGATTGGCCTCGAAAATCTCCTGCCTGGTCCGTGGGTCGTCATGCCGCCGCACCGAGTTTGGAGATCGAGAAATGCGCCTCGACCGGTTTTCCCGCCTTGCCATTGATAGGCAGGATGTCCTGCGGACAGGCGGAGAATGCAATCACCAGATCCATCTCGGCGCGCAGGCGAACGTAGCCTCCGGGCACCGGCCGCGGCGGCGCGGCGAAGCCAAGCGTGCCATCGGGATCCCACGGAATATTCATGAACAAGTTAAGCGGGCTTGGTACCTCCGGCGGCACAAGCCCCAACTCTTTCATCCCGACAAAAAGATTATCCGTGCAATTGTCGTGATAGTCCTGCACCCCGAGAAAGGCGTAGCGGTAGCGATCGCAGGCTGCGATCAGGGTATCGTGAATTCCGCCAGACGTGTCTTCGGTCAAGGTCAGGATCGGCCGGCGTTTGTTCGTGCGTAGAACATCGCCGGGCCTGGGAACAAGGTGCAGGCTGTGCGCGCGCGTATGCTCATTCGACATAAACTCGCCCAGGTCGGCACGGTTGAATGCCCAGGTATCGACGACCTGCTCGCCATGGGTATTGACGACGGTGATCACTTGGCCAGCCGCAACAAAGGCAGCCTTGCCACGCCTTGCAGGAATTTCGATGAGCGGATCACCCATGCCAGCGCCTCAGGGCCTTATGGCAATCATGTCGATCTCAATGATACCGCCGCGGGCGAGCCCCGTGACACCGACGGTGGTTCGGGCAGGACGCTTGTCGGCGGCGAAATAGGTCGCGTAGATCTCGTTCATCTTCGCGTAGTCGGCGTTGAAGTCGGTCAGGAAAATGCGCACGCAAGCCACGTTGGCAAGCGAAAGCCCACAACCCCCGAGCACGCGGATCAGATTGTCCATCACCTTGTGCGTCTGGGCCTCGATGCCGGGCGGGATCGCTAAGGAATCGTCACCCGGATCGGTCGCAAGTTGCCCCGTCACGAAAACAAATCCTCCGGCCTCGACCGCATGGCTGTATGGCGCGACCGGCTTCGGCGCATCGGGCAAAAGGTGAAAGATCGGGTGCATGGCGGGATTCCTCCTGGCAGGTTATTGTCAGCGTCTGCTGCTGGCGACGTCACCGGCGTAGCGCTGAAGAAACTGGCGCGCGCGGTCGGTCTCGGGATTTGAGAAAAATTTATCCGGCGACCCGGTTTCGACGGCTCGCCCGCGATCAAGAAACAGCACCCGCGTTGCCGCATCCCGCGCGAAAGCCATTTCGTGAGTGACGATCACCATCGTCATTCCTTCGCGAGCGAGATCCCGCATCACGACCAGCACCTCTCCGACAAGTTCCGGATCGAGCGCGCTGGTCGGCTCGTCGAACAGCAGAAGGTCCGGCCGCATCGCCAATGCGCGTGCGATGCCGACACGCTGCTTCTGTCCGCCCGACAGTTTCGCCGGAAATGCGTCGCGCTTGTCGCTGAGTCCCACTTTCGAGAGCAGCGCCACCGCCTCATCGAGAACCTCGGCCTTCGGCCGCTTCTGCACCTGGACCGGCGCTTCCATGAGGTTTTGCAGCACCGTGAGGTGAGGCCACAGCGCAAAGTGCTGGAATACCATGCCAATGCGCGTTCTGATCTTCGACAGATCGCGATCGCCCATGACGATGCCGGCGTTGTTGATGCCGACTCGCTCCCCATTCAAATAGATTTGTCCTGCGTCCGGCCGCTCGAGCCAGTTGATGCAGCGTAGCAAGGTCGATTTGCCCGAGCCCGACGGCCCGAGCACGCAGATGGTCTCGCCCTTGTCGACGCGGAAGCTGACGTCGGAGAGGACTTCTACATTGCCAAACCGTTTCGAGACCCCGGCTACATCGAGAACCTTGTTGGAATCGGCCACCGGCGCCCTCCTATCGACGCGCTTCGGCGACGCGGCCGATCGAACTCACCCCAGCCTCGATGATGAGGCAGAGTCCCCAGTACAAAAACACCGCGGTGATGAAGGCCGCGAACGGTACGTAGTGCCGCGACTGGATCGAGCTCGCGGCATGCGTGAGTTCCGGCAGCGCGATGATGCTAAGGAAGGCGCTGTCCTTGATGATCTGGATCATCTGATTGCCGATCACGGGACCCGCCGACAACAGCAGCGGCGGAAGAATGATGCGGCGAAACAGCCGGATTTCAGAGAAGCCGAACGCGACCCCCGCCTCGATCGGCTCCCGCGGCTGCACCACCCATGCACCTCGCAGGATCTCAGCCATGTAAGCAGCATTGTAAATCGTCAGCGCCGCCAGCCCCGAGGTCCAGTTGTCCAGCCTGACGCCGAATGACGGAAAGCCATAATAGACGATATAGGCAAACAGCAGAAACGGCACGCATCGCATGCCGTCGACGAACAGGCGTGCCAGCCCGGACACAGCCGGCCGTTTCGACATCAGCGCCGGAGTGACCATAAAGCCCAACAGCAGCGCGGCGACGGCGGACAGCGTCGACAGGATCGCCGTATTGGCAAGCCCGCTCAGAAGCAGCGAATGTTCGCTCCAGACGATGCCGAAGTCGCGGATCATGCCGCGGCCTCGGCTGCGAACTGACGGCGTTCGATCCAGCGCTGCAGTGAAACGAGCGCAAAGACGATCGGTACGTATAGCGCCACCGCCACCAGAAAGGGCGGCAGAGGTTCGTAGGTCTGCGCGCCAATTCTTACCGCCGCGCGGGTGATATCGACGACCCCCACCACCGCAAGCACCGGCGTGACCTTGATGAGCAGCGACATTTCATTGACGAGGCCGGGAAGGCTTACCCGCACGATCTGCGGCAAAACGATCCTGCGAAAGCGCTGTTCGGCGCGCATGCCAACGGACTGCGCTGCCTCGTATTGATCCCTCGGAAAATTCATCAGCGCCGCCCGCCAAACCTCGCAGTTGAAGGCCGAGGTGTTCATGACCAGAGCAAGGATCGCCGCCGATATCGGATTGATCGGCACGCCGATATTCGGAAGAGCGAAGAACAGCAGCAATAGAAGGGTAACCAGGGGAGTTGCGCGCAAAATGCTGACGTAGAGCGTTACGATCCTCGCTGCGACCGGAACATCGGCCCAGCGCAGCAACGCGAGGCCGAGGCCGATCGGCAACCCGATCAGGATGCCGACGAATGACAGCGATACTGTCACGACGGCCCCCTGAAAGATGGCTGCGATGTCGCTGCCGTTCATGTCGGACGTTCTGCCAGGTCAGCCCTTAAAATTCCGGCTCAAACGCGACCGGCAGGTCGGGGAATGCCTGGCCAAACCACTTCTTCTGAAGCTCGGCGAACCTGCCGCTGGCTTTTTCCTTGGCGAGAAATTCGTTCAGGAAGGCGAGCAGTTCCTTGTTGTCCTTGGCGACGGCCCACGCCGGGAAGGACTTTCCTGAAACCGCCTGGCCGATCTCGAATATCGGCTTTTCAGCCACCAGCGTCTGCAGATTGATGATGGTGTTGACCACGTAATCTACCCGGCCCAGGGCCAGGTCCTGGTAGGCTTCAGGATAGGAGGTGTATTCGACCACCTTTCCGAGCTTGCCGCCGGTCTTCTCCAGCATCGTGCCAAGTTCGGGAAGACGCCCAAGCAGCGCGCTGCCGGCTTGAACGCCGACGGTCTTCCCATTCAGATCCTTGATCGAGGAAATGGATTTGTCGTCTTTCCGCTTCACATAGTAATGCGTCGCGTCAGCGATCGGGCTCGTAAAATCAAGCGATTTCTTGCGTTCCTTGGTGATGATCACGGCCGTAATGGCGACATCATACTTGCCGGTGCTGACGCCAGCCAGGATGCCGGTCCAGGGTAGGATTTCCTGCTTGATCTCGAATGGCGCGGACTTGCGCAGATCTTCAATCAGCTCGTTGTCGAAGCCGGTCGGCTTGCCATCTTTCACGAACTCGAAGGGGCGGAAATCGTCCTCCGTCGCCGCGATGAGACCACGCTTCTTGATCTCCTCCATGCTCGCAGCTTTCGCATCGCCGATCACCATCGGCATGGCGAACAGCGCGGCCATCGAGCCGAGCATCAGGCGGCGCGTCAAGGAATTGGGATAGGCGATTGAGCATGTTTTCATGGCGAGTCTTTCCTCTGTTTGCGTGATGGCCAGTCGCAGTCTTCAAAACAATACGCGCGGGGTCGCGGTCGGTGATCCCCTCAGTCGAAGCTGAAACCGTGTGAACGCAGATAAGGCGGAAACGCCGCGCCCTCCGCCTTGGCGGCCTGTCGCGCCTTGTCTTCCGACCAGCCGTAAAAGGTCGCCTCGCCAAATTCCGCGTTGGACCGTTGCTGCTCGCGCGGAATAGCGTGCAGGGAATCCCGCCGGCGGTCGTAATCATCGATGGCGCCAGCAAGCTCGCTGTCATCGTAGCGGTCGCGGTGGGTCGTGACGCGGCGCGGCAGGCGCAGGCTGACGTAACCCTCCCCTTGCGGATAGCCGAGGCAAAGTCCTGCGACCGGAAAAACCAGATCGGGCAAACCGAGAATCGCGGCAACCTTGTCGATCTCGTTGCGAATGACGGAGATGGGACAGACGCCGAGCCCGACGGATTCAGCGCACAGGATCATGGTCTGCATCGCAAGCGCAGCATCCACGCTGGCGTTGAAGAAACCCTCCAGCGTTCCGTTCTTGACCGGTTTTCCACGCAATTCGCCGATGCGCTGCAGTCGTCTGGCATCGCCAAGAAATACGAAAAATGCCGGCGATAGTCCGATCCATGGCATGCTTGGGAAGAGCTTGCCGATCTCAGCACGCTGCGCGGGGTCGCTGACCCGCAGGATGGATGCCTGCTGGAAATCCGACTTGGCCGAAGTGCTCAAGGCCGCGGCGACAAGCAGATCAAGCAAGCTATCGCTGGGGATGACATCGCTGTAGCGGCGAACGGTTTTTCGGGAGAGAACGCGATTGATGAACTCATTCTCGGCGACTCCTTCGCCAGATGGACCGCCGTCGCCGAAGCGGCGTTCGATCGCGTCCGCGCCGGCCGACATCAGTTCGAATCCCGATCGGCCACGCGGTGCAGGCGGGCAGCCGCTGGCCAGTCTTCGACAAACATGGCCGGTTCTGGAAAAGTTGAGACGTCCATCGCCAACTCCACTGAAAGGTTCACGAACCCTGGAATTGGCATGGACCTGAGAGATGCCAATTCCTGGCCACTGAGGTCTCCGGGGATTTTATCCCGCCGTGCCCTGAGCAGATTTCTCCTGCGCAGGCGGCAGCCCTTGGACCAGCCATCGAATCCGATGCGGAACCCCAGCCACCACTCAATGCCAAGACGTGGAGCAAGGGACATGCCAGACGCGATGACCGACGCACCAGATGGCCCTGTCCGGACCCTCCTGGCTGCTGCTCAATCGCAATCGCTTGGCGCAGTGCCTAGGGATTGCGGGAGAAAATCCCTCCCCGCACCGCAACCAGCAGTCGCAAAATGCGAAGAGTGCTTCGTATTGCGGGGCGAGCCCGCGGTCTGCGCCCGCGTCGGTTTTCCGGCCTTGCCGCTTTTGAGGCACGGTGCACAGATTGTAAGCGCAGGATCGATGCCCCGCGGACCGCGCCTTCAAGGAGCCGGCGTCGTCGCCTTCTCGGCGGCGGAACTGGCAGCCACGAGGCGCTGCATCATCGCGATGAATCGCTTTTGCTCCGCTTTGCTCAGGTCCGCCACGGTGTCGCGGTGCGCGGCGCGCGCCGACGCCTCCATCCGGCGCAGCAGGCTTGCGCCTGCTCTGGTCAGCCGGCAAATCTGCGCCCGGCGATCCCGGCGGTGAACGGTGCGCTCGATAAACTTGCGCGATTGCAGGCGCTTAAGCGCGCCGGTGGTCGTGGTGCGATCGAGGGCCACGTCAGCCGCAAGTGTGGTTTGATCGGCGGTTCCACGCCGGGCCAAAGCAGAAAGCAGACTATACTGCAGCGGGGTGACCTCGAAGGCTGCGCATTTCTTCTGGAAGAGCGCGACATGGATTTGATGCAGCCGCCGGATCAGAAATCCCGGCCTTTGCCCCAGCGGCCAGGAATTGTTGCTCTTGTGCACCGCGTTCTTGGCCATCTAACCACTCTTTCCTTGCCTAGGCTGCACGAATTTGGTGCAATCTATGGCATGATAGTTGTTGTATGAAAATACGAAGCATACTTCGTAATTCGCCGGCAAGCGCCGGCACCAAGATAGGAGAGCGGCCATGTCCGTGAGCACCACATTTGATCTGCTGCTGCGTGGGGGACGCGTTATCGATCCGGCCTCAGGCATCGATGGCTTGAAGGATGTCGCGATCCGCAATGGCAAAATTGCCGCCGTTCAATCCGATATTTTGCCGACAAGTGCGAGAGAGATTGTCGATGTGACGGACAAAATCGTACTGCCCGGACTGATCGATACCCATGCGCATGTTTATCAATATGTGACCGGCCGCTTCGGCGTGAACGCCGATATGGTAGGTGTCCAATCCGGCGTCACGACGCTGGTCGATCAGGGCGGTCCGTCCTGCATGACGCTGCCGGGCTTCCGGCACTTCATCGCAGAGAAGGCCAAGTCGCGGACTTACGCCTTTCTCTCGGCCTATCTGGTGGGAGGCCTGGAAGGACACTACTATCCCAATCTTTACAGCCCCGACGGCGTCGACATCGACGCCACCGTGAAGGCGGCGAAAGCCAACCGCGACATCGTTCGCGGCATCAAGGCCCATGCCGAGATCGGTGGTTTTGCGCGCTGGGGCATCCGCGTCATCCAGATGGCGGCCGAGATCGGGCGTCGCGCCGAGCTTCCGGTCTATGTGCATTTCGGACAACTGTGGGGTCTGCCAGAAAGCGGCACCAACGGTGAAGATGTCGATACGATTCTGGAGCGGGTAATCCCGGTGCTCCGCGCCGGCGATGTCCTGGCGCATCCGTTCACGCGCCATCCCGGCGGATTCGTTAATCGCGAGGGCGAAGTTCATCCCGTCATTCAGGCGGCGCTCGATAAGGGACTGAAGGTGGACGTCGGCCACGGCAGTCACTTCTCCTACCGCCTTGCCCGCAAGGCGCTGGCCGCCGGCATCGTTCCGACGACGCTCGGAGCCGATATCCACGGCTACAACACCCATGTGCCGGCGCCAGCCGGGACCCCCGACCAGCATGCCGACGACGAGAACCATCCTTTCGCGAGCCAAGCCAAATTCAGCCTGGTGCAAGCGATGAGCTCGATGATGGCGCTGGGCCTGACGCTTGAGCAGGTGGTGCCCATGGTAACGTCGCACCCGGCTGAAATGCTCGGGCTTTCGGATGTCATTGGCGCGTTGCGGCCTGGCATGGATGCCGACGTCACGGTGCTGACGCAGATGCGCGGTCGCTACATTTTACGCGACAATGAGAAGACGGAAGTGGTTGCAGATAGTCTGTTGCAGCCCGCGTTCTGCTTGCGCGCAGGCGAGCGCCATGATGCTATTGCTCCGATCTTGCCGCGCGCGGTAGCCGCATAGCCGCCCATGGCGGGTGCGAGTGGAGACGGCAATTCATGTCTCAGGTTGAAAGCCATCTCCCCCCGGACGGAGCCGCCGGCACCGCACAGGGGGTGGGCGCGCGTCTAAGGCGCAAGGAAGACGATCGCTTCATGCGCGGGCGCGGCCAATACGTGGCCGACATCCGGATCGCAGGCCTGCAGGATGTAGCCTTCGTTCGCAGCCCTTTGGCGCACGCCCGGATAAGGGACATCCATGTACCGGAACGTTATCGCGATGTCGTCTTTACGGCCGCGGATTTGACGGGCATCAAACCGATCCGCGCCGTATCCGGCCTGCCCGGCTTCAAAATCTCGGAGCAACCTGTTCTTGCGACCGACAAAGTGCGCCACGTTGGAGAACTCGTCGCGATGTGCGTGGCGTCTACTCGGGCGGAGGCCGAGGATATCGCGGCCTCAGTGACGCTCGACCTCGAAGAGCTTCCGGCGGTCTACGATATGCTCGGAGCGCGCGACGCTGCAACGGCGCTGGTCCACGAGCACTGGGGCGACAACGTCTTCCTCGAAAGCGCGTTCGAGGTCGATATCACCCGTGCATTCGATGCGCCGATCAAGGTAATGCGCGAAATATCGACCGCGCGCCAATGCATGTCGCCATTGGAAGGGCGTGGTGTGGTCGCGACCTTCGACCATCGCCTCGACCAGCTCACGCTTTATGCCGGCGCGCAGATGCCGCACATTGTTCGCAATGGCCTGTCCGATTGCCTTGGTATCGAGCAGGGCCGGATCCGAATCGTGTCGCCTGATATCGGCGGGGGATTTGGCCACAAGGGAATTCTGCTGCCCGAAGAGGTTTGCCTTGCCTGGTTGACGATGCGCAAAGGCTGCGCCGTCCGCTGGATCGAGGACCGCCGCGAGCATTTGACGGCGAGCGCCAATTGCCGCGAACACCACTACAAGATCACGGTCTATGCCGATCGCGACGGCCGCCTGTGCGGGATCGACTGCGAAGCGACCGTCGATTCCGGGGCGTATTCATCTTATCCCTTTTCCGCCTGTCTCGAGGCGGCGCAAGTTGCAAGCATTCTGCCGGGCCCCTACCGAATGCCCGCCTATCGTTGCCGGACCTTCTCGGTCGCGACCAATAAATGTCCGATCCTGCCCTATCGCGGCGTTGCCCGCACCGGCGTCTGCTTTGCACTGGAGATCATGCTGGATGCCGTCGCAGCGGCGGCGGGGATCGAACCAGGCGAGGTGCGCTTACGCAACCTGGTGAGCCCGGACGAAATGCCGTTCGACAACATCACCAAGAAACATTTCGACAGCGGCGACTACCCGCAAGCCATGCGGCGCGCCCTTGCCGCAATCGATATCGCCTCTGTGAGGGCACGTCAGCGAACCAAAGAGGCCGATGGGCGGCTGATCGGCGTGGGTCTATCGATCTATTGCGAGCAGGCCGCACACGGCACCTCGGTCTATGCCGGCTGGGGCATTCCGATGGTGCCCGGACACGAGCAGGCCAATGCGCGCATGACGCCCGACGGCGGGCTCGAAATCCGGGTGGGTGTGCATTCGCATGGTCAGGGCCTCGAGACCACGCTCGCGCAGATCGCCCATGAAATCCTCGGCATTGAGACCAGGAATGTGTGGGTCGTCCACGGCGATACTGCGCTCACGCCGTACTCGACGGGAACCTGGGGTTCGCGCTCGATGGTGATGGCCGGTGGCGCGGTTGCGACCGCCTGCACCGAGATCGGCGAACGCGCCAAGCGAATTGGCGCCAAGCTGCTTCAGCTTGATCCGGCGATGGTGACGCTGCGGGACGGCCGGGTGTGCGGACCCAACAGCAGCATCGGGCTTTCCGAAATTGCGCATACCTGGTACCGCCGCCCGCAGGACTTGCCGCCCGATGTCGATCCCGGCGGGCTGGAATCGACCAGCGGTTACAAGCCGCGGCGCGACAGCGGCACGTTCAGCTATGCAGCCCACGCGGTGACCGTTGCGGTCGACCCGGATTTGGGCGAGGTCGAGATCCTCGACTATGTCATCGTCGAGGATGGTGGCGTGCTGGTCAATCCGATGATCGTCGACGGCCAGATTTATGGCGGCCTTGCGCAGGGCATCGGCACCGCCCTCTACGAGGAAATGCCGTTCGACACCGCCGGCCAACCGCTCGCGACCACGCTAGCCGATTACTTGCTTCCGGGACCAGCCGAGGTTCCGGAGCCGCGCCTCGATCATATGGAAACGCCTTCGCCTTATACGATGTTCGGCGTCAAGGGCATTGGCGAAGGTGGCGCGATCGCCCCGCCAGCCGCTATCGCCAACGCTGTGAACGACGCGCTGCGCCCGCTTGGGGCTGAGCTGTTGCACTCGCCGATTTCGCCGCGCCGAATTGTCGAGGCCATCCTGGCGGCGCGCGACGCGGAAAGACCGGCCGCATGAAGGCGGCAGCGTTCGCCTACGAACGTCCCACCGATTTGAGCGCCGCGCTCGCCCTGGTGGCCAGGGCGGACGGTACCGCCAAAATCATTGCGGGCGGACAGTCGCTGGGGCCGATGCTCAACCTGCGGCTGGTTGAACCGGACCTCGTCATCGACATATCCGGGCTTTCGGAACTGAAATTTGCCGAACGCCGGGGTAACGAGCTCGTCATTGGCGCCTGCGTCACGCATGGCGACATCGAGGATGGCCGAATACCCGATGTGACGCGCGGCGCCATGCAGCGGGTTGCCAGCGCCATCGCCTACCGGGCCGTCCGCAACCGTGGCACGATCGGAGGATCCCTCAGTCACGCAGATCCCGCCGCGGACTGGATATCCGCCCTTTCGGCGTTGGGCGCAAAGGTCAGCTTGCGTAGCGTTGCCGGAGCCCGCGACCTGCTCATCGAGGAGTTCATTACCGGCGCACTTGAATCCGCGCTGCACCCCGGCGAAATCCTCGAAGCGGTCCGCGTGCCTGTCATGACGCCGTCGGCGCGGTGGGGCTACGTCAAGGCCTGCCGCAAGAGTGGTGAGTTCGCCCACGCCATGGCGGCGGTCCTGATCGATCCGGAACAGGCGACCGCTCGCGCGGTCATCGGCGCCCTCGACGCCGCTCCAATCGTTCTCCGTGATGCGGCGGAACTATTCGGCGGGCGGATAACGGGGGACTTCAAGCAACAATTCGATGCGCGGGTGGCCGACGCCATCCTGACCAAAGCAGGCGTGGCGAACGCTGCCGATCGGCACATGCATGTTACGGTGTTGCGCCGTGCGATCACCGAGGCGGCGTCTGCATGACCACGATCGGACTCACCGTCAACGCACGTTCCGTCAAGGCTTCGGTGGAGCCCCGCACCCATTTGGCCGACTTCCTGCGGGACAATCTCGATCTGACGGGAACCCATCTTGGCTGCGAGCATGGTGTGTGCGGGGCCTGCACGCTATTGATCGACGACATGCCGGCGCGTTCCTGCATCACCTATGCCGTCGCCTGCGACGGCGCACGCGTGACCACGATCGAAGGGCTCGATGACGATGAAATTGCCATCGAGCTTCGCGCGGCCTTTGCCCGCGAACATGCCCTGCAATGCGGCTACTGTACGCCGGGCATGCTGATATCGGCGCGTGACCTCGTGCTTCGCTTGGCGGAACCCGACGAGCGCAACGTCCGCGCCGGACTGAGCGGAAATCTATGCCGCTGCACCGGATATGTCGGTATTGTGCGCGCGGTACGCGGGGTGATCGACCAAAGGCGCAAGCGCGGCGTGGCGCCGATCGCCGGTGGAGGTCGTCAGGGGCTCGGTCCCGCGGGGTCCGGCAACGCCACAAACGTTGCCACCGCCAACTTTGCGGGGCCAGTGACAAAGGCCAAAACACCCGAAGAGGTCAGCGGCGCGAACGCCATCCCGGACTTTACCCCCGCAAAGCTTTTCAGCGACCATTTTATCGTGCCTTATCCGCCCAATCAGGTCTTCGAGATGCTGGGCAATGTCAGGCAGGTTGCGGCCTGCCTTCCCGGCGCATCGCTGACCGCCGAGCCGACACCCGAGCGCGTGGAGGGCACGATCCGCATCAAACTCGGGCCGATTTCGGCCGACTTCCGCGGTGCAGCACGCATCGAGCGCGATCTTGAAAAATTATCCGGCCGGATCGTCGGAATGGGCCGTGACCAACGCAGCCGGTCTTCCACCCAGGGCGAAATCCGCTATCATCTCGTCGCGGTCGAACAGCGCGCGGCGACCCGGGTCGAGCTTTCGATCGGCTACAGCCTCAAGGGGATGCTGGCTCAGATCGCCCGTGACGGACTGGTGCGCGATCTTGCAGCCCGCCTGACGGCCGACTTTGCGCGTAACCTCGATCGGCATCTTTCGGGTCATCGGCCGACTAGGGCTCAGGCGGGACAGGAAGACTTAGACGGTGTTTCGCTGCTGACCGGACTCTTGCGCCAGCGGGTGATGAAGGCCATTCGGCGACTGTTGGGGCGGTAAAATCACGCCCGTTTGGTACGATTCTTGCTCAATGCAAATGGGGAGTTTTCTTGGAAAGGGAGGGCGTCATGACCAATTCCGAACTTCGATCAGACATTCACAGTATCGAACCGATCCCTGATGCTGACCGTGACTCCACTGGTCTGCAGCAAATGTGGATCTGGGCCGGAGCGAACATCGCACCGGTCAACTGGGCACTGGGCGCCCTCGGCATCATCCTCAAGCTCGGCCTGTGGGAGACCATCGCCGTCATCGTGATCGGCAACGTCTTCGGCTGCGCCATCTTCGCCGCGTTCACGGTGATGGGCCACAAGACCGGGGTCAATCAGATGGTGCTTAGCCGCTCCGCCTTCGGCCGCAGGGGCGCGTATCTGCCGAGCCTGCTGATGTTTCTGATGACGCTGGGCTGGATCGGGGTGAACACCTATTTCCCGGTCAAGATCTCGATGGCCATTCTCAGCCAGTTTGGAGTAGCGGAATCCCTGCTGACGATCTTCACCGTCATCACGCTCGTGATGGTAGTGCAGGTCGTCATCGGAATCTACGGCTTCTATGCGATCCGCACGTTTGAGAAGTACACCGTGCCGGTGACGGTCGTCATCATGGTGCTGATGAGTGTTCTCGCCTGGAGTCAGCCGGGGGTCGTCAATTGGAATCTTACCAGCACCCTTCCGCCTAGCGCTCATGTGGCGATGCTGACGCTACTGATGTCCGCGATCGGGGTCGGCTGGGGAATTTCCTGGGTGACGTGGGCCTCGGACTATTCACGCTTCGTGCCGCGCAGCGTCTCTTCGACCTCGGTGTTCTGGTATAGCTATATCGGAATGTTCGTACCTTCGGTCTGGCTTGCTATCCTCGGCGCAACGATCTCCAGCGTTACGCTGGACACCGATCCGGCCAAAATGGTCAGCGCGGTGTTCGGGGGTGTAGCAAGTATCCTGGTGCTGCTGATGGTGCTGCACGGACCGATCGCGACCAACATCCTCAACGTCTATTCGGCGGCCCTGGCCGCGCTCAGCATGGGAGTCCGCCTGTCACGGACGGCGCTGGCGCTCATGGCCGGTGTCGTCGGCTACCTCGTCACCATCTACTTCATCTTCGCGCCTTCGTTCGCCAAAGCGTTCGACAATTGGATGATCAGTCTATTGCTCTGGATGAGCCCGTGGGCAGGCGTAGTGCTGGCCGACTTCTTCATCAAGCGGAAGGGCCAGATCGATGTCGCCGAACTCTACAGTTCGCCGGAAACAAGCGCCTATGGCGACGTCAATTGGGGCGGCATCATCGCGTTTCTAGCGGGACTGGTCGCCGGCTGGTCGGTGCAGGACGGACTCGTTCCCGCGCTGCAGGGGCCGATCTCCGGACTTCTAGGTGGGGCTGACTTCAGCTGGTTGTTCGGGATCGTCGTTTCCGGCGTTGTGTATCTGGCTATTAGCGGGCGAACCGCGGCCGCCCCCTCGTTGGCCGCAACCGGAGCCGCAGGAAAATGACGCGCGAGAATTCCCTTCGAAAGCTTCGCGCCCAGGGAATTTTCGGCTTATAGCAGGGGTTTCACGAACGAATGGCAGGCTTGTCGAATAACCGCGACAAGTCTGCCATCGTCATGGCCGCGCGCGAATTGCACAACCCAACAGAGGACGTGATGTCTTATATATTGAAGGTCTCGATCATTGGCGCGACGGCGATCTGCGTGTCTTTGGCCTCCACTCATGAATTGAAGGCGGAGGTCGCAAGCTGTCCCTCGCCGATACCGCTGGGTCTGACGACGGCGCTCACCGGCAACCTGGCGCTGCTCGGTACGCAAGCCCGCAACGGCGTCGAATTTGCAGTCGACGAAATCAACGCCGGCGGAGGCATCGGCGGCAAGAAGCTGGCGCTGACAACGGAAGATACCGGCGCTTCCAGCACCGACGCGCTCAACACGATGAATCGTATTCTCGAGGGCAAGCCCCTAATTATCTTCGGCTCGATGATCAGCCCGCACGTCTTTGCCCAGACGGAGGTCGTCACCAAATCGGAGACACCCTTCCTGGTCGGCGCAACCAATGCAAAGGTGACCGCGCAGGGCAGCAAATGGTTGTTCCGCACCCACGTCCACGACGGACAGCTTGCCGATTTGATCCCCGAATATCTGGTGAAATCGCTTGGCAAGACCAAGCCCGGCATCATGGCCGTGGCGGACGACTACGGTCTCGGCGCTTCCAAGGGGATTCAGGCCTCGCTCGCCAAACTCAAGGTAGCGCCCGTGGCGGTGACGTCCTATGCGCCGTCCGACAAGGACATGAGTGCGCAGTTGCTCGAAATCAAGGATAAGGACGCTGACAGCCTGATCCTGTTCGGCCGTCCTGCCGATGTCACGCTGGTCATCAAGCAAATGAGCGATCTCGGGATCAAACTCACCACGATCGGCAACGCCAGTATCGTGGCGCAAACCACCCTCAACAACCTGTCGGCCGCGGAGGCCGACGGCGCCTACGCCATCGGCGGGATGATCCCGCAAACCTCGACGGATGCGAAAATCCTGGATTGGTCAAAGCGTGTTCAGGACAAATACAAAGTGCCGGCCGACAATTTCACCGTGTCGTATTACGACACAGTTTATATGCTGAAATCGATCATCGAGAAAGTCGGCTGCGACAAACCGGCAATCCGCGATGCACTGGCCGCCACCAAGGACTGGAAAGGCATGCTGATTTCCTATCAGGCCGACGCGCAAGGCGATCTGGCGCACACGCTTGGTATCTATCGCAACAAGGGCAAAACGCCAGAGTTAGCCGGCCCAATCAAAGAAAGCGGATACTGATCCCTTCATGGGCCAACTCGTCGTCAATGGCCTGGCGCTCGGGAGCATTTACGCTCTCGTCGCGCTGGGCCTACTGCTGATCTTCAACACGGTGCAGATCGTCAACTTCGCGCAAGGCCAGCTGCTGATGCTCGGGGCTTTCGTCGGCATCAGTTGCGCGGTGACGCATGAGCTGCCGGTGGCCGCCGCGTGGGCCATCACCGTGGTGGCCATGGCGCTGGTCGGCATCGTGTTCATGGTGCTGGTCTATTTTCCGCTGCGCGGGCGTCCGGCATTTCTGGTCATTCTCACGACGATCGCGATGGGCATCGTGCTTGAAAACCTGGCGCTGATCATTTGGGGCCCGCTGCCGGTGTCGCTGCCCTCCCCGATCCAAGGTCCACCGCTGCGTTTCGCCGGCATCGTCATTTCGATGCATCAGCTCTTCATCTTCGCCACGCTGGCCGTGATCCTGTTCCTGCAATTCTTCTTCCTGACCAAGACCCGGTTCGGAATCCTGATGCAGGCGACCGCGCAGGACCTGCACACCGCGCGCCTGGTCGGCATTCCGGTGAACCGCACCATTGCGGTTGCTTTCGCCTTCGGCGCCGTCCTGTCGGGTATCGCGGGACTGTTGGTCGCGCCGATTTTCCTCGCCGAACCGACCATGGGAGGAAGTCTCGGCCTGAAAGGATTCGTCGTCAGCGTCATCGGCGGCTTCGGCAATCTGCCGGGCGCGGTGATCGGCGGTTTGTTTCTTGGCCTCGTCGAAACCTTCGGTGCCCGCTACATCTCGTCCAACTTTCGCGACGCCTACGCCTTCATTGTCATGATCACCGTCCTTATCGCGTGGCCCCGCGGCCTGTTCGGCGAGAAGAGCAGCGAAAAGGTCTGAGATGAAAACCTCCGGGATCAAGAGCTGGCCCATTCTCGCGGCGGGCGTCGCCGCAGCCTTTGCGGTTCCAGCCATCGCCCAGGATGGTTACATCATCCAACTGCTCAACATCGCCATTCTCAATGCGATTGTCGTGCTCGGACTGAATTTTGTGACGGGCTGGGCCGGCCAGATCAACTTCGGACAAGCCGCGTTTTATGGACTGGGGGCATATACCACCGCGATCGCAACCAAGTCCGGCATGCCATGGATCGCGACGCCCTTTCTGTCGGTCATTGTCGTGATCGCGGCGAGCCTGATGCTCGGCCTGCCAACCATGCGCCTGCGCACGTATTATCTGGCGATGACCACCATCGGCTTTGGCGAAATCATCCGGCTGATCATCGTGCATTGGGAGCCGGTGACCGGCGGCACCTCCGGTTTACGGGCCATTCCAGGCATCAGCATTTTCGGGTTCGGACCCCAGGGACAGGTGCAACATTACTATCTCCTGATCGCCACGCTGGTGCTGGCGGTCGCGATCGCCGCACGTGTTCGCAATTCGGTTTTTGGCCGCGCGATGATCGCGACCCGGGACAGCGAAATCGCGGCCGAGCAAAGCGGCGTCGATACCACGCGGACCAAGCTGCTCGCCTTCATGATCGGCGCGGTCTATGCGGGACTTGCGGGGTGCCTCTACGCGTCTTCGATCCGCTTCATAAGCCCCGACAGCTTTTCCGGAACGCAAGCGATCCTGCTGATGACCATGCTTATTGTCGGCGGCATGGGTTCGATCGCCGGCTGCGTCATCGGCGCGGTGGCCCTGACGATACTGCCCGAGGCGCTACGGTTTCTCGGTCAGTGGTATCTCGTGCTCTATGGCCTCGGCGTCATCGCCGTCATCGCGCTGGCACCGGGAGGCCTGGCATCTCTCGCATCGCAACTGCAACTGCGGCGGGCGGGAGCGCGATGACTCCCGAACCGATCATTTCCGCCCGCGGCGTGACGCGGCGGTTTGGCGGGCTCGTCGCCCTCGATAGCATCGACCTCGACGTGCCCAAAGGCATCGTGCAGGCCATCATCGGCCCAAATGGTTCAGGCAAGACCACGTTGCTTAACGCGCTGAGCGGGGCTTCGCATGCCGACATCGGCTCGATTCGCGTCAGTGGCCATGAGATTTTCCGTCTCAAGCCACACCGGATTGCGCGGCTCGGTCTGGCACGAACATTCCAGAACATCCGAATCTTCGATAATTTGAGCGTGATCGAAAACGTGAAGGTTGCCGCGGCCTGCAACAGCCAGCTGTCGCTTTTCGATGTCCTGACATCGAGCGCCCGGCACAAACATAGCGAGGTGGAAATCGATCGTGACGCGCGCGAAGCGCTTCAAACCGTCGGCCTTGCCAACCGCGCCGATGATCGTGCCACGCAATTGCCGTACGCGCAGCAGCGTCTCCTGGAGATTGCAAGGGCGTTGGCCTCAAAGCCAAGAGTTCTATTGCTCGATGAACCCGCCGCGGGCATGAACATGACCGAAAGCATGACGCTCCTGGACACCATCGCCAGGCTGAAGAGCCGCGGCATCACCATCCTGCTGGTTGAGCACAATGTGCGGCTGGTGATGGGCATCAGCGACCGCGTCGCGGTGCTTGATTTCGGCAAGAAAATCGCGGAGGGCGCGCCCTCCGAAGTACAGCGTAATCCATTGGTGATCGAGGCCTATCTCGGCAGGCGGCACCGCCATGCTTAGGATCGATCACCTGAGAGTGTCCTACGGCCACATCGAGGTGTTGAAGGGCATTTCATTCAGCGTCGAGATGGGCGAAATCGTCGCCCTGATCGGCGGCAACGGCGCCGGCAAGACCACGACGCTCAGCACGATCTCTGGGCTGGTTCGCCCTTCCTCCGGCACCATCTCCTGGAAGGGCGAGAACATCCACAATGCCGCGGTCGAAGCCATTGTCGGGTCGGGCCTCGCCCACTGCCCCGAGGGCCGGCGCATTTTTCCTGGTCTGACGGTGCGGGAGAATCTCATCACCGGCACGGCGGCGCGTTCCCGAAACAAGCGCGAAGTCGATGAAGATCTCGCGCTGGTGTTTGATCTGTTCCCCCGCCTCAAGGAGCGGCTGAAGCAAGGCGGCTGGTCATTGTCCGGCGGCGAGCAGCAGATGCTGGCGATCGGCCGGGCCCTGATGGGCCGTCCGAGCCTGTTGATGCTGGATGAACCGTCGCTCGGGCTTGCTCCGATCGTGATCGAGCAGGTGTTCGACCGCATCCTCGAACTCAACAAGCGCACCGGTCTCGGCGTACTGCTGGTCGAGCAGAATTCGGCCATGGCGCTGGAAATCGCGAACCGCGCCTTCGTGCTTGAAACCGGCGTTATTACCCTGTCCGGACCTTCGGCCGTCCTCGCCGATGATCCGCGCATCCGCGAAGCCTATCTTGGCGGCTGAGCGGGCAGCCAAAGTATCGTCCAGTCCGGGCCAGCACCGACCGGCGGAACGGCCGTGACAGGCTGCGACACAAATGTCATCTTTGATTTTCGATCAGCAAACTTGCATGCTGGGAAAAAACAGAATTAGCTGCGGCACCGCAGGTTTGTTGGGGGATCGAATTGCACATGAGCGACAAAATGGGACGACGGGACTTTTTGGGTACGGCCGCACTCGCCGTGGCGGCGGCAGGGCGCACCTCGCTGATCGGCACGGCCCAAGCCGCATCGGAGACGAGCGGGGACATCACTTCGAAATCGGCCAGTGAGCTTGCCAGCGCCATCCGCTCCAAGCAGCTGAGCTCCAGGGCCGTTGTCGACGCGCACCTCGAGCAGATCGCGAAGGTCAATCCGAAACTCAATGCCATCGTCCAGCTCACGGCCGACTCGGCGCGGAAAGAGGCAGACGCGGCCGATGCGGCGTTGGCGCGCGGCGAAATCATGGGTCCGCTGCACGGCGTCCCCATTACGATCAAGGATACGCTAGAAACGATCGGAGTCATCTGTACCGGTGGCACCAAGGGCCGCGCGAATTTCATTCCCAAGGCCGACGCGACCGCAGTCGCCCGGCTTCGCGCCGCGGGCGGCGTCATCCTTGGCAAGACCAATGTGCCGGAACTCGCCGGCGCGATCGAGACCGACAATCTCGTCTACGGACGCACCAACAACCCCTATGATCTCGCACGGACACCCGGCGGCAGCACCGGCGGCGAGTCCGCGATTGTCGCAGCCTGCGGTTCGCCGCTTGGCCTCGGCACCGACGCCGGCGGCAGCATTCGGATCCCGGCACATTTTTGCGGCCTCGCGGCGATCAAACCGACTTCCGGCCGCGTGCCGCGCACCGGCCAATTCCCGATGCCGATGGGTGCACGCAACGCGGTGTTTCACGTCAGCCTGATCGCGCGCAAAGTTGACGACCTCGCGCTGGCCTTGCCCATCATCGCGGGCCCTGACTTCCGCGACCATTCGATCGTCGGAATGCCTTTGCTGGATTCAAAGGCCGTGACGTTGAACGGGTTGAAACTGGCGTATTACGAAGACGACGGTGCCGCAACTCCGACCAAGGAAATTGCCGCCGCGGTGCGTGATTCCGCTAAGGCCTTCATGGACGCCGGCGTGAAGGTCGAGGAAAACCGTCCAGTCGATGTTGGCAAGGCAGCCACGGTGTATTTCGACATGAGCCGCGGTGACGGCGGCGCCGGTACCCGCGCCTTCCTGAAGAGCATCGGTAGCGATCCAATCTCCCCGCTGTTCGAGAAGGCCTTGACCAATTCGGTTGCGCCCGCGATGGCCACTACGACCGAGGCACTGGCCGCATTCGTGCGATGGGACGCCTTTCGCAATTCGATGCTGCGCTTCATCGAGAATTACGACGCCGTGCTTTCAGCGGTCGCGCCGTATCCGGCACTGCCTCACGGCACGAGCTTTGAGGAAGAAAACCGCCGCGGATTTGGTTACACGCAGGCGTACAATCTGACGGGATGGCCGACGGCGACCGTTCGAGTCGGCACCTCGCCTGAAGGACTTCCGCTGGGTGTTCAGGTCGCCGCAAGGCCTTGGCGCGAAGACGTCGCGCTGGCGCTTGTTCGACACCTCGAACAGACATTTGGCGGATGGAAGAAACCAATGGCGGTCTGATTGGCAAGGCGCGCCATCTGGACGTCGCACCGGGGCGAATGGCAAGCTCGATTTTCCTGATTGCGGTCCGCCGTCCGACGCATGCCGGAAATTCATTTCCGCGGCCGGCCCCGCTTTGCAAAGACGACGCCTTGTGAATCCGCCTCACAACGAAGCTGGCTTGCGAGCTTGAGCGCCTCGTTGCGCTCAGGCCCCGGAGGCAACAAGCGGGCCTGCTCCAGCGCGTCCGCCGCGCGAATTTCCCAGTCGATCCGGTCGGACCCGTATTGTGATTCTTTGTTCATGATGGCTTGTTGCGATTACCAAACCGGGGGAAAGCCGAGCAAATGACTCACCTCCCATAGACTCGAACGGAGACAGCGGTATTCCCGGCATCTGATGCTATTATGACGTGAATATGGTGATGCCGGTCTCACTCACTGGAGACGGAAGGCATCGAGGCATCATTACCTCCTCACGCGAAATTTACTGCGTCCCAAGCCCCCGAGTCGCGTGGCGACGACGGCCGAATCAGGAGAAAAAATACGCGCGCGAGGAACCCTCGACCGTCACGAATCAGGGGATGATTCAATTCGTCAACGTTCCCCATTGCGAGGCCATACGCTCGGCGCCGCGCTGCGACAGCGCAAAGATTGTAAACGTGGGATTTGAAGCGCCCTCGGTAGGAAAGATGCCGGGTCCCGCAACCCAAAGGTTCGGGATTTCGTGGCTTTGGCCGTAGCTGTCGACAACCGAATTGGTGGCACTCGTTCCCATGATGGTCCCACCCAGAAGATGGCTGGTCGGCATCGTTCCACGCGCGGACCATGCTTCTTTGGCACCGCTGGCCTTGGCGATCCTCAGCCCCTCTTCGAGATTGGCATTCCATAGTGCCACCGCGTCAGAATCGAAGCTGTGGGTCAGCCTTCCCAGCGGCATGCCGAATGCGTCCTTTTCGCTCGCCAACTCGACCCGATTTTCCATGTTCGGCTGTTCTTCGCCGAACGCCTTGATGCCCGCCAGATTGCGCGCCGCCCGCTTCATGTAATCGGCGAGCTCCGGCCCATACAGATCGGCACGCGAATTCGCGAGATCGGCCGTCTTCACCGCAAATCCCGCGGTGATGAAGGAGCTTCCAAACACGCCGTCGTGGCTCTTCTTGGGATAGCGCTCGTAAGACATGTACTGCACGGCGACCGTGCCCTTGTGGTTCTGGACATCCTCGTCGAACATCGCCCAAGTGTTAGCCACATGGTGCGACATCATGAAGTGGCCGACGAGGCCGCTCGCATTGCCAAGACCCTTGGGGTGCTTGTCGGTCGCGGAATTCAACAACAGCCGCGGATTCTGCGCCGACCACGCGGCCAGCACCACCACGCTTGCTTCCTGGGTCTGCTTCTGATGCTTGTCGTCGTAATATTCGACGCCGGTGACCCGCGTACCCGCTTGATTGGTAAGAACGCGCGTCACCGTCGACCAGGCGCGAACTTCCGCACCGGCCTTGCGTGCCTCGCCCAGATAGGTGACCTGCGGATTGGCGAGCGCCCCGATCGGACAGCCGACGTGACACCATCCGTCATAGAGGCACGCAGGCCGCCCCTTGAATTCCACCGAGTTCATGCCGACCGGCGCCGGCACCATGGGGATGCCCGACGCTTCAAAGCCCTTCATCCAGATGTCGCCGTTGCGGAACGTCTTCATCGGCGGCATCGGATAGGCTTCTCCGGCCGGCCGCCATTTTTCCTCGGCCTTGGCATCACCGGACACGCCGATCTCGCGCGCGACCTTGTCATAGAACGGCGCGACGTCTTGATAAGAGATCGGCCAATCGTGTCCGCGGCCGTGCTCGCTCTTCATCCTGAAATCGGTCGGCAGCAGCCGTGGAAAATTGGCGAAGTAGTGCAGTGCCGCGCCACCGACGCCCCATCCGCCCTGCGCGGCGTAGGCCATCGGGTTCTTGCCTTCAAGAAGGATCGGCGCGCCTGCGGGTTTAACCCGGCGGCCCCAGATCTCGGAGCTGATGAGATCGGAAAGCTCCCAATCCGGCCCGGAGTCCAGCAAGAGCACCTTCTTGCCGGCCTTGGCCAGCACTGACGCATAGACCGAGCCGGACGCGCCCGCCCCAACGATGACGACGTCTACTTTTTCGTAAGCCATCTCACCACCTCTTTTCCGGTGGAATATGCGCCATGTAGGGAATGCCCAGCGCCTCGTAGCCTTCCATCGTCCCGTAGACGACGTCCACGGCATCCGCGCGCAGCACGCCATAGACAGCGGCACCCGGCCTGCCGGTCCAGCCTTCAATCTTGTTTTGCCGCATGCGGCCGACAAATTCTCGCTGATCGGTGGCCGACAACTGGGCGAAATCCCGTCCAAACATCCTGCGGCTGCTTTCGTCAACCGAGATGATGGCGGTTCGGTAGAAATCGGCGAACGGCGGACGGACGTTGAAGATACGGGCCTGAAGCAGAGCTTCGTGCGGCGGTACCGAGAGCTGCTGATCGATGTAGTGGGCGATCCCGGCCTCACGCGCCTGCGGCACCAGTGTCTCGCCGAGAGACTCAAGGGTTTCGGCCTGATGGGCATCGAGAAGACGGAACGGCACATTGCGCGCCCTCGCTTCTCCGGGCGCCATGATGACTTCAACTCCGCCTACGGTAAAAGCCAGCACACCCAGGGTCGCGCCTTTGACGAAGCCGCGTCGACCAATGTTCGCCATGGCCTTCTCCTCCCCGATTTATTCTTGTTCTGCTTTCGCAAGGCGTCGCAAAAGATTTTCGGCATTACTGGGCAGCTCTGACTTTTAGTCAAGGGGATGTGCCCAGGAAACTGCGCGCTAGCGCTCCGCGAATGCCTTTTCGACGACGAACTGGGCGGCTTCGCCGTGATTGCCTTCAACGAATCCCCTGCCCGACAATAATGCGCGGGTGTCATGCACCAGCGCCGGGCTGCCGCAGATCATCACGCGGTCATGTTCGGGCACGAGCAAGGCCAGTCCGATATCGCCGAACAGCTTGCCCGAATTGATCAGATCCGTGATCCGGCCGCGATTGCGGAATGGATCTCGCGTCACCGTCGGATAATAGATCAACTGATCGCGCACCATTTCACCGATCAATTCGTCGTTCGGCAATTCCTTCGTGATCATCTCGCCATAGGCAAGCTCGCTGACGCGGCGGCAGCCGTGCAGCAACACAACCTTCTCGAAACGCGCATAGGTTTCGGGATCCTTGATCACGCTCAGGAACGGCGCAAGCCCCGTGCCGGTACCGATCAGATAGAGATTGCGGCCGTCTTCCAAATTGTCGATCACCAGCGTGCCGGTCGCTTTGCGGCTGACGATGATCTCGTCACCTTCTTTCAGGTGCTGGAGACGCGAGGTCAGCGGCCCGTCCTGCACCTTGATCGAAAAGAATTCGAGCCGGTCTTCGTAATTGGCGCAGGCAACGCTGTAGGCGCGCAGCAGCGGTTTTTCCCCGACCTTCAATCCGATCATCGTGAATTCACCGTGCCGGAATCGGAACGAGGGGTCGCGGGTCGTGGTGAAGCTGAACAAATTATCGGTCCAGTGACGGACGCTAAGAACGCTTTCGCTGTTGAAATTGCTCATCTTACCGCCTCCGCTCATGCGGGCTAAGCCGGGCCCGCGAAATTCATTCGTGCACATTCATTTGTATACAAATGAATAATCCAGCTTGATCCCGCCGTCAAGGCGCGCGCAAGATGCTCGTCCTGTGGCCTTGCGAAGGCATTGAACAAAAAGGGAAAACCGATGGCCCAAGACGAGCCCCAGGCAGCCGGGCCGACCAAACTCGTGATCCGTAATATCGGGCTGATGCTCTCTGGAGCACTCGAGAAGCCGATTCTGGACGCCGACACGATTCTGGCCGTCAACGGCAGGATCACTGCGATCGGCCGCGCCAAGGACGTCGATACCGAAGGTGCCACCACCATCGTCGACGCCAATGGCACGACGGTGGCGCCCGGCCTGATCGACAGCCATGTTCATCCCGTCGCCGGCGACTGGACGCCGCGGCAAAACCAGATCGGATGGATCGACAGTTTCCTGCACGGTGGCGTCACCACCATGATCTCGGCCGGCGAGGTTCACATGCCCGGCCGGCCGCGCGACGTCGTCGGCTTGAAGGCGATGGCGATCTTTGCGCAGCGTGCGTTCTGGACGCTACGTCCCGGCGGCGTGAAGGTTCACGCCGGCGCGCCGGTGATCGAATGCGAAATGGTCGAGGACGACTTCAAGGAATTGGCCGCGGCCGGCGTCAAGCTGCTCGGCGAAGTCGGACTTGGCGGCGTCAAGGACGGTCCGACCGCGCGCAAGATGGTGGGATGGGCGCGCAAATATGGCATCCAGAGTACGATCCATACCGGCGGACCTTCAATTCCCGGTTCCGGCCTGATCGACAAGGACGTGGTGCTGGAAGCCGACACCGACGTGATCGGTCACATCAACGGCGGTCACACGGCGCTGCCCGACGATCAGATCCGATGCATCTGCGAGGGCTGCAAGCGCGGCCTGGAGCTGGTCCACAACGGCAACGAACGCTCGGCGCTCTACACCCTGCGGATCGCGCGCGAGATGGGCGACCTCAACCGCGTCATCCTCGGCACCGATGCGCCCGCCGGCTCCGGCGTGCAGCCGCTCGGAATCTTACGCATGGTGTCGCTGTTGTCGTCGCTCGGCGACGTGCCAGCGGAAATCGCGTTCTGCTTTGCCACCGGCAACACCGCCCGCATGCGCGCGCTGGATTGCGGCTTGATCGAGGTCGGGCGTTCGGCCGACTTTGTCATCATGGACAAGGCGCAACATTCCGCCGGCAAAAACATCCTGCACAGCGTGCAGCTCGGCGATCTCCCCGGCGTCGGCATGACCATCATCGACGGCATCGTGCGCACCCAGCGCAGCCGCAACACGCCGCCGGCGACGAAGGTGCCGCAGATTGTCGGGCATTGATTTGTTCAGCATTTGACGCCTCTCCCGTCATACCCCGCGCATGCGGGGTATCCAGTATTCCACCGGTGTCAGCGCTAGAGCCGAGAGGCCTCGGCGTACTGGATCATCCGCATACGCGGATGATGACAGCTGGTGTGGGCGAGAAATTTCGGCGCCATGGCGGCCTGATTGCGACCGGCCCCAGAGCTTTTCCAATTTTCGTCTCAATTTTGCCCGCCGACTCAATTCACCCTCAGCGAAGATAAAGGCGAATCGGGAAGCTTTGGTGTTCGCGTACGTTAGCAACGTCCGCCCTTCCCCAGCCATCCGAAAGGAATGCGAGTCGATCCTCATGAAGGCAATTGCGCGGCCGACACGTCAACTGGTTCGCATGCGAGGGCGGTCTTACGTTGCGTTCGTATTTTGCCCAGTGGTTCCGATCGTTGCCTGGCTTGAAGAAATAGACGCAACACTCGGCCACTCGCCCGACTTCTTCATCGGCAAGCCGGTGGTGCTTGATCTTTCCGCCGTGGACCTTAGCCAACCGGCCATCGTGCACCTCGTCACAAGCCTCGAACAACGGAATATCCGCGTGCTTGGCATCGAGGGCGTGGACGGTGCTCGCCTCACTTCGAGTATGCCACCTTTGCTCACGGGCGGACGCCATTGTGTACTTACGCAAAACGAGCCGAAGAAGCCTGAAACCAAAGCTAAATCAATATCCCTGCTGCTCGAAAGCCCGGTGCGTTCGGGCCAGTCGGTTTTTACCGAAGGCGACGTGACGATCCTGGGTTCGGTCAGTTCGGGCGCCGAAATTGTCGCGGGCGGCTCTATCCATATCTACGGAACGCTTCGCGGTCGTGCGATGGCGGGTGCCAATGGCAACTCGGCCGCTCGCATTTACTGTCAGAAAATCGAGGCAGAGCTGCTGGCGATCGACGGTCATTATCAAACTGCTGAAGAAATTGACGCCACCTTGTGCAATCAACCAGCTCAGGTGCGGCTCGAAGGCAACATCATGAAAATTACACCGCTGAATTAATGGGCTTGAGGAGAAAAGAATGACCAAAGTCTTGGTCGTGACGTCTGGCAAAGGCGGCGTCGGCAAAACAACTTCTACGGCTGCGCTCGGTGCGGCACTCGCCCAAATGGGGGAAAAAGTAGTGGTTGTCGACTTCGACGTCGGTTTGCGCAACCTCGATCTTGTTCTGGGCGCGGAACGGCGGGTTGTGTTTGACCTCATCAATGTGGTGCAGGGCGTTGCAAAACTCTCGCAAGCTCTCATTCGAGACAAGCGCCTCGAGAATTTGTGGTTGCTTCCCGCATCCCAAACCAGGGACAAGGATGCCCTGACGGAGGAGGGTGTCAGCAGCGTAATCGCGGACCTGCGAACCAGATTTGACTGGATTCTCTGCGACAGTCCTGCGGGCATCGAGCGGGGCGCGACGCTTGCGATGCGTTATGCGGACGAGGCGGTCATCGTCACCAATCCCGAGGTCTCTTCGGTGCGTGATTCTGACCGCATCATCGGAATGCTCGATTCAAAAACCGTGAAGGCCGAAAAGGGCGAGCGGGTGGAGAAGCATGTGCTCATAACCCGCTATGACACGGCGCGCGCAGCGCGGGGAGAAATGCTCAGTATCGAGGATATTCTTGAAATTCTCGCCACGCCGCTGCTTGGAATCATTCCTGAGAGCCAAGACGTTTTGCGTGCGTCGAACGTTGGATCTCCCGTTACCCTGAACGACGCCAACAGCGCGCCGGCGCGCGCGTACATCGATGCAGCGCGTCGTCTGATGGGCGAAACTGTCACCATGATGGTGCCGACCGAACGAAAAGGCTTGATGGACCGATTGTTGGGACGGAGGGCCGCATGATGAATCTGCCGCGGCTCTTCAGTGGCCGCACTGCTTCCGCGCCTGTTGCACGGGAGCGGTTGCAGATTCTCCTGGCGCACGAACGCGGTTCGCGCGGCCAACCTGATTTGCTGGAGCTACTGCGGGCGGAGATCCTCGCTACAGTTTCTCGGCACGTCGTCCTCGATCCGGAAAAAGTCATCGTCAGGATGGACCGCGGCAATCATGTATCGACGCTTGAAGTCGATATTGAAGTGCCCATGATGGCTCAAACGCAATAGTAATGCTGCACTTGATCTGAAAATATAGTGAGCGAAGAACACTCCGCGCTCTTTATGCGCGTCGCGCATTTTTCGAAGGCTATTGCACCATGACCCAGGTCGGTTGAAGCAACGGGTACGCGATCAAACCCACGACCGCAGTCGCGGCAATTAACAGGGGATTGCTGACTTTCCAGCGGAACAGGATGGCAAGCGAGATCAGCGCGATCGCGGCAGTTAGCCAATCGCCGATCGCGATGCGCCCGAGCAGGATGCACGCGCCCAGGATCGTTCCGATCGCCGCTGCGTAGGCACCCTTGACAAATCCCTGCACGTTGGGATTGCCGCGATGGCGCGCGAGAAGCGGCGCGGCGATCAGCACCAGAAGGAAAGACGGAAGGAAGATGCCGATCGTCGAGACGACCGAGCCCCAGAATCCGGCAACAAGGTAACCGACAAAGGTCGCGGTGATGACAACCGGCCCCGGGCTGATCATGCCGATGGCAACCGCGATCAGGAACTGGCGCTGGTCCAGCCATCCGAACTGTTGCACAAGCCCCTGCTCAAGAAACGGAACGATGACGAGGCCGCTCCCGAATGTCAGCGAGCCCGCCTTGATGAAGAACAGAAAGAGCTTGCCCAGGATCGAGCCGGAGGCAGTGGGCGCGAGCTGCGCCAAAACAGGCGCTACCGTTACTGAGAGCGCCGGCGGTGTTTTCTTGAACAGGCTCCCGTAATACAAAATGCCGACAATCCCTGCGCCGATGAAGAGCAGCGCGACCTCGGCCTGAAGAATGACGGTGACGACGAGGCAGACCGCCGCGATCGCCCATTGCAACCAGTCTTCCATGCCGAGCTTGGCTAGCCGGTAGCAGGAATGAAGGATCAGCGCGATGACGGCTGGGCTTACGCCATAGAAGATGGCGGTTACCGGTTGGAGGTCTCCGAGATGGACATAGAGAGCGCCGAGCGCGGCCACGATGGCAAAGTTCGGAAGGATGAAGGCCCATCCACCGGCCCAGGCGCCCCAAAAACCGCAGCGGAGATAGGCGACGTAGATGCCGACCTGGATCGCCAGGGGTCCGGGAAGCGACTGGCAGATCGCGATGGCCTCGCGCATCTGCTCTTTCGTGAGCCATTGGCGTTCGACGACCAGTTCGCGCTCCATCTGGCCGACCAGCGCCACCGGGCCGCCGAAGCCGAGAAAGCCGAGCCTGAGGAAATAGCGTACCAGTTCACCGATATTTCCGTGTGGAATGGTCGTCGATGTCGTCATGTCGTGCCTCGCAAACTGAAATACCTGAAAATGTCCTTTTCCAACCTCCCTGAGGAGTCGCAGACGAACTCAACATCGGCGCAGTACTTTGGCCGAGGGCAGTTCACCACCCCCAGGGCCATCAAGATTTACCTGGCACCCACGGACTTGACTACGGTCCCTGCTGCCGGCGCGCTCTTGGCGGCTACGACGACTGCGGCGTTCTCGGACAACCCTTCGATGACTTCAGCCCGTCCGTTGTCGCGGACCCCGACCTTTACTGCTTTTCGCTCGATGCGATCGTCCTTTACCGTGAAAACAAAGGTTCCTTGGGGGTCCGAACCTATCGCCGTAACCGGGACCGCAAGCACATCGTGGCGCCGATCCAGTTCAAGAGAGACTTGGGCATACAGGCCCGGATAGAGTCGCTCGTCGGCGTTCGGCAGATCGATCTCGGTTCGCATGTTGCGGGTTTCGGGATCGAGACGATAGGCGAAACGCGTGATTGCGCCGATGACCGGCTCGCCGTTCAAACCGAATACCTTAACGGTCGCCCGGTCTCCGACCCGTATGTGCAAGGCATCATTCTCTGGGACGTCGCAAAACACCCTGATGGTGTCGATCCTCTGGAGCTTGAAAAGCGGCGTCGTCCGCGTGGAGGTTGCAGCCTGAACCAGATCGCCGCGGTTCACCTGGCGTCTCGCGACTACGCCATCGAATGGCGCCACGATCTGCGTATAGGTGAGCAGGGTCTTGATCTTCTCCACGGTCGCTGCGGCGACATCGATCTGATTGGCAGCTAGGTCGACGTTCGCTTCCGCAACACCGAGATCCGCCTTGGCGATATCCGCATTGGCGCGCACCTGATCGAGTGTACGGTCGCTGATGAACTGCCGTCCCTGGCCGAGCTGCTCCCTGTCTTTCGCCAAGCCGATCTGAAGCGCTACGTCAGCCTTGTGGTGGTCCAGTTGGCGGCGCGCAGCCTCCAGCGAGCTTTTCCTGGATTCGAGCTGGGCCTTTGCTTCGGCAAGCTCCTGCTTCAATTCGGGAACGTCGATGACCGCGAGCACTTGACCTGCCTTCACGTGATCGCCGATATCGACGCGAACATCGGACAGGTATCCGGAGACCTTGGCGAAAAGATCGGCGTCCTCGAAGGCTTCGAGCGTCGCATTGCTTTGCACACGTTGGACCAAGGTCTCGCGGCCCGGCTTGACGACATCAACACTTACCTGGCTCTCGGGCGCAGCAGTCATCGCCTTCGATGGTGGCGATGCCTGGAAGTAAAGGAGCGTGCCAGCAACCCCAGCGATGAGTACCGCCGCCGTGGCCAACACCTTCATTGATTTCAACCCAATCATCATTTCACCTGATTTCATTCGGCCGCCAGCTCGTCGGCCCGTAAATGTCCGCTAGTTCGGTCGACCGCACCTCGAACCGCTCGCCGCGATCGCCCATCGAAATACGAACTCTCGGGATCGTCGGGATCGAGCGAGGCGGAAAGACGAGCATGCCGCGATTGCAGCGAGGCGAAAATTGCCGGTAGCACAACGAGCGTCGCGCAGGTTGCGCCGATGAGGCCCCCGATGACCGCCCGCCCGAGCGGCGCGGTTTGTTCGCCGCCCTCGCCTAGTCCGAGCGCCATCGGGATCATTCCGGCAATCATCGCAAAGCTGGTCATCAGGATCGGCCGCAGACGGCTGCTCGCGCCTTCGATCGCCGCCTCCCATGGCTCGCGGCCCTCAGCCCGACTGCGTTCGGCGAAGGTAACGAGCAGGATGGCATTTGCCACCGCGACGCCGATGGCCATGATCGCGCCCATGAAGGATTGAATGTTGAGCGTCGTCCGCGTGAGCCAGAGCGCGATCGCGACGCCGGCGATGACAGCTGGGATCGTCAGCCCAACCGCAAGCGACAACCGCAACGATTGGAAATTTGCCGCAAGCAGCAAAAGGATAACGCCGACCGCAATCAAAAGTCCCAACCGCAGGCCCCCGAACATTTCCAACATCGGCTGAACTTGACCTCGCACGGTCACGTTGACACGCTCGGGCGGCTTGCCGGCATCCTTGATCGCCTGTTGTACACGAACGGCCGCACGTCCCAGATCCTCGCCCGAGATGTTTGCACTCAACGTCAGCATGCGCTGCTGATTATAGCGATCATATTCGCCAAGCGCCGTGCCGTCGGTGACGCTGGCCACGTTGCGCAGGGCGATCTGCTGACCCGCCCGGCGCGCGATGGGAAGGTTCTTCACCTCCTCAAGAGAATTCATCTGCTGCTCAGGAATAGCGACCTGCACCTGATAGCCAATCCCGCTTCTGGGGTCGGCCCAATAATTCGCGGACGTGTAGCGGCTCGACGACGTACCTGCGACGACCGATTTCGCTATGTCGTCGGTGGTGACGCCCAGAACGCCGGCTCGTTCGCGGTCCACGGTGACCTTCACGGTCGGATAATCGAGTTCTTGCTCGAACGCGAGGTCACGCAGGGTCGGCACCTCGGCCAATTTTTCGCGCAGCTTTTCCGCGAACTGGCGACTATCGGCGAGGTTCTGTCCGGTCACTGCTACCTCAATCGGGGTCGGCGCGCCGAAGCTCATGACCCGGCTAACGATGTCGCTTGGTTCAAATGAGAAACGCACGCCGGCCAGTTCCTGAGGTAGTTTCTGGCGCAGTCGTTCTTTCAAATCTTCGATACGGATGCCGGTGCCTGGCTTGAGCTGAACCTGCATCACCGCTTCCTCGGAGCCGGAACTCCAGAGGTAGATGCTGTTGATGGGATAATTGGGCGGCTGGGTGCCGACGAAGCCCAGGCTGATTTCCACGTTGTCGGGACCGACCTCGCGCTTGATCGCTTCGAGCGTTTGCAACGCGATCTGCTCGGTGCGTTCGATGCGCGTTCCCGCCGGCGCCCGCAGATGCAACTGGAATTGCCCGGTATCGACCACGGGAAAGATTTCGTTACCAAGCGTGCCGCCGATTACGAGAATGATGGCGCTGCTGATGACAAGATAGGAAAGCACCACTATCCGTCGTCGGTTCATGACGCGGTGCGCGAACCGGTCATACCTGCTGCGCATCCGATCAAAGAACGTCTGTTGCGGCTGGTCATGCATGTCGGTGCCGCGCAGCATCCAGACCGACAAAATGGGCACGAAGGTGCTGGAGAGCAGATATGACGCCACCATCGCGAAGCCGACAGCAGAGGCCAGCGGCACGAACAGATTATGCGCGGCGCCTTTCATAAAGTAGGTCGGGATGAACACTGCCAAGATGCAAAGCATGGCTACGAACCGCGGCAGTGTCGTCTCGGCTGTCGCCAAGCTCGCGGCGCGAGCAAGGCTAAGTCCCTCGGCGAGGCGGGTGTGAATGTTTTCGATCGTGACCGTCGCCTCGTCGACGAGGATGCCAACGGCCAAGGCCAGCCCGCCCAAGGTCATGATGTTGATGGTCTGGCCCGACATCCATAGCGCCGTCACCGATGCAAGGATCGCAAGCGGAATGTTCAACACCACGATGAGGGCGCTACGCCAATCCCGCAGAAAGAGTAGGATCATGAGCCCCGTGAGCACCACCCCGAGTGTACCTTCGAAAAACAGTCCATCAATCGCGCGGGTCACGTAAGGGGATTGGTCGAACTGGTAGCTCACCGAAATATCGTCCGGCAGCACGGACTGGAATCGGGGCAAGTTATCCTTGACGGCCCGGACCACGGCGAGGGTCGAGGCGTCCGCCCTTTTGGTGACGGGGATGTAAACCGTGCGGCGCCCGTCGACCAGCGCGTAACCGGTCTGAATGTCGGCGCTGTCTTCGACCGTCCCGATGTCGCGAATGAAGACCGTCTGCGTGCCCTGCGAGCGGATCGGAATGTCATTGAGGCCTTTGATGTCCCCGACGACCGAATTGACCGGCACCATCGGCAAGAGGTCGCCGATACGGACGTTGCCCGACGGGCTGATGGTATTGCCGGCGCTTAGCGCCCGCACCACCTCGTCGGGTGACATGTTGTAGGCGCGCAGTTTGGTGGAATCCGCGCGGATCACGATGGTGCGCTGGCTCGAGCCGAACGGCGGAGGTGCCGAAACACCCGGGAGGGTTGCGAATAATGGGCGAACCTTGAAGAGCGCGGCATCCTGGAGCTCGGCGACGGTTTTGGTCTTGCTGGAGAAGACGAGATTGCCGACAGGCACACTGCCACCATCGAATCGCATTACGAAAGGCGGTACGGTTCCCGTGGGCATGAAGGCGCGGGCACGATCGACATAGGAGACCGTCTCCGCCACCGCCTGCGCCATGTTGGTGCCGGGATGGAATTGTAGCTTTACAAGCCCCATGCCTTGGATCGATTTGCTTTCGACATGCTCGATCCCCGTGACGAAGAGAAAGTGGAATTCATAATAGTTGACAATAAACCCTTCCATCTGCGCCGGGTCCATGCCGCCGTACGGTTGTGCAACGTAAATTATCGGGACGCCCAAATCAGGAAAGATGTCCCTCGCCATCCGATCGAGTGCGAAAAACCCGACCAACGCCGACGCAAGGACCAGCACCAGCAGCGAGATCGGACGCCGCAGGGCGAAAGACACCAAGTTCATCGGGTTGCTTTCGCCCACGTGGCGCAGCTGGCGTTACAAGGGCCACAAAGCATCGGCCACGGGTTGGCAACGAGTCTCATGCAAGATGTCCCTTCAATGTCGAGAGTGAAAAAGCTCTAGCTCTTCGTGCTCGCCGTCTTCTCGAGCGCGGCGCGCAATCCCTTGGCCAACTTCAACGCGTCGTCGTTCGCCCAAAATGCAAACCCAACCAGCGGCAAACCCAACCTCGGCAACGCTAGCCTTCCCGGCTATACTGATCGTACAGCTTCGCGGCGTTGTCCCAGCGGATTGCCTCCATATAGATGTCGACATAGCGCGCGGCCGCCGCACCATAGTCCATGTGATAGGCGTGCTCGTACATGTCGAGCACCAGCACCGGCCGGCCGCCGGCCAGCGTCGTGGTGTGGTCCGCCGCCCACTGATTGACGAGCCGTTTGTCACGGGGTGAATAGGCAAGGATAACCCAGCCCGAACCGCCGCCTTCTGCCTTGCCCATGGCGGCAAATTCCGTGCGCCAGCGTTCGAGGCTGCCGAAATCGCGCGCGATGGCCTCCGCCAGCGCGCCGCTCGCGCCCGCGCCGCCACCGAGCCCGTCGAAATATATCTCGTGCAGGATCATCGAGTTCGCCGCGATCAATTCTTCACGCTTCAAGCCGTTGATCACAAAATTCGGCGCTTTCGCGAAATCGAGATCGGCCAGTTGCGCGCCGATCGCGTTGAGGCGCTTCACGGCGCCAATGTAGTTATTCTCATAATGGCTCACGAGAACCTTTTCTGAGATGCCCTTGATCGACTTCGGGTCGAGCGACAGGGGTTTGGGTTGATATGGCATTGCCTTGCCTCCGCTCGGTGGACTGCCTTGGGCGAATGCGGAGCTCCCCGCGAGCGTTACCGTTGATGCGGCGGCAGCAACCAGTCCCGCTCCCTGAATGAAGCTTCGACGTTCAGTTTTGATGGTCATTTTCGAATCTCCTTGTGCTGATAGCCCCGAACGGTGAACACGGTAGGTGAGGGATTCGCGATTTCGATTTGGTCGAATCGGGTGATGCTGTCGCCTTTGGTCCGGAATGCGATGCGGCCTGGCTGGGATAGGGTTTTTTCAAAGCCGGTAAATACCCACGTCCCGTCGCGCGCGGCGGCAATCGTTGCCGACGGCCCGATGCGCGGCGCACCGATCAGGCGCGCAGGCTTCTCGCTGGAAATGGGTATGATTGCCGACAGGACGCGTCCATCCAGGATTTCGGGACGCGATTCTTCGGCTGTCGCCTCATGGGGAGATCGCAATCCCCACATCGAATAAACTAACCGGCCGAGGTAGGCTGTCAAGCATAGGGCCGTCGCTATCGGGCGCCATTAGACAACAACGCCCCAATTGCCGTTCCAGAGCAGATCACACATGCGTTACTCGGGTCTGTTCCCTCGTCACCGCAGCTTGCTCAGCAACGCGACCAGCGTCTCGCGTTCCCGCGCATCGAGCGGCGCCAGCGTCTCCCGGGTGATCGCAACCGCATTTGGAGCTACTTTCTCGGCGAGCTGCTGGCCTGTGCGCGTCAGGCTGACCAGCAGGCGGCGGCCGTCCTCGGGATCGGCGCTGGTCTCAGTCAGGCCGCGGGCGGTGAGCCGGTCGATCACGCCCTTGATGGTGGCGACATCCATCGCCGTCAGCCGGCCAAGATGGTTCTGCGAGCACGGCCCGGTCTCGGTGAGTTTTGCCAGCGCCGCCCATTGCGTCGGCGTGAGATTGATCCCAATTTCCCTGGCGAAGATGGTGGCGTGGCGCTGCCACACCTGGCGCAGGATGAAGCCGATCTGCTCTTCGAGGACGTAAGCCGGCCGCGACGGTTTTATGTTCCGTTTCGGCGAAACAGTCCTGGTCATGTACGTCCCCACCCCTGTTTTATGCCCGACGCTGGTCACAACGCCAGATGCGCGTCGCGAATGTCCGGACGCGCATCAAGCTCGCTCATGGTACCGGAAAAGCAGATGCGGCCGCGCTCGATGATGTAGGCGCGGTCCGATATCAGCCTTGCGAAATGCAGGTTCTGCTCGGAGAGCAGAATGCTGACGCCCTCCTTCTTCATGGTCAGGATGGCGTCGACCATCTGCTCCACGATCTTTGGCGACAACCCTTCCGACGGTTCGTCGAGCAGGACCAGCGAGGGATTGCCCATCAGGGTCCGCGCGATCGTCAGCATTTGTTGCTCTCCGCCGCTCATGCGCCCGCCCAATCGGCCGCGCATCTCGGCAAGGTTCGGAAACAGCGCGAACAGCCTCTCCCTGGTCCAGCGCGGCGCGTTCGGCCGCGCCGGCTGGCGGCCGACTTCCAGATTTTCCTCCACCGTGAGGTCCGTGAAGATGCGCCGCTCCTCCGGCACATAACCTAGCCCGCCGCGCACGATCGCATGGGTCGGCTGATCGGAGACATCGTTGCCCTCGAACAGGATACGACCGGTGCGCTGCGCGACCAGGCCGACGATGGAGCGGAAGGTTGTGGACTTTCCGGCGCCATTGCGGCCGAGCAGCGCGACCACCTCGCCCTCGCCGACCTCGAGCGCGATGTCGAACAGGATGTGCGCGGGGCCGTAGTGGCTGTTGAGATCATGGACGGAAAGCTTCACGACGGCGCTCCCTCGCGATGACGCGCATCGTAGACGAGGCCCTCGCCGAGATAGATGGCGCGGACCTGCGGATTGCGCCGGACTTCTTCCGGCGAGCCCTCGGCGATCAAGGTACCGCGATTAAGCACCAGAATGCGGTTGGCGTGTTCGAACACCACGTCCATGTCGTGCTCGGTGAAGAGAACGCCGATGCCCTGCTCGCGGGCAATTGTAGCCGTGAGCCGCATCAGTTCGATGCGTTCGCGCGGCGCCATGCCGGCGGTCGGCTCATCCATCAGCAGCAGTTTTGGTTGATTGGCAAGCGCGATGGCAAGCTCCAGCCGCTTGAGATCGCCATAGGCGAGTTCGCCGCAAGGGCGCTCCGCATAGCCGCTCATGCCAACCAGTTCGAGCAGGCGGCCGGCTTCCCCGCGCGCGTATCGCGGCGTCGAGGCCCAGAGATCGAACAATTTTCGACCAAACGAGACCAGCGCGACCTGGACGTTCTCGCGCACCGTCATAGTCGGGAATGTCGCCGTGATCTGGAACGTGCGGCCGATGCCGAGCCGCCAGATCTCCCGCGGTCTTTTTCCCGCGGTATCCTGGCCGAGCAGATTGATCCGGCCGGAATCGGGAGTGGTCTGGCCGTTGAGCATGTCGAAACAGGTGCTTTTTCCCGCGCCGTTGGGACCGATCAGCGCCAGGATTTCACCGGCGTTGAGCGCAAACGACACGCGGCGCACGGCGTGAACGCCGCCATAGGACTTGCTCAGGCCTTCGACCAACAACAATGTTTGGACGACGCTCATTCGGCGGTCTCGATTCCTGACGCGAGCAACGCGGGCTTGCGCGACGCCGAACGGCGGCGATGCCGGATCGTTTCCAGCATCCCGACAATTCCCTTCGGAAACGCCACCACGATCAAGACAATGACGCCGCCAAGCACAAGCTTGGACAAATCGGTCTGGCTGACCAGCCAGATGCTGAGGGCCTTGTAGACGATGGCGCCCAGAATCGCGCCGGAGACGGTTTCGACGCCACCCAGGAGCACCATGACCAGCGCATCGACTGAGAGCGAAATGCCAAGGCTATCGGGAAAGACGCTGCCCTTCAGATACGCAAACAACGCGCCGGCGACGCTGGCGACCGTGCCCGCGATCACAAAAGCGGTCCACTGCACGCGCTTGCCGTCGATACCGATCGCCTCGCCGCGCAACGGCGAGTCGCGCGTTGCCCGCAGCGCGAAGCCAAACGGCGAGAACACCATGATCCGAAGGGAAGCGACCGCGAGCGCGGCCACGCCGAGCGAAAGCCAGTAAAAATGTGCCGGGCTCGCCGCCCAGCTTTCGGGCCAGACGCCGAGGATGCCGTTGTCACCACCGGTCACCGCGACCCACTGGAACGCAATCGACCAGACGATCTGTGCGAACGCCAGCGTCAGCATCGCGAAATACACGCCGGACAATTGAACGGCGAAGAACCCGAACACGGCTGCGCCGGCCAGGCCGAGCAGCGGGCCGAGTAAAAGTGATAAGATCATCGGCAGGCCGGCGAGCTTGGCGAGGAATGCGACGCCATAGCTGCCGAGCCCGAAATACGCCGCGTGGCCGAACGAGGCGAGCCCGCCGACCGACATCAGGAAATGCAGGCTGGCGGCGAAGATCACGAAGATCGCAATCTCCGAGCCGACGGTGAGCGCGTAATTGCCGCCGATCAGCGGCAGCGCTGCGGCCAGCACCAGCACCGCGGCTGCGGCGATGCGTTCGTTCGACGTCAGCGGCCGCCACGGGTTGACGGTCAGCCCCGGCGTACGGCGCGCGGCTGCCTCCTGCTTTCCGAACAGGCCCCAGGGCCGCACGATCAGCACCGCCGCCATCACCAGAAACACCAGGATGATGGATATTTTTGGAAAGATCAGGATGCCGAACGCGTTCAACTCCGAAACCAGCACCGCCGCCACGAAGGCGCCGATGATGCTGCCGAGGCCGCCGATCACCACGACGACGAAGACATCGACAATGATGCGCAGGTCGAGAGCGTGATGCACAGCATCACGCGGAAGCTGCAGCGCGCCGCCGAGCGCCGCGAGAAACACCCCGACCGCGAACACGCTGGTGAACAGCCATTTCTGATTGACGCCAAGGGCCGCCACCATGTCGCGGTCCTGCGTCGCGGCACGGACCAGAACGCCCCAGCGCGTTCGCTGGAACAACAACCACAATATTCCGAGCACCAGCGGACCAAGCACGATCAGAAACAGGTCGTAGGAGGGAATATTCTGGCCGAAGAAATCAACCGCGCCCTTGAAGCCCGGGGCACGGCGGCCCAGAAGATCGCTTGGTCCCCAGATCAGGACCACCAGATCCTCGACCATCAGAGTGAGGCCGAAGGTTGCGAGCAGCTGGAACAGTTCCGGCGCATGATAGATTCGCCGCAGCAACACCATCTCAACCAGCACACCGATCACCGCGACGATCAGCGCCGCCACGACAATGCCGCCCCAAAATCCGATTGCCCCCGAAAACCGCTCGGTCAGCGTGAACGCCACATAAGCGCCGAGCATATAGAATGCGCCATGGGCGAAATTGACGATCCGCGTCACGCCAAAAATGATCGACAGCCCCGACGCCACCAGAAACAGCGAAGCGGCGCTGGCAAGTCCGGTCAGGAACTGGACGAAGTAGAAGGCCATGTGTGGTCCGCGGTAGAGGCGTGATCCGTCCATTTTTTACCTCGCCCCGCTTGCGGGGAGAGGTCGAAATTCGCGGTCGCGAATTTCGGGTGAGGGGGACTCACCGCGCATTCGGTATTCGCGGAGGCAGCCCCTCACCCCAACCCTCTCCCCGTGAAGAACGGGGAGAGGGAGAACCTCACTCCTTCGGGCGCATTTTGGCGACTTCGGCATCATCAGGAAGATAGTCGGAACCCTTGCGATAGACCGATTCGACCATCACGCCCTTGCCATCCTTCAGCGCGGTCTTGCCGACGAACGCACCGAACGTCGACTGATGATCGATCTTGCGGAAGACGATCTCGCCGAACGGTGACGGCACCGACAATCCCTCGGCCGCCGCAATCAGTTTCTCCGGATCGGTCGAGTTGGCTTTGGCGAGGATCGCGGCCGCCGACTTGATGGTTTGATAGCCGACGACCGAACCGAGCCTCGGATAGTCGTTGTACTTGGCCTGATACGCCTTCAGGAAAGCATCATGCTCCGCCGTCTTGATGCTGTACCAGGGATAGCCGGTGACGATCCACCCCTCCGGCGTTTCATCCTTCAGCGGATCGAGATATTCCGGCTCGCCGGTCAAAAAACTCACGACCGAACGATCCTTGAAAAGGCCGCGGGTGTTGCCTTCGCGCACGAGTTTTACGAGATCGGCGCCGAAGGTGACGTTGAGGATCGCTTCGGGATTTGCGGCGGCAACAGCCTGCACCACGGGACCCGCGTCGATCTTGCCTTGCGGCGGCCACTGCTCCTCGACCCACTGGATATCGGGGCGTTTCTCAGACATCAGTTTCTTGAACACCGCCACCGCGGACTGGCCGTATTCGTAATTCGGTGCAATCGTCGCCCAGCGCTTGGCGGGCAGTTTTGCTGCCGCCTCCACCAGCATGGCCGCCTGCATGTAGTTGGAAGGACGCAAGCGGAAGGTGTAGCGATTGCCCTTGGCCCAGGTGATGGCGTCGGTCAAAGGTTCGGCGGCCAGGAAAAACACCTTCTTCTGGTTGGCGAAGTCGCTGACGGCCAGACCGATGTTCGACAGGAACGTTCCCGCAAGCATCGCGACGTTTTCGCTCGAAACCAATTCGTTGGCGGCGGTCTGTGCATCCGCCGGCTTGCCGCCGTCATCCTTGGAAACGATAACGAGCTTCTTGCCGTTGATGCCGCCGGCAGCGTTGATCTGTTCGACGGCGAGCTGCCAGCCCTTGCGATAGGGCTCGGTGAACGCGGGCAGCAGCGAATAGCTGTTGATTTCGCCGATCTTGATCTCGCCGGTCTTTGTTTCACTCTCTGCCATGGCAGTCTGCGCCAGGCCACTGAACGTGATGGCCAGTGCCGCCCCCAACAGACGTTTGCTTTGTTGCATCCGAAAACCTCCAATGTTGAAAAACCCTGGCTATCGCAGACCGTCTTCGCCCTTAATTTCGGAAAGTTTCAAACCGCCGACCCGCGGCAGCGGCCTGCCGCTGTCGGTGACGGCGACCGCGACCATGATTTCGTTGGCGCGCGGGGCGTCGTTGATCTGCACTTCCATGCCGTCGAAATGACTTCGCACGAACGCCGCGTCCTTGTGGCCGAGCGGAATATCCAGCGTCGTGCCCGGCCCGCTACGCTTCTTCGACGAGGGGATCAGCGCCGCACCCTTGCCCAACACCTGGCGCACCGGCGCGCCCATCTTCGGATGCAGGATGGCGGCGGCGTGTTCGAGCTCGCCGTTTTCGCCGACCGCTGCGGCCTTGCCGTAACTGTGCGCCTTCGAGCCTTCGATTCCGAGCGCCGCCACCGCCCGTTTGGCGAGCAATTCGCCCAGTTCCTCGCCGATCGTAATCAGCGGCGTCAGGTCTTCCACATATCGGCCGGCGAACGGGTTTTCGATGACGGCAATGGCCGCCGCTCGCCGGGTCGGCGGATTGACCCGCTGACCCATCTCCATCGATGTCTCTTCGACGACGGTAACGATCTTGCGAATGACCGCGCTCATGGCTGCCCGCCCTGTTCTCGAATGACGCTCGACAAATTCACCTTATGCACAGATCGCACTTTCGATTTGTTGCGGGACCGCCGCATGACGCCCACTCGCACCGAACCCCTTCAGGGCGACGACGCGCGTTTCGCCTTGCAAATGCAGCGCCGCGCCGTCGATCAATCCCCAGGTGAGCAGCGCGCGGGCCTTGTCTGATCCGGCTTCCAGGGCCGCGACGATCTCGAAACCCTCCAAGTGCCCGACGTCCCGCGTCACCAGTCGCGCGCCGAGATCGCTGTCGGGCTGCAGCTCTTCGGCCGGACAGCGGACAATAGCGGGATGCCCGGGCAAATCCACCGCATTGGCAATGATGGTGGCGGCAGCATCGGCCTGCGAAGCTGTCCGCGCCAGCACGGTCACCGCATCGGCAATGCCGAGCGAGAAGCTGCGCCCATGACGTCCGCTGGTCGCAATGCCTCGGCTCGGATCGCTGGCGCCGATGATCATCGTTCGCAGCAGACCGAATTGATCCGGCCGATCGATCAGGCCTACGCTGAACTGCTCTCCGCCGCCAAGATGCAGCGCGATGTCGCCGCCATTGTTGACATAAGCGCGATCGAGCGAGGCCTCCCCCACCATCGCGCCCAGAATTTCCTCCGCCACGCTGCCGGCGACTGCGGCCATCGGGGTGATGAAATGATCGGCGGCGAATGGCGCTACCGCGGTATGCATGCGGCGCGCGACCGGGCCTTGCAGCAAGCACTGCGCCGGATCGGCCGCCTCGCGCAACGCCGGCAGCTCGTCACAGAGTTCGTCGAGCAGGCCGGTGAACCGGCGAACCGCGGCGTGATAGGCCCCGCGCAAATTCGCCTCGCTGCCGTGCGCCTCCACGATCAGGTCGATCGGGCCATCCTGCAGATGAAGTCGCCTGCCGTCCGAAAGCCATCCGATCTGCGGCTGCCTCTTCATAGGCGCGATCCCGATGGAGGCGGCGCCATTTGGCGGGTTTCAGGGTTAGCCTTCAACGACGCCAGCGGACGAACATGATCCATATGGCCGCCCAATGCGGCATAGTCCGATAGCCGCAGCGTGAACTCGATTGGCGCGACCAGCGCGGGCGTCGGGACGTAGCCGAAGGCACCGGCCGGCAACCGCGTGACGTCGACCATGAAGGTGATGCCGCCGCCGGGCCAGACATAGACCGGCGCGCCGCCGCTGGTGACGCGCGTCAGCGCGTCCTTTACCGAGCGCGTCAGGCGCACCGGGTTATCGGTGACGCCGGCCCGCAACGAACCGCCCGCCCCTCCCATGAACAGCACGGTGCAAAGCGCGGGCTCGCAATTCTCCTGGATCCGCTCGACCGACAATTTGAGATCGGCCGGCAGGGTCTTCTCGATTGGCTTGAGCGCCGCGTCGAGTTCATAATAGGCGGCGTGTTCGCCGGTCGTAGACACCATCAGCATGGTCATGCCGGGACGAGCGACCTTCGGGTCGAATGGGCCCAGCACCGTCAGCGGATCGGAAATTTTCGTACCGCCCCAGCCGGTACCGGGCTCGGCGACCTGGAAATAGCGGCCGGGCGTCGAGCGCCGTCCCTTCATCTTGATCCCGGTATCGGCAACGTCGAGCAATTTGCCGGCCTGGTGTTCGCTGAGCACGCCGGTGATGTGGTCATCGACGACAACGACTTCATCGACCTTGCCGTGCCATTGCTTGGCGAACATGCCGATGGTGGCCGAACCGCACCCAACCCGCATCCGCTCCTCGGCGACGCCGTTGACGATCGGCGGATAGCCGGCCTGCACGACCACGCTGGCGCCGCCGTCGATCACAAGCTCGACCGGCTTGCAATTGCTCAAATCCATCAGCGCGTCGCAGGTGACGCGGCCTTCTTTCTTCGAACCGCCGGTGAGGTGATGAACGCCGCCCAGTGAGAGCATCTGCGAGCCGTACTCGCTGGTGGTGACGTGACCGACGGCCTCGCCCTGCACCCGGACCGTCGCCGTCTCCGGGCCGAGATATCGATCGGTGTCGATCTTCACCTTGACGCCGCAATAACTGAAGATGCCCTCGGTCACCACGGTCACCATATCGACGCCGTCGATCTGCGAGGACACAATGAAGGGTGCGGGCTTGTAATCTGGATAGGTGGTGCCGGCGCCAATCGCGGTGACGAAAACGTCCGGCTCGTGGACAATCTTGCCGTCCCAGTCGCCGCCGGCCTGGAACGGCACCAGCCGTCCGCCGTGAGACTTGGTTCGCTCCAGCACGATATGGGGATCGACGCGCACCAACTGGCCGTCGTGATTGGCATAACGGTCGCACGCGCCTGCCGCGCCCGGCTTGATGTAGCACATCACCGGGCACGCATCGCAACGGATCTTGTCGGTGGCAGAAGTGGTCGCATCAGTCTGCATGAACAAGCTCGTCAAGCCAGCGTCAAACTGTCGAACGTTGCAACGTAGCGATGCCTTGCGGCAGCGGCGCCGAGACTATCGCGTCATTCGCCGCCGGGCATTTTGTTCGTATACGAACGATCTTGCGCGCGCGGCTAAAACCTGTCAAGCGCCCTTCAAGGCGAAAAGTGCCTTTGCCCGATAAAACCTCAGTTGTCCCGTATTCCTGTCCATAAACCGGGCAACAGGTTTGGTGCTGGGAAGGGCAGGCTTGCACGTTTGTATACAAACGGTATCCTCGACCGCGTTTAAGCGATGTTTGCGAGCCGCAATCATCTTGCCGGAACCCACGAGCATGACGCAGTCCACGATCCGCCTGACTGTCAACGGCAGGGTCCATGAGGTCGGCGCCGCCCCGGATACCGCGCTGCTTTACGTGTTGCGCAACGATCTCGAATTGAACGGACCGAAATACGGCTGCGGGCTTGGCGAATGCGGCACCTGTGCGGTGTTGATCGACGGCCTCGCCGCCCGTTCCTGCGTGATCCCGATCAGCGGCTGCGTCAATCGCGAAATTCTCACGCTCGAGGGCCTCGGCTCGCGCGATGATCCCGATCCCGTGCAGGAGGCCTTCATCGGGGAACAGGCCGCGCAATGCGGCTACTGCCTCAACGGCATGATCATGACGACGAAAGCCTTGTTGATGCGCAACCCAAAACCCTCCGAGGCTGAAGCCCTTGAGGCGCTGCGCTACAATCTTTGTAGATGTGGGGCACATATCGAGATCCTCCGCGCCGTGATGCGCGCGGCGGGCCACGCCGCCGAGGCTCGTGACTGATGGCAGCATCAGGCGTTCCAGAAAACCTTAAAGCTCGGCCCGGATCCTTGTCTGTCGTGCGACGGGCCACATCCGGTGGAGAAACCGCATTCGAGACCTTCGTCAATATCTCGGCCGATGGTTCGGTCACGGCCTTCAACGGCCATGTCGATCTCGGCACGGGCGTCCAGACGGCACTCGGACAGATCGTCGCCGAAGAACTCGACGTGTCCTTTGCCCGCGTCGTCGTCGTGCTCGGCGATACCTCGCGCGTTCCCAATCAGGGCGCGACCATCGCCAGCGAGACGATTCAGATATCGGCCGTGCCGCTTCGCAACGCCGCCGCCCAGGCACGGCAATTCCTGCTCGCGCGCGCGACGGAAAAGCTTGAGCTTGCCGTCGCAGACCTCACCGTCGAAGACGGCCTGATCCGTGGACATAACCGCAGCGTCAGCTATGGCGAACTGATTGGCGACGAGAGCATCCGCCTTGAGCTGGCCAACGAAGTGCAGGTCAAAGCCACGGAGGCCTACGGCATCGTCGGGCAGTCGGTGCCGCGCACAGACCTTCCAGCCAAGGCCACCGGCGAGCTTGTATATGTTCACGACATGCGCCTGCACGGCATGCTTCATGGCCGAGTCGTGCGTCCGCCCTATGCCGGCGTCGACGCCGGCGCGTTTGTCGGCACCAGCCTGATTGCGGTCGATGAATCCTCCGTCCACGATATTCCGGGGCTCGTCGCCGTCGTCACGATCGGTGATTTTGTCGGCGTCATCGCCGAGCGCGAGGAAAACGCGATCAAGGCGGCCGCGCAACTCAAGCTGACCTGGAAGCCGGTGCCGACGCTTCCCGATCTAGGGGACGTCGAGACGGCGCTGCGCGCCAATCCTTCGACACCGCGGACCCTGATCGACAAGGGCGACGTCGAGGCGGCGCTGGCCGGTGCGGCAAAGCCGATGCAGCGGACTTATGTCTGGCCGTATCAGATGCACGCCTCGATCGGCCCGTCCTGCGCGGTCGCGGATTTTAACGACGGTCAGGTCCGGGTGTGGTCCGGCACGCAAAATCCGCACGTCCTGCGCGCCGATCTCGCGTTGCTCTTGCGGCGACCTGAAGCCGACATCGACGTGATCCGGCTGGAGGCGGCCGGTTGCTACGGCCGTAACTGCGCCGACGATGTCACCGCCGATGCGGTTCTTCTGTCGCGCGCGGTTGGCCGTCCGGTCCGTGTGCAATTGACCCGGGAACAGGAGCATGTCTGGGAGCCAAAGGGCACCGCGCAACTGATGGACGTCAAGGGCGGGCTCAACGCCGATGGCAGCGCTGCGGCTTACGATTTCGCAACCCGCTATCCCTCCAACAGCGCGCCTACTTTGGCGCTGCTATTGATGGGCACTATTGGGCCGACCCCCGTCGTGTCCGAGATGGGCGACCGCACCGCGATCCCGCCTTACGACTATGACCATTTGCGCGTGGTCGCGCACGACATGCCGCCGATCGTGCGGGCATCCTGGCTTCGCGGCGTGTCGGCGCTGCCGAACACTTTCGCCCACGAATCCTACATCGACGAACTCGCGACCGAAGCCGGCGTCGATCCGATCGAATATCGCTTGCGCTATCTCAAAGACCAGCGCGCCGTCGACCTTGTGAACGCGGTGGCGGAGCGCGCCGGTTGGAAGCCGCGTCCGGTCCGGCAGGAGCCGGTCGCCGAAGGAGACATCGTGCGCGGCCGCGGCTTTGCCTATGCGCTGTATGTCCACAGCAAATTTCCGGGCTATGGCGCAGCGTGGTCGGCCTGGATCGCCGACGTCGCCGTGAATAAGGCGACCGGTGACGTCAGCGTGACGCGCGTGGTCGCCGGACAGGATTCCGGGTTGATGATCAATCCGGACGGCGTTCGCCACCAGATCCAGGGCAACGTCATCCAGTCGACCAGCCGCGCGCTGATGGAAGAGGTGTCGTTCGACCGCGGCTCGGTAGCGAGCCGCGAATGGGGCGCCTACCCCATCATCAAATTTCCGGACATTCCAAAGATCGATGTCTTGATGCTGCCGCGGCAGGATCAGCCGCCGCTCGGCGTCGGCGAATCTGCTTCCGTCCCAAGTGCGGCCGCGATTGCCAATGCCATCTTCGACGCGACCGGCGTGCGTTTCCGCGAGTTGCCACTTACGCCGGAGCGCATCCTTGCGGGATTGCGGGGCGAGCAGCCTTCCGTCCGGGGCGTGTTACCCGCAACGCCGTCCCATCCGCCGGCCTCAGCCGACAGATGGCGAAATCCGTTTGTCGAACGCCGCGGTGGCCTTGCGACCATCGCCGCGCTCGTCGCCGCTGGCATCGGCATCGCCTCAGCCACGCTGCCGTGGCGATCGATCGCTCCGATCGCGCGGCCGGATGCGTCGGTGTTTTCAGGAGCCACCATCGAGCGCGGCCGGCAATTGGCGGCGCTTGGCAATTGTGCGGTCTGCCACACGGTGACCGACGGCATCGTCAATGCCGGTGGCCGGGCGATCGAGACGCCGTTCGGCATCATCTACGGCACCAACATCACGCCCGATTTCGAGACCGGGATCGGCGCGTGGTCCTATCCCGCCTTCGAGCGCGCGATGCGCGAAGGCATCCATCGCGACGGCCGGCGGCTCTATCCGGCGTTTCCCTATACGCATTTCGCCAAAACGACCGATGCCGATCTGCAGGCGCTCTACGCTTATCTGATGGCGCAAGAGCCCGTCCGCACCCAAAACCGCGAACCGGCCCTCGTCTTTCCATTCAATTGGCGTCCGCTGATGGCGGGATGGAATGCAATGTTCCACCGCCCTGAAGTGTTCGCGCCCGATGCGGCCAAATCGGCCATCTGGAATCGTGGCGCCTATCTCGTGGAAGGCCTCGGCCATTGCGGCGCCTGCCATTCGCCGCGCAATGCGTTTGGCGCGGAGAAGGCCAACGCCTATCTGGCGGGCGGCTTTGCGGAGGGCTGGGAAGCCCCGCCGCTGACGTCATTGTCGCACGCGCCGATTCCCTGGACCGAGGATGAACTGTTCGCCTATTTGCGGTCAGGGGAATCCAAATTCCATGGTGTCGCCGCGGGCCCGATGGCGCCGGTGGTGAAAGATCTCGCTGCCCTACCCGACCAGGATATTCGCGCCATGGCGGTCTATCTCAGCTCCTTCAACGAAGCCGCGCTCAGCAAGCCCGACCTGGAGGCGCGGGCCACCAGGCTTGAAAGCCTGACCCTGACAAGAGCCGCTTCCGCCTCCCCTGTTGGCGCGCGGCTCTATGAGGGCGCCTGCGCCGTCTGCCATCAGGTCGGCGGCCCGCCTTTGCTCGGCAGCCGGCCATCGTTGGCGCTGAACAGCAATTTGCACGCCACCGTGCCGGACAATTTGATCCAGGTGATCCTGCACGGCATCGCCTCGCCGGTGTCGAGCGATCTCGGCTATATGCCTGCCTTCAAGGACAGCATGACCGACGGTCAGCTCGCCGAGCTTGTCTCTTACCTCCGCCAGCAATTCGCCCCCGAAAAACCCGCATGGACCGGCGTCCAGGCGGCGATTAACCGTATCCGGCAAGGGATATTGCGCTGATCAGCTATGCCGGGGGCCGAAACCCACTGGTTGGGTGGCCTCGGGCGAGATAGAATTCCCATATGGCAGTCACAGATATCGCAAGCAGAACCTATAATCACGGCTGGCGGCTCGATCCGATCGTGCGCAGCCTGCTCGACACCGATTTTTACAAGCTGCTGATGCTGCAGATGATCCGGGAATTTTATCCGGACCAGCGCGTGACGTTTTCGGTCATCAACCGGAGCAAGCACGTTCGCCTCGCCGAAGTGATCGACGAAAGCGAGCTTCGCGCCCAACTCGATCATGCCCGCTCGATCCGCTTTTCCAAAAAAGAATTGATTTGGCTCGCCGGTAACACGTTCTACGGCAAGACCCAGATGTTTTCGCCTGACTTCATCAACTGGCTCTCGACCTTCCGCCTTCCCGAATATGAGCTCAAAAAGGTCGACGGCCAGTATGAACTGAATTTCTACGGTCCGTGGACCCACACCACGATGTGGGAGATTCCGGCGCTAGCCATTCTCAATGAATTGCGCTCGCGCGCGGTGACGAAGGGGCAAGGCCGATTTGCCCTCGACGTCCTCTATGCCCGCGGCAAGGCCAAGCTGTGGGCCAAGGTCGAGCGGCTGCGGAAACTGGAGGGCTTGCGTCTTTCCGATTTCGGGACGCGCCGCCGTCATGGCTTCCTGTGGCAGCGCTGGTGCGTCGAGGCGGTCAAGGAAGGACTGGGGCCGTCCTTCACCGGCACCTCGAATGTGCTGCTGGCGATGGACAACGACCTGGAAGCGATCGGCACCAATGCCCATGAGTTGCCGATGGTGGCAGCGGCGCTGGCAAATGACGATACCGAACTGCGCTGGGCGCCCTACCGGATCCTCGATCAGTGGCGCCACACCTATGCGGGCAATCTTTTGATCGCCCTTCCCGATGCGTTCGGCACCAAATCATTCCTGCGGGACGCACCGGAATGGGTCGCGGACTGGACCGGCTTTCGGCCCGACAGCGCGCCGCCGATAGCGGCGGGCGAGGAAATCATCAAATGGTGGAAGCAAAAGGGCCGCGATCCCCGGGAGAAGCTCTTGGTGTTTTCCGACGGCATGGATGTCGGATCGATCGAGGAGACCTACCGCCATTTCGCCGGCCGTGTCCGCATCAGTTTCGGCTGGGGCACCAACCTGACCAATGATTTCGTGGGATGCGCGCCGGACGGTTCGGTCGATCTCGACCCGATCTCGATCGTCTGCAAGGTGACGTCGGTCGATGGCCGGCCTGCGGTAAAACTCTCGGACAACCCGGAAAAAGCGACCGGCAGCCCGCCCGAGCTTGACCGCTATCTTCGCGTCTTCGGCGATGCCGGCCGCGTTCGCAGCGCGGTGCATGTGTGAAGCGCCGATGCCGGTCTGAACCCACGAAGTGGAATCTGTCGGGAGGTTCTGGTTGGACACTTGGGTCACGTCCGAACCAAGACCCGGCAAAACCGGAATACTGGCCTTTGCGAGATTACCGCTAGCCGGACATGTCATGGACATGTCAAAATCGAAGCGAATGACCCGCAACGGACATCTTCACATCACTGCTGGATGAGAACCGGGACTCGGGGTAAATGAGTCAGAGAGCTGTTGATGGACCCCATAGCCCCAGTGGACGAATGGACCGTTTGAGAAAGGATGGGGAATGTCACGATCTGAACGGTTGCTCGATCTGATCCAGATGCTGCGGCGACATCGCCGTCCGGTGAGCGGGAGTCAACTTGCCGCAGAATACGCCGTTTCGCTCCGCACCATCTATCGCGACATCCAGACTTTAGTCGCCCAAGGTGCGCCGATCGAAGGCGAAGCCGGAATCGGTTATATACTCCAGCCTGGATTTACCGTGCCGCCACTGATGTTCTCCAGCGATGAAATCGAGGCACTCCTGCTTGGCTCGGGCATGGTGGCGCGTGCAGCCGACCCGGCGCTTGCGAAGGCTGCGCAGAATGCATTGGCAAAGATTACGGCCGTGTTGCCGGCAAACCGTGGCAATGAGATCGAGGTGTCAGGACTGCTCGTAGGCCCGATAAAACCGGCCGTGGTCGATCGCGTCAACCTGGCACCCCTTCGAAGTGCCATCCGAGCCGAGCAAAAGATCTGGATCGCCTACCACGACCAGGACGGCGTCGCCACTGAGCGGCGGATATGGCCAATTACAATCACGTACTGCGCCCGCGTCCGATTACTTGCCGCGTGGTGTGAACTTCGCGAAAGCTATCGTCATTTCCGGACCGACCGGATCGCGGAACTCAGCGAGGTCAGGGAACGATATCCACGACGACGCCGAACCTTGATCAAGGAATGGCGCGAACTGGAGGGTTTGCCTCAGCCTGGTTGATGTCGCTACTGACGAAATCTGTCACGTGAATATCGCAAGCTCAAGCTTGTCACGCGGCCATTCCGGTCGCTCTCAGGAGCCCGAAATGCCGGCAAATCAAGCTATTGGACGACTCACGTTTGAGGACGCTGAAGTCGTGCTTGAGCGCGCTCAACGGCTGCTAAACGCTGGCGACGTTTCGGAAGTCATGAAAACCTTCACTTCTGATATCGTGGTCCGATTTGCCGACTTTCCCGAAACCTACGGCAGACCGTCGCTCGAAGCATTTCTGCGAGCACGGTTCGCGCGGCAAAAGAATTACCGATTGCAGAAACAGCTACGCGCCGTGTCGGGCAACGTCATCGTTTGTTATTGGGACGCCGAATGGGAGGACGGGAACGATGGACGCCAAATGGAAGGTCGCGGGATCGAACTCCTGACCATGCGAGGCAACGAGATCGCCAAATGGGAGGCGACTTTCAACGTCTGGAGCAAGGGTGATGGGCCATCCCTGCCGATCGTTTAATCTTACTCGCAGTTGGGTGCTGGGAGACTGAGGGCTAGCCTTCATCCGCTTCGCAGCCAGTTGCCATGAACCCGCGCTCGATGAGGTGATCAAATAATTGGGCATGTCCGTTTTTGGCACTTTTCGGACCTCGCTGGATGTCCGACCTGAGTCCGGAATGCGCACCAAAACGGACGTCCGCCGACCACTCTGAATTTTCTGGGCTCACGTCCTGATTTCATCGTGCTCCAGCAAGCCGACCGCCCTACGGCGCCGACCCCTGCCGCACCGACGGCTTGCGCTCGATCGGATGGATCTCGACGGCCCGCAGCCGGCCCATCCGCAGCACATCCATTTCGACGGTGCGGTCGATCCGGTCGCGATCGAGCGCTCTGATCAGATCGTCAACGCCGTTGATGGCGACGCCGTCGAGCTTGATCACGACATCGCCGGCCAATAATCCGGCCCGCGCCGCCGGTCCGTCCGGCTCGATTTGCGCCAGAAGTGCGCCCATCTTGTTTTCGACACCGGCGACCACCGCGTGCCTTCGCGGGACAGGCGCGGTCTGGCCCGACACACCAATATAGGCGCGCCTGACATAGCCGTGGCGGATGATCTCCGAGAGCACAAATTGCGCGGTATTGCTGGCAACCGCAAAACAAATGCCCTGCGCGCCGCTGATGATCGCGGTATTGATGCCGATCACCTCGGCTGACGACGACACCAGCGGTCCGCCGGAATTGCCGGGATTGAGGGCTGCGTCGGTCTGAATGACGTCCTCGATGGTGCGGCCACTGACGGAGCGGATCGAACGGCCGAGTGCCGACACCACGCCGGCGGTGACAGTCGACTCGAAACCGAGGGGATTGCCGATCGCAACCACAAGCTGGCCGCGGCGCAGATTCTGCGAGTTGCCGAGCGAGGCATAATGCAAGTCCCGTGAGCCATCGGCGCGCAGCAGCGCCAGGTCGGTGTCGGGATCGACGCCGAGGACGCGGGCATCCGTGACAATACCCTCAATGTCGCGAAGCCTGATCTGCCGTGACGATCCGACCACGTGGCTGTTGGTCAGCACGAGGCCATCCGGGGAGATGACAATCCCGGAGCCTAATCCGCCGCGCTCGCGCGCGCCCGGCGCTTTTGAGCCGGTTTCAACACGAACCACCGCCGGACCGACCCGTTCGGTCACGCCGATGACGGCGTTCGAATAGGCGTCGAGCAGGGCTTGATCGCTGACGGCGGCGGCCTGGCCGGCCTGCGGCGCGGTGTGATCGTCTGAAGTATCCTGGGTAAGATCCAACATGGCCAATTCCTTCGCATGTCAGATGGTGGCTCACTCTCGCCCTCGCAAGAGACTGCTTTTGGGCTATGATGGGCGGGGAAATCGCGCGGATTGCCGCGCGCCGGGGCAAACCTGTTTGATGATTACGGCTTCCGAAGAGAAGGCTGTCGATTACGAAATCACGGCCAGCATTGCGACCGAGGCGTTCGGATCGAAGGAAGTGGTTTTTTCCGCGCAGCGGATAAAATGGCTTTACGAAAGCGGCTTCGGTCAGGGCGGCGCGGTCATTGCCGCCTACGACGACAGTAAAAAAGTCGGTCAAATCGCCTTGCTTCATCAAAAGGTCTATTTGGAGGGCAAGCCGGCCGCAGCCATCCAACTCGTCGATCTCTTCGTTCTGCAAGGGTATCGCTCTCCTCAACTGGTCCGCAGCATCTATCGGGAGGTTGAGCGCCTGTGCCAGGCACGGAATATCCGGCTGGTTCTCACATTGCCGAATGAGAAATCGGCGCCGCTCAATGCACGCTTGCTCAAGCTCAAGCCCTTTCTCTCGTTGCAGGCCCGGATAGGGATCGGGGGTTGGTCGCCTCGCGGTTCAAAACTGAGATATTCCGGTCTCCTCAAATCGATGCCAAAGAGCGAGGCGCTCGGTTTGCTTTCCAACTTCAGTACCCCGGCAGCGGAGAATGGACTGCGTTGGGATGCCGAGACCTTGTTCAACCGCATGAACGATCCAACGCGCGACTATGCGGTCCATGCCACAGCAGACCTTCTTTTGATCTCATCGTCCCGCAAAACCAGGGGTATCAAGCACGCCCTGCTGTGCGGCTTCTTTTCACGATCGGATGCTCCGGTAACGCCGGGCGCGATGCGCGGGTTGATACGCGCCGCATGCCGCTTCTGGAAGCATCGGCTTTTCGTCTACGTCGGCATCAACCATCGCCTTCCCCAGCTTCCGGGAATTCCATTACCCGTCCGGCTCCGGCCGCCAATTCTGGTCCAGCTGCGTGACTTCGCTGCCGAGAATCCCGATTTGCGATTTGACCGTTTTCAACTGATCGACTCTGATTTTGTCTGACCGCGCCCTCACGGCGTGAGAATGAGCTTGCCGGTCGTTCCGCGTCCTTCGAGAGCGCTATGCGCTTTTGACGCTTCGGTCAGCGGATAGCGTCCACCGATCGTCACAACGAGTTCGCCGCGGGTAACAAGATCGAAGAGTTCGGCAAGGCCGGACCGAAGCCCCTCCGGCGTCAACAGCGGCGCAAAAGCGAATCCGGTCAACGACTGGTTCTTGAAGATAAGGCCGAGGAGCTCGGGCACCCCCAAGTGAAAGCTTTGAATGTTCAAGGCGCCGTAGATGATGATTTGCCCCTGCGGAGCCAGCGCTGCGAGGCTTGCTGCGGTCACTTCGCCTCCAACGGACTCATAGATGATGTCGGGTCCGTTGCCATCCGTGAGGCGGCGCAGCTCCTCCGTCCAACCGGCATTGGTATAATTTACTCCGCCGTCCGCGCCAAGCTTGCGGACAAAGTCGAGCTTGTCCGCCTTACTCGCGCCCGCGATCACCGTGCGCGCGCCGGCTCGCTTGGCGAGCTGTACCAGAAGTGACCCGACGCCACCGGCCGCGGCGTTGATCAGCGCGCTCCTGCCCTTTGGTGGCGCCTGCCGCGTGAGATAGAGCGCCGTGATCCCCTGAATCATCAGCGCGCCGGCCTGCTCAAAGGAGATGGCGTCGGGCAACGGCACCGCCAGATTTGCGTCGATCACGACAAATTCAGCGTAGGCGCCCAGGCTGTTGTTGGCGAATAACGGCGCCGCCACGCGCTGCCCGATCGCAAACCCGTCGACATCAGCGCCCAGCGCCTCGACCACGCCCGCCGCTTCGGCGCCGAGAATAGCGGGAAGCGGCGGGGTCACGGCGTATCGATCCATGCGTGTCAGCGCGTCGGCCAAGTTTATGCCAATTGCCCGATTTCGGACAACCAATTGGCCAGCTCCTGGCGCTGGCGTGGGGAGTTCGACGACTTCAAGAACTTCCGGGCCGCCGAAGCGGCTGATTTGGACGGCTTTCATGGCGTGCCTCGATGGTTGAATTACCGAAGCCGCCTACGTAGGTTATGGTGACAAAGCGTAATACCGACCAATGCGTGGGATACAGACCAAGAGGTAAGCATGCCCGATCCGATCAAGCGCCTGCCGATGCTGCCGGCGGAGCGCGCGCTGAAGGTGATCTCGGGGCGCTGGAAGGCAATTATTCTTTATCATCTATTCGATAGGCCACAGCGTCTGTCCGAGCTGCAGCGGCTGTTGCCCGACGTCAGCCAGAAGGTGCTGATCCAGCAATTGCGCGAGATGGAAGAACACGGAATCGTGCATCGCGAGGTATTTCGCCAGGTGCCGCCGCGCGTCGAATACAGCGCAACGCCGCTTGGCTTCAGCTTTGAGCCGGTGCTGCTGGCGCTATGCGAGTGGGGTCGGCGGCATGCCGTCGAGCTTGACGAAGCCGACCGGCTCGCGGACTGCCCGATCGAGGCCCCGCGGCGGAATCGCGAACCTGCGGCGCAGAGGTTGCGCGCTATCGGATGATGATTTTCACTGCACGCCGAGGTGTTGAAACAACAGCTCGGTCTGCTGCGTCAGCGTCGCGGCGTCGCCCTGGTGCACGACCCGGCCGGTCTCCAGCATATAGACGCGATCGGCAACGGCGAGCGCACTGTAGAGGTTTTGCTCGACCAGCAGGATCGACAGGCCTTCGCGCTTGAGATCGAGCACGATCTCCTCGAGATGCTGCACCATGACCGGCGCGAGGCCTTCCGAAGGCTCGTCCATCAGAATCATCTGCGGATCGATCATCAGCGCGCGGCCGACCGCGAGCATGCCGCGTTCGCCGCCGGACAATTGTCCGCCGCGGTGATGCCGCCGCTCGGCGAGCCGCGGAAAAATGCCGAACACGCGCTCTACGGTCCACCCGGCTCTGGCGCGCGCGCTTTTCAGCATCGTCAAATGTTCGGTCACCGTCAACGAAGCGAACAGCCGCCGGCCCTGCGGCACGATTGCGATTTTGCGCGCGGCGATGTCATGCGGCCGCAAGCCGATCAGGCTCTCGCCCCGCCATTTGATTGAGCCGGAGCGAATCTGCGGCGGGGTCAGTCCCATGATGGAACGAATGAGGGTGGTCTTGCCCATGCCGTTGCGCCCGAGCACAGCCACGATCTCGCCGGCACCGACGTTGAGCGAGACGCCGCGCACCACATGCGCCTCCCCATAGCCGCTGTGCAGGTCGCGAATCTCAAGCATGGCGCGGGCGCCCCAGATAGACTTCCTGCACCTGCTTGTTGCGGCGGATATCGCCCGGCGCCTGCTCCGCCAGAACGCGACCTTCGAACATGCAGGTGACGAGATCGACGAGGCCGAGCGCGAGATCCATGTCGTGCTCGATCAACACGACCGTGATATCGCGATCGAGCGAGCGGATGATCCCGGCAACCATCGAACGCTCCGAGGGCGAGAGGCCGGCGGCGGGTTCATCGAGCAGCAATAGCCGCGGCGAGGTGACGAGCGACAGCGCGATCTCGAGCTGGCGCTGCTCACCATAGGAGAGATCCTTCACCATGATGCCGGCGCGGGCCGCGATCCTGACCGCGTCGAGCGCAGCGGCGATTTGCGGCGCCTCGGTCGAGTCGACATCGGGCTTGCCGAACAGCGAGAACTTGCGCGGCGATCGACCGCGTAGCGCGAGCACCATATTGTCCTGCACGCTCAGCCTTGGAAACAGGTTGGTGATCTGGAAGGTGCGGGATACCCCGAGCTGGGCGCGCCGGTGCGGCGGCAGACGGGTGATATCGTGGCCGTCGAAGGCGATGCGGCCGCCGGTCGGCGGCAGGATTCCGGCGATGGCGTTGAACAGCGTCGTCTTGCCTGCGCCGTTGGGACCGATGATGGCCCGACGCTGGCCGCGCGGGACGGTGAGGCTGACGCCGTCGACCGCGCGCAAGGCGTCGAACGCAACGACCACATCGGAAAGCGTCAGGATCGGTTCGGACACGGCAAATTCCGGTTCGCAGGACGCCGGACGAGACCGCGTCCTGCTGAGGCTTGATCAGGTCTTCTTGATGCCCTGGAAGGTCCGCGAGTAAGGCGGCTGCTTCATGTAGGTCTCGGGGTCGTATTTCCAGAATTGCGAAACATTCTGGTAACTCGTCACCGGTACGTTCCAGTACTTGCCGTCGGCGCGTTTTACGACCTTGCGGATCTGGACGTCGTAGATCGGATTGCCATAGCTGTCGAGTTTGACGGTCTTGCCGAGCGGCGAGCCGGTGAGTTCGGTCTTGAGCACCGTATCGATCAGGAGTTCGCGGTCCTCGACCTTGCCGCCCATCTTTTCCAAAGCTGCGGCGACCCACATGATTCCCGAATACATCGAGAAACCGTAGAGCGAGGGTATCTTGCCGTATTTGGCTTCGTAGTCTTTGGTGAACTTTTGAGTGACCGGATTGTCCGAGCCTTCGGCGAAGTGCGCAGCGGCGATGATGCCGTCACATTCCTCGCCGAGCGTGCGGATCACCGATTGGTCGGTGGCGTTCATCGCGCCGAGCAGCGGTATTTTTCCCTTGAGGCCGAAGCTCGCATATTGCTGGATGAGGCGGGTGGCGTCGGCGCCGGTTTCCATGGCGAAAATCGCATCCACCTTCAGATCGGCAAGCTGGCCGAGATAGGGGCTGAAATCGGCGGTGTTCAGCGGATGCCAGAACTGCTGCACGATTTCGCCGCCGCCTTCGGTAAACACCTGCGCAAGGCCGCCGCATTGTTCGTGGCCGAAGGTGTAATCCTGGCTGACGGTGGCGATCTTCTTGTAACCCTGCTTCAGCGCCCAGTCGCCGAACGGGTGGGTGAAGGCGCTCGCTGAATAGCCGGCGACGCGGATCACGTTCTTGATGCGCTGGCGCTGGGTCAAGTCGTCGGCGGCGATGATCGGGATGAAATACGGCGTGCCGGTGCCCTTGACGTAATTGGCGACCGCAAGCCCGGTATTGGCGAGCAGGTTGCCGATCAGCATATGGCAATTGCCCTGCTCGACCAGGCGGCGCGCCTTCTGCAGAGCGGTGTCGGGATTGGACGCGTCGTCCTCGATCACCAGTTCGACCTTGCGGCCTGCGATCTCGCTCTTCACCTGATCGAGGTAAAATTGCACGCCTTCGACCATTTCCTTGCCGCCTGACGCGACCACGCCGGTGAGCGGGGCCAACAGACCGATCTTGATCGGGCCGGCTTGCGCGAACGCGCGTCGCCACGGCGCCGCAACCGTACCTGCGGCAGTAAGCGCGGCGGTGGAAGTCTTCAAGAATTGCCTGCGGTCCATTTCAACGTCCTTTCGCGGAAACATTCGATTAGCGCTTCTTGTGCAGGATAGCACGCAGCGTGCCTATGATGCCCTCGGGGGCGAAGATCATGATCAGGATGAAGGTGACACCGAGCACCATCTGCCAGCGCTCAGTGTAAGCGCTGACGGCATTCTCAAGCGCGATGATCGCCGCCGCCCCGACAAAGCCGCCAAACAGCGTGCCGACGCCACCGGCAATCATCATCAAGACACCCTCGACCGACTGCGCCAGCGCCACGGTGGAGGGGCTGACGAAATTGTTGAACATCGCGTAGAGCGCGCCGGCAATTCCGGCAAAAAAGCCGGACACCGTAAAGCCGATAAACAAATGCAGCGAGACATTGTAGCCGAGGCTGCGCATCCGGCTCTCGCTGTCGCGGATACCGAGGAGCGTCAGGCCGAACGGGGAGCGGACGAATCGCCACATTGCGTAACTCACCATTGCCGCACCGGCCAGAACCGCCCAGTAGAAGGCCCGGTGGGTCACGAGCCAGGCCGGCCGGACATCGCCGCGCATGCCGTTCTCGCCGCCCGTCACCTGGGTCCAGCGCAGGCAGATGCCCCACACGATCATGCCGAGCGCCAGCGTCAGCAGCAGGAAATAGACGCCCGAGGTGCGCACCGCGAGCAGCGCGAAGATCACCGCGACCAGCGTCGCGGCGGCTACGCCGAGCGCAAACGCCACCGCGGGAGCAAGGCCGGCCTGCGCCGAGGCATAGACGACGACGTAACCCGAGACGCCGAAGATCGCGCCGTGGCCGAGCGAGGTGCGCCCGGCAAAGCCCGCGAGGATGTCGATCGACATCGCCAGCACGCCAAAAATCAGCATCTCGGTGGCGAGCCCGACCTGGTAGTTGGTGAGAACGAGCGGCAGCGCGGCTGCCACCATCAGCACGGCCAGGACGACGGTGACCGCCTGGCCGGTCATTCCGACAATCTTTCTTGGCTGAGATACGGCTTGCGTCATCTTCATGCTGCCCGTCCGAACAGACCGAGTGGCCGAAACGCAAGCAGCGCCGCCATCGGACCGAAGATCACAAAATAGGCGAGTTCCGGAAACATCACCTGCCCCAGCGTATTGAGAAGGCCGACCAGAAGGCTGCCGACGCCGACGCCGATCAGACTGCCGCGGCCGCCGATGATGACGACCGCAAGGCTGAACACCAGAATCTCGGCATCGGCCGAAGGATACAGCGACAAAAACGCCCCGCCCATCAGCCCGCCGAGGCCCGCAAGCGCCGAGCCGAGCAGGAAGGTGACGAGGAAGACGCGGCTGATATTGATCCCGGAGGCCTCCACCATCTCGGCATCGTCAACGCCGGCGCGGATCAGCGCGCCGAGCCGGGTGTGATTCAAAAGCACCCACAATGCCGCGAACACGACAATGCCGGTCACCAGCACGAACAGCCGGTAGGTCGGATAAAACACGCCGAATACCCTTAATCCGCCACGAAGAACCTGCGGTATGGGCACGGTGAAGCTGTCGCCGCCCCAGACCACCAGCGCAAGGTCGTTAAGAACGAAGGCGAAGCCGAGCGTCAGCAGAACCTGGCGCAGGTCATTGCCGCGGACAAAGCGCAACAGGCCCTGATCGAGCACGAAGCCGATCGCCGCGATCGCCGCCATCGCACCGACGCCGCCGAGCGCGAAGCTGCCGGTTTTGGTCGCCACCGCAAAGCCGATGTAGCCGCCAAACAGATAGAGGGCGCCATGCGCCAGATTGACGATGCGCAGCAATCCAAAAATCAACGTAAAGCCGCTCGCCACCACAAACAGTAGTGCGGCGAAGGTCAATCCGTTGAGAAGCTGGAAGGTGTTCATCCCTGATCTATCGCCTATGGCGCTTTTGGCCCCGTTTCAAGATACCAGTCGAGGATCTGTTCGCCGGTCATGAACGCGACATCAGGTCGTTGCCGGACCCTCTCGATGATGCGGCGGAAATATTTCGCGCGATGCGGCGCGCCCATGATGTAGGGATGCACGACCAGCGCCATGACGCGGGCTGAATCGGCAGAGTCCTCGTAGATCTGCTCGAACTGATCGATGGCGCGGTCGTAATATTCCGACGCCTTGTGATGCTGGATCAGCATCATGGCGACGTCGTTGCATTCCTGGGTGTAGGGAATGTTGACGATCGGCGCGGTGGCGGTTTTGAGCCATACCGGCTGATCGTCCAGCACCCAGTCGGCGACATATTCATAGCCCTGCTGTTTCAAGAGGTCCGGCGTCTCCCAGGTCTCGGTGAGACCCGGACCGAGCCAGCCGCGCGGACGTTTTCCCGTCGCCGCCGCAATCACGTCGGCGGTCTTGCGGATGTCCTCGCGCTCGTTCTCGACCTTCTGCATGTTGCGCTGGGTAAAGCCGTGCCCCATGAACTCCCAATTGCGCGCCTTCGCCGCCTCGACGATCGGGGGATAGGCTGATAGCGCCGATCCGTTGATGGCGAGAACCCCGGGGATTTTGAACTCGTCGAACACCTTGAGCAGACGCCAGAAGCCGACGCGGTTGCCATATTCATGCCAGGCCCAGTTCGGAATGTCAGGGCTGGGAGAACCTCCCGCCGGTGGCGTGAGCACGGTACGCGGCATGGGGAGCTTGGCATCCCACTCCTCGACATTGACGATCACCCAAATCGCCATCCGTGCGCCGTTCGGAAGCTTCAACGGCGGACGGGCCGCGATCGGTGAATAGCTGATGCGTTCGGTGGGCAACATGGTCAGGCCTCTGGTGGCGCGATGGTGATGGTAAGCGGCGGCAATCCGTCGATGTGAGCCTTGATCAGATCACCCGGCACGACCGGACCGACACCAGCGGGCGTGCCGGTATAGATCAGGTCGCCGGCGCCGAGTGTGACCTGCTTCGACAATTGCGCGATCACTTCGGGAACACTCCAGATCATCTGACCG
>DASQOU010000329.1:0-4553 GCA_035644295.1 Bradyrhizobium sp.
GTGCCATGGGTATGAAACGACTCGATGGTCTTCAGGCCCCATGCCTGACCCTTCTTGCGCTCGTCCTCGGTCCACACGATCGGCTTCCAGTCCGGCGCCAGAATGAGGCGGGCGCCGGCATTGGCGACCTCGACCCGGTTGCCGCCGGGTTCGTAGACATAGAGGAAGAAAGTCTGCTGAATCGCGTGCTTGTGCGGGCCGGTCTCGATGAAGACGCCGTTCTCGAGGAAGATATCGGCAGCGCGCAACACATCCTCGCGGCTGTCGAGCGCGTAGGTGACGTGATGGAAACGGCCCGGCGTGTTGGAATGATCCTGCGAATAGGCGAAGTCGTAGCTCTTGTTCGACATCGTCATCCACATCGCTGCCTCGGTGCCATCGTTGAGCACGATCTGCTCGGTCAGACGGCAGCCCAGGTATTTTTCGAAGAAGATACGGTTCGCCTTGATATCGACCGCCAGGCAATTGAGATGGTCGAGCCGGCGGACATTGATGCCGCGGGCTGGAAAGCGCTGCGCCTGGTTCTTCAGCGCCGGCTTCAGTTCGGGCGGCGCCTGGTACCACTCGGTCTCGTAATAGAGTTCGACGATATGGCCGTCGGGATCACGGCAGCGGAATGCCGGACCGTGCCCGAGATCGCCATCGGTCCAGCCGATGTCGAATCCGGATCCCTTCAGCGCTGCGACACGCCGCTCCAGCGCCTGCTCGCTTCGCGCCCGCAGTGCCATGTGCTCCATGCCGGAGGTTTTTGAGGCTGTCAGCTTGAGCGAATAGCGCTCGTAATCGTCCCAGCCGCGGAGATAAACCGACTCGCCCTGGCGGCCGCTGATGGTCATGCCCATCACGTCGACAAAGAATTTCAGGCTTTCGTCCGGCTTCGGCGTCAGCAATTCCATATGGCCGAGATGGGCAAGATCGAAAATCGGCTCGGGGGGCATTGTCATTTCTCTTTTCGTTATCGCAGCATGCCGTTTCCCGTCATTCCGGGATGGCGCGATGGCGCCAGGCCCGGAATGACGAAGCCTAAAGCAACGCCCGCGTCACGTCGTCGAACAGCTCATCCACCGCGAACGCTCGCGGAATAAGTCCCTGCTGTGCCACATATTGAATAATCATTTCCAGCGAGCGGTGCATTTCTTCAACGCTGAATTGTGGCGAAGCCTTTGGCGCCCGCGCCGCGCTCTCCTTCAGCAGCCGATGCACCTCCGTCACAGCGTTCGGATGCGTGTCGGACAGCTGGTGGCTGACCACCACCATATGATTGATCGGCACCACGCCGTGGCTATCAAACCAGGACTTCTCTTCCTTCCCGACGTCGGCAAACAGCGGCTTCAAGTCCGGATGTTCCACCTTCTCGCCGAGCACGGCATCAAGCTCGCCGTCGAGCAGCATCTGGATGACCTGCTTGCCCGCCGGCGCCCGCTTGGTCGTATCCCTGAATTCGGCGACATGGGCATCCTCAAACGTGACCCAGTCGATCGAATCGAGGTCGACGCCGTAATCGTTGGCAAGAATACCGCGCAGCCAGGCGCCGGTCGTGGTGGTGAAGGAGCGGATGCCGACGCGCTTGCCGTTGAGGTCCGTCGGCTTCAGCGTACCATGCCTGGCATTATAGAGCGCGTAAGCATGCTGAAACCGCGCCAGCACCACGTTGGGCAACAGCACCATCGGCTTATTGAAGCCTTTGGCCATCAAATAGGTGACGATCGCCATCTCCGAGACGTCGAAAGCTGCTTCGCGCACCATCGGCTTGAAACCCTTGTTGGTCGGCGAATATTCGACGAAATCGAACTCGACCAAATCGGATTTGATCGATCCGTTCTTCAGGGCGGCCGTGCAAGGGTGGTCGCCCAGCAATGTGCGCAAGCGCATCGTCACCTCAATCGCATTCCGGCTCGTCGACATAGACAAGACCGGCCTTGGCAAGCGGCTCGCGCATCTTATACATGTCGAGCCCGAGCACGCCGGAGGCAAGTTGCCGGCGCTTGTCCTCCTCATCCGCCTGACGCTTTTCCCCCTTGGCGGCGACCTCGCCGACATCTTTCTTTCGCACCACCACCACGCCATCATCATCGGCGATCACGGCATCGCCGGGATGAACATTGATCCCGGCGCACACCACGGGCACGTTGACCGCGCCCAACGTCGCCTTCACCGTGCCCTTGGCCGAGACTGCCCTCGACCACACCGGAAACCCCATTTCCTTGAGCGACTTCACGTCGCGGCAACCCGCCTCGATGATGAGACCGGTGACGCCGCGCGCCATCAGCGAGGTGGCCAGGAGATCACCGAACATGCCGTCGGTATTGTCGGTGGTGCATCCGACCACAAGGATGTCGCCCGGCCGGCATTGTTCGACCGCGACATGGATCATCCAATTGTCGCCAGGCTGCGCCAGCACGGTAACGGCGGTGCCAGCCGCCTCGCCGCCCGCCCACACCGGGCGCATATATGGTCTCATCAGGCCAAAGCGGCCATAGGCCTCGTGCACGGTTGCGACGCCGAGCGCGCCGAGACGTTTGACGACATCGGCGTCAGCGCGGGCGATGTTGCGGACAACGACGGTCTTCATATAAATTCCTCCAGCGCCATTGGGAACAGCCGCTGATAGGCCTCGCCATAGGTCATGGCCTTGCCGGAATTGCGTCCGCCCTGCATACCCCGCTGCAGCGCCACCCGCTCGTAATACGCCCACAAATGTTTTTGCGCGGCGAGGATCTCGAACGTCTTGCGCTTGATATCCCAGACCTCGTCGATGTTGAGGATGACCTGCGGCTTGAAGTTGCACATCTCCGGCTGGTGCGGCTCAAACAGAAACACCGGCGGCGCGGCGTAGCTGTAATCGGCCTGCGGTTTGTGACCCATCGCCTGCGCCACGATACGCGCCTCCTGGGCATAGGCGGCCGCCGCCGGATGGTCGACGTTGTAGGGATCCTCCAGCGAATGCGTCAGCACAAAGCTCGGGTTCAGCTCGCGGTAAATGTCGATCAGCCGATCCATATGCGCCTCGTTCAGGCGCAGCGGGTAGTCGCCGGCATCGAAGAACTCGATCTCGGCCCCGAGCGCCGCCGCCGCGCGCTCCGCCTCATCCTTGCGGCCGGCCTTGACCTTTTCAAGCGTCATGCCCGGCTGCTTCCAGGCGAACTGGGATTCCCCGCGCTCGCCGAACGCAAGACAGACGATCTTGACCCGGTAGCCCTTCTTGGCGTGAAGCGCGATGGCGCCACCTGCCCGCCAGACGAAATCGCCTGGATGCGCTGAAACCACCAATCCTGTCTTTGCCATGGCCTTCCCTCAAGCAGTGCCGGCTTCTCGGAGATCGAGCCTAGTTGGCCGCGACGCCAAACGCAAAATCCAATACCCACCGGAAATCGCAGCTGCACCATGCGAGACGGGATTATCTGGCGTTTGCCGGCGCATGGACGTGCCACAAATCGGCCCGCCAATGTAAGGCGATCGCCAGCATCAGGGCGAGACCGGCGGCCGCGTAGAGGGTCGCGGTCACCGCAAACCCGACCTCGTCGATCAACGCGCCTGCCGCCAGTAGCCCGAGCGGCAGGCCGTAGATCACGAGCATGCGCACGCCCATCACCCGGCCGCGCAAATGCCCGCTGGCGGTACGCATCAGAATCACCGCGATGGAAATCATACAGAGACTCTGCGAGAAACCGACCAGGAGCAGGCAGGCAATCGCGGCCAGCAGGCTCTGGATATGCGCGAACACGAGCAGCATCGTGTACCATATGACCGTCGCGCCGATCATCAGCCGCGCCACCCGGATTCCGCCGACGACGCTCAAGGTGATCGAACCCACCAACGAGCCAACCGCGTAACTGGCCGAAAGGTATCCGAGCCCGGTTTGGCTGGTACCATAAATCTCGCGCGCGATATAGGGCAGTAATCCGTTGGAGAAAGGATAGGCGGTCAGGTTGGCGAGGAACGCGATCCACATTGCGGCGCGCATGGTGGGCGTGGTCCAGACATAGGCCACGCCCTCCCGGAGGTCGCGCATCGGCGAGCGCAGCCGTGCGCCAATGATGGCACCGTCCTCGAGCGGATGCGGCGTCGCCGGGGCCACGACGCAGAGCGTCAGCACCGTGCTGACGACGTAAAGACTGACGATCGCCAGGTATGCCGGTCCGATGCCGAGGGTTGCCAATAATCCGGCGCCGCTCAGCGCGCCTGCGATGCGCGCGGTATCCATCGTGGTTCTGGAAACGCTGATCGCTCCGATCAATTGGTCCGACGGCATGATGGTCGCAACCAGCGCGCTGCGCACGCCAAGATCGGAGGGGCGGACGAGCCCCATGACTGCCACGGTGACCAGGACGTAAAATGGGCTCAGATAACCCGTCAGCGCCAGCGTCATCAGGGTAGCGGCCAGCACCGCATAGGTCGCCCGCATCATGGCAAGCAGATCGCGGTGGCCGATGCGGTCGCCCACGACGCCGAACATCGGGGCGATCAGGGTCCCGGTGTAACTGAGCGAGGCAAACAAGGTCAGCAGCAGGACCGATCCGGTCTCGACCAGCACATACCAGCCAAGAATAAGC
>DASQOU010000330.1:0-4714 GCA_035644295.1 Bradyrhizobium sp.
GCTTGCCGCTTAGCCACCCCGCATCAGGGTACACCCAATACCGGCCCAGAAAATTACATCCAATTCTACCGCGCCGCCTCAACAACGACCGGCCAGAATAAGAAAACTCGCTACATCAAGGTTTTTCAGCAGACTGCTAGAGCGTTTTCGAGCGAAAGCCTGCCCCGCACTTGATGCGGGGTGGATACCGGTTCGCGTGAAGAAAACGCGTCAAAACAGGAAATTAGAGCGTCGGTTCTGATTCAATCAGAACCGATCTTGCTCTAGGCGGGAAGAACGAGAAATCCGGCGCGGGGAAAATGCACCACGATTTCGCCGGCGCGTGGATCGTTCCTGCGTAAAGCGATGTGCTGCGCCGAAAGCGCGACAATCTCGCCGCTCACTCTGACCTTGCCGTAGTCGTCGGGCACGACCACCACCTGGTCGCCGGGCTTGCGGCGGTTGGGGTCGTTGGGATCGGACAGTTCGGCGGTCTGCGGCGTGGCGCTGGTTGCGATGTCGAGGGCAGCGGAGGCGGACATTTCATGGCGACGGCCGTGTCCGACCGCGCGCATCCGCAACTCCCACGCCCTGGTCGCCGCGAATTCGGCGAACATCTCGTCGGCATTTGGAAGATGCGCGCGCACGTACCAGATGTTCATGTAGGCGCTGACATCGCAGAGAGCAGGCTTTGCCCCGCTCATCCAGTTCCGGCCATCGGGGAGCTGATTTTCGATCCACTGCAGATGCGCGCGAAATTGATCGCGCATCTGGGGGATCGCCGCCGTCATCGCGGCGACGTCGAACCTGGCGCCCCGCAACTGCTCGCGGTCGGCGATGAAATCCTGCGGGACTTGATCGGCAAGCGAGCCGAACACCAGGTTCACGCTGCTCTGAAAGAATGGGCGGTCGGTCCACATCGCGGTGGCCGAACCGAGGCCTTCATACCCCAGGGGAAACAGCGTCGGCTCCGGAAACCGCCGTTCCAGCTCGCGAATGATACATTGCGTGTCGCAATAAATGTCGGCGCCGATCTGCATCACCGGTGTGCGCCGGTAGCCGCCCGTCAGTGGCATCAAGTCAGGGCGCGGCATGATTCGCGAGATCAGGACTGACGTCCAGTCGATGTTCTTCAGGCCGAAGACGACGCGGATCTTCTCGGAGAACGGCGACTGCTCGAAATGATGCAGAATGATTGGGTGCATGGTCGTCATGTGACCGAGCGAAGCGAAATCCGCCTTGGGTGTCAATATTCGTCGCCGGGTTTTCGCCGTGCTGATTCGCACCGCGCCAACAAATCCATCCGCATTGCGCTTGGGCAGGAACTCAAAGCGACGCGTCAGATTTGCCGTTCGACCATCTTCAGCTTGAGTTCGGCGATCGCTTCGGAGGGATTGAGACCCTTGGGGCAGGCCTTGGCGCAGTTTATGATGGTGTGGCAGCGATAGAGCCGGAATGGGTCCTCGAGATCGTCGAGCCGTTGGCCGGTGGCTTCATCGCGGCTGTCCTTGACCCATCGCGTGGCCTGCAGCAATGCCGCCGGTCCCAGAAAGCGTTCGCTGTTCCACCAATAGCTCGGGCACGAGGTCGAGCAGCAGGCGCACAGAATGCATTCGTAAAGCCCGTCGAGCTTTTCACGATCCTCGTGGCTTTGCCGCCATTCCTTCTGCGGCGTCGGCGACGTGGTCTTCAGCCACGGTTCGATCGAGGCATATTGCGCGTAGAAATTGGTGAGATCAGGCACCAGGTCCTTGATCACGGGCTGATGCGGCAGCGGGTTGATCTTCACCGCGCCATCCTTCACGTCATGCATCGATTTGGTGCAGGCCAGCGTGTTCTGGCCGTCGATGTTCATGGCGCAGGAGCCGCACACGCCTTCGCGGCAGGAGCGGCGGAACGTCAGCGTCGGGTCGATGTGGTTCTTGATCCAGATCAGGCCGTCGAGCACCATCGGGCCGCAATCGTGGGTGTCGACGAAATAGGTATCGACGCTGGGATTTTTGCCGTCGTCCGGATTCCAGCGATAAACCCTGAATTCGCGCGTCTCGGTGGCGCCCACCGGCTTCGGCCAGCTCCTGCCGCCGCTGATTCTTGAATTTTTTGGCAGTGCGAATTCAACCATCAGTCTTGCCCTTGCGGTTCATTTCGTCATTACCGGGCATAGTAGTCTGCTGCGCAGACTACGTAAACTTGTCTGCGTACCCGGCAATCCATCATCTAGCGAAATCCATCTTCTTCGAAGAAAGATGGGCGCGCGGGTCATCAGGTCGAAGACGGCGCTTCGCGCCTTTTGCCCGCGCATGACGAGCAGCGCTCAATACACCCGCGCTTTCGGCGGGATATATTGAACGTCGTTGGTCATGGTGTAGTCGTGCACCGGGCGATAGTCGATCGAGGTATTGCCGCGATCGTCGATCCAGGCCAGCGTGTGCTTCATCCAGTTCTTGTCGTCGCGCGCGGAGAAATCCTCGCGCGCATGGGCGCCGCGGCTCTCGGTGCGGTTCGCCGCCGAGTCCATGGTTACGACCGCCTGCACGATCAGATTGTCGAACTCCAAGGTCTCGACCAGATCGGAATTCCAGGTCAACGAGCGGTCGGTTACGGAAATGTCACCGATGCCGCCATGCACCTTGTGAATCAGATTCTGTCCTTCCTGCAGCACCTCGCCGGTGCGGAACACCGCGCAATTGTTCTGCATCACGTGCTGCATGCCCTCGCGCAGCTTCGCGGTCGGCGTGCCGCCGGAGGCATAACGATAGTGATCGAGCCGGCCGAGCGACTTGTCGGCCGATCCTGCCGGCAAGTCCGGCTGCTTGCCGTTGGCGGTAAGCTTTTCCGCGCAGCGCAAGGCGGCGGCGCGGCCGAACACCACAAGATCGATCAGCGAGTTGGAGCCGAGACGGTTGGCGCCGTGCACCGAGACGCAAGCCGCCTCGCCCAGCGCCATCAGGCCGGGAACGATGGCGTTGTCGTCGCCGTTCTTCTTGGTCAGCACCTCGGCGTGATAATTGGTGGGGATGCCGCCCATGTTGTAATGCACCGTCGGCACGATCGGGATCGGCTCGCGCGTGACGTCGACATTGGCGAATATCTTCACCGATTCGGAAATACCTGGCAGGCGTTCGTGCAGCACCTGCGGATCGAGATGATCGAGGTGCAGGTAGATGTGGTCCTTCTTCTTGCCGACGCCACGGCCTTCGCGGATTTCGATGGTCATCGCGCGTGAAACGACATCACGCGACGCCAGATCCTTGGCGGAGGGCGCATAGCGCTCCATGAATCGCTCGCCCTCCGAATTGACGAGATAGCCGCCTTCGCCGCGCGCGCCTTCGGTGACCAGGCATCCGGAACCGTAAATCCCGGTCGGATGGAACTGGACGAACTCCATGTCCTGCAGCGGCAACCCGGCCCGCAGCGCCATGGCGTTGCCGTCACCGGTACAGGTATGCGCCGAAGTGCAGGAGGCGTAGGCGCGGCCATACCCTCCGGTCGCGAGGATCGTGGTTTGCGCGCGGAAACGATGCAGCGTGCCGTCATCGAGCTTCAGCGCGACGACGCCGCGGCAGGCGCCCTGGTCGTCCATGATCAGGTCGATGGCGAAGAACTCGATGTAGAATTCCGCCGAGTGGCGCAGCGCCTGGCCGTACATGGTGTGCAGCATGGCGTGGCCGGTGCGGTCGGCGGCGGCGCAGGTGCGCTGCGCCTGGCCCTTGCCGTAGTCGAGCGTCATGCCGCCGAACGGCCGCTGATAGATCTTGCCATCCTCGGTTCGCGAGAACGGCACGCCCCAATGCTCGAGTTCGTAAACGGCTTCCGGCGCGTTGCGAACCATATATTCGATGGCGTCCTGATCCCCCAGCCAGTCCGACCCCTTGACGGTGTCGTACATGTGCCAGCGCCAATCGTCCGGATGCATGTTGCCGAGCGCGGCCGAGATGCCGCCTTGCGCCGCTACCGTATGCGAGCGGGTCGGAAAAACCTTGGTGATGCAGGCGGTGCGCAGTCCGGCCTCGCTGCAGCCGACCACTGCGCGCAAGCCGGCGCCGCCGGCGCCGACGACCACGACATCGTAAGTGTGGTCTTCGATCGGATAGGCGTGCCCGTTGGTGGCGGGGCCACCACTGCCATTCGCGGCGTTGCCATTTCCGCCTGCGGCCATGGATTACACTCCGGACGACAGTTTGAGGATGGCGTAGATCGAGGCCAGCGCCACCGCAAACGAGAAGAAATTGTTGGCCATGATGGCGACGAGCTTCAACGTCTCGGTGTGCACATAGTCCTCGATCACGACCTGCATGCCGATCTTCATGTGCCAGGCGCTGGCGATGATGAACAGCAGCATGATGATCGCGACCGGCGGCGAGCCGAGAATTTGCGCGGCGCCGGCCTGATTGCGACCGAGCAGCATCATCACCACCACGATGACCGGCACCATCAACAGCACCATGGCGACCGCGGTGACGCGCTGGCGCCAGAAATCGGAGGTGCCGGAATGCGAGGCGCCGAGAGCGCGGACACGGGCAAGCGGCGTGCGCATCGACTTCGCCGCCTGGCCATTCGGCGCGGTCATCGTCCGCCTCCGATGGCGTAGGCAGCGATCCAGACCAATACCGTGAGCGAGATGCCGCCGATCAGGGCGCCCCAGGTCAGGGCTTCGCGCTCGCTGGCCTTGAAGCCGTAGCCGAGATCCCAGACGAAATGCCGGATGCCGCTGAACAGATGATGCAGCAGCGCC
>DASQOU010000331.1:0-12614 GCA_035644295.1 Bradyrhizobium sp.
CATGGCTTGATGCCGCCTGCTGGGTTTGCATTCGAGATTGATCAAAGATCCTGCCGTAAATCCTTGAGCTGAAGGCGAACCGTGATGCTTTCCATTCGTTTCAATCGCTGGACGACGATTGCCGCTGTTGCCTTTACCGCCCTGGCGCTGCCCGGCTCGGTTTCGGCGCAGACGCCCGAGCATCCCGCCGACAACTCCGCGCAATTCCCCTCCAGCCGTGATCTGAAAACCCTGACGATGGCGGGCAGCTACCTTGCCGCCCGTCACGCCAGTGTCGAGCGCGACGCCAGTTCGGCCTCGGCCTTCTATCGCTCGGCGCTTCGGACCGATCCGAAGAACAATGAATTGCTGGATCGCGCGTTCATCTCCTCGCTTGCTGACGGCGATATTGAGGAGGCCGTCAAACTCGCCGACCGCATCCTCTTGGTGGACAAGTCCAACCGCGTTGCCCGGCTCGTCATCGGCGTGCGCGACCTGAAGCAGAAGAAATACGCAACCGCGCAGGCCAACATCAACCAGTCGATCCGCGGGCCGATCACGGATCTGGTCGCCACGCTGCTGTCGGGCTGGGCCAGTTACGGCGCCGGCGATGCCAAATCGGCCGTTGCCAACATCGACAAGCTGACCGGTCCGGAATGGTATCCGATCTTCAAGGACCTGCATTCGGCGATGATCCTTGAACTGGCGGGCAAGGAAAAGGACGCCGGTATACGGCTCGAGCGCGCCTACAAGCTCGAGGACTCCATGCTGCGCGTGTCCGACGACTATGCGCGCTGGCTGTCGCGCAACAGGGATGGGGCGTCGGCGGCGGCGATCTATGAGGCGTTCGACAAGAAGCTCCCGCGACATCCGCTGGTCCTGGAAGGCCTGCGCGAGACCAGGGCCGGCAAGAAGCTGCCGCCGCTGGTCGATTCGGCGCAGACCGGCGCCGCCGAGGCGCTTTACGGGATCGGCGCAACCCTGACACGCCGCGGGGGCGAAGACCTTGCGCTGGTCTATTTGCAGCTCGCGCTGTATCTCGCGCCGAATCATCCGCTGGCGCTGTTGTCGCTGGCCGATCTCTACGAATCGGTGAAGAAGCCGGCGATGGCGATCAAAATCTACGAGCGCATGCCGGCCAGTTCACCGTTGCGGCGCAACGCGCAGATTCAGCTCGCCACCAGCCTCGACGCCGCCGAACGTAGCGACGAGGCGATCAAGATTTTGAAAGCCGTTACAACGGAAGGGCCGAAGGACCTCGAGGCCATCATGGCGCTCGGCAATGTCGAGCGCGGCCGCAAGAAGTTCGCCGACTGCGCCCAGACCTATTCGTTAGGAATCGATATCCTGCCGGCCAATGATAAGAACAACTGGGTCTATTACTATTATCGGGGTATTTGCGAGGAGCGCTCCAAGCAGTGGAGCAAGGCCGAGGTCGACATGCGCAAGGCGCTCGAACTCCAGCCCGAGCAGCCTCACGTGCTGAATTATCTCGGTTATTCGTGGATTGATCAGGGCATCAATCTTGACGAGGGCATGAAGATGATCAAGCGGGCCGTCGATCAGCGCCCCGACGACGGCTACATCGTCGACTCGCTCGGCTGGGCCTATTATCGGATCGGTGGTTACGAGGACGCGGTGAAGAATCTCGAGCGTGCGATCGATCTCAAGCCCGAGGATCCGACCATCAACGACCATCTCGGCGACGCCTATTGGCGCATCGGCCGCACGCAGGAAGCCAAGTTCCAGTGGGCGCACGCCCGCGACCTTAAGCCCGAGCCGGAAGATCTGCCGAAGATCGAGGCCAAGATCCAGAACGGGCTTCCCGAAGACACCTCTTCGGCAGCCTCCGCGGACAAGAAAAAAGAAGATGGCAAGGGCGGTTGATCGAAGGTTGATCGCCGATGCTGATTGAGGACGCGCGCGCCAAGGTCAACCTGACCCTTCGGGTGGTAGGACGACGCGTTGACGGTTATCACGATCTCGAAAGCGTGGTCGCGTTCGCCGACTGCGCTGACCGCCTCAGCCTCGTGCCCGGATCCGAATTGCGTCTCGCAACCACGGGGCCGCTGGCGCAGGCCTGCGGCGAATCCGCCGACAATCTCGTGTTCAAGGCAGCCGAGTTGCTCGCCGCCCGCATCCCGGGTCTGAAGCTCGGCGATTTCGTCCTCGACAAGGCGCTGCCGGTAGCCGCTGGAATTGGCGGCGGCTCGGCGGATGCAGCGGCGGCGCTTCGGCTATTGGCACGGGCGAACGGCCTTGCCATCGACGAGGGCCGCCTGATCGAAGTCGCAAAGTTGACCGGTGCCGACGTACCAGTTTGCCTGACCTCGCGCGCCTGCGTCATGACCGGCGTCGGCGAAACCCTGCTGCCGCTGGCGTTGCCGAAGATGCCTTGCGTGATGGTAAACCCGCGCCTTCCCGTGGCGACGAAGGACGTTTTTCAGGCCCTGGGTTTGCGAAGCGGCGAGCTGCTGGTCGGCGCTGCCGACGTGCTTCGGGCAACAGCCTGGCCGGAACAGGACGCGTCCCTCGAAGACTGGGTTGAAGTGCTGGCTGCCGGCTCCAACGACCTCGAAGCACCGGCCACGCGCATTCAGCCTGTGATCGGCGAGGTGCTCGCGGCGCTCAGCGCCACCAATGGGGCATGGCTGGTACGGATGTCGGGGTCGGGCGCTACCTGTTTTGCGATCTATGAGAACACCGCCGAAGCGCAACGCGCGGCGCAGAAAGTTCAGATCACACACCCACAATGGTGGGTTCATGCTGGAGTGCTGAGCTAGCTCGCCGCAGGTCGCCGCGCCAATGCGAGCGATATTCCAAGTCCGGCCATGAAAAGCCCCGAGCCCCGCCTCAAATTCCGAACTAGATGCGGGCGAAGCATGAGCTTTGCGCGTGCCGTGGAGGCCACGGCGACCACAACGACGTCAGCAAATGTATTGAGCGCTCCGAGATCAGACCCAGCATCATGAACTGGAGCGCCGGATATCCTACCGCCGGCTCCAGGAATTGCGGAATGAACGCCAGAAAGAAAGCCGCGGTCTTGGGATTGAAGGCCTCGACCACGACGCCCTCTCGAAACACCCTCTTTGCTCCGGTGGGACCTGTCTCCGCAGGCGGCGCGCTGCTCGCTTCGCAGATGGTTCTGATACCAAGCCAGATCAGATAGAGGGCACCGACCAGCTTGAGCGCGGTAAAGAGTTGCGCGCTGGCAAGAATGACCACCGATACACCAAGGCCGCCCGCTATAACGTGTACGAGTCCTCCCAATGCCGTGCCGAAGGTGGATGCGACACCGGCCTTTCGGCCGCCGGACAGTGTCCTCGCGGCCACATAAAAAATGCCGGGGCCGGGGACTACGGCAATGATCGACGCGGCCAGCAGGAATAGCGACAGGTTCGTGCCGCTCATCGTCTAGTGCGACCTTGCCAGACAGAACGCCACCACCTGCTCGAGCGCGGCCTTCATTGGTGAGGCCGGAAACAGCGCCAGCGCGTCGACCGCCATCGCGCCGTAATGCTGGGCGCGGTTGATGGTATCTTCGAGTGCGCGGTGTTTGGTCATCAACCCGACGGCGTGATCGAGATCGCCGTCGCCGATCTCGCCGCGCTCCAGCGCATTGATCCAGAACGCGCGCTCGACATCATTGCCGCGGCGGAACGCCAGCACCACCGGCAGCGTGATTTTGCCCTCGCGGAAATCGTCGCCGACGTTCTTGCCGAGCTTGGCCGACTTGCCGCCATAGTCCAGAACATCGTCCACCAGCTGGAATGCGATGCCGAGATTCATGCCGACGGAACGGCACGCGGTCTGCTCGGCCTTGGGGCGATTGGCGATCACAGGACCGACTTCACAGGCTGCCGCGAACAGCTCAGCCGTCTTGCCGCGGATGACGGCCAAATATTCGTCTTCCGTGGTGGCGGTGTTTTTCGCCGCCGCCAGCTGCATGACTTCGCCTTCGGCGATCGTCGCCGCGGCCGATGACAAGATGTCGAGCGCGCGCAGCGAGCCGACCTCGACCATCATGCGAAAGGCCTGACCGAGCAGGAAGTCGCCGACGAGCACGCTCGCCTCGTTGCCCCACAGCATCCGTGCCGATAGCTTGCCGCGCCGCAATTCGCTTTCATCGACCACGTCATCATGCAGCAAGGTGGCGGTATGCATGAACTCGACGGAAGCCGCGAGCTTGATATGGCCGTCACCAGAATAGCCGGTCAGATTGGCCATCGCCAGCGTCAGCATCGGGCGCAGCCGTTTTCCGCCCGAAGAAATCAGGTGGTTTGCGACCTCTGGGATCATGGTGACTTCGGAACCGGTGCGCGAAAGGATTGTCGCGTTGACCCGCTCCATATCGGCGGCGACAAGCTGGACCAGCTCATCAATCGAGGCGTCCGAGGGGCTTTCGAAGGGTACAATAACCGCCACGCTGGTCTCCACATTTGCCCAATTGGCTCTATCCTCGGATATAACAATAGAAAGTGCGGGCTAGCGCGGCAAGGGCACGAAGTTCAAAACCCGCTCGCGGGAACGTCAGTCGGATCGAAAGAGGAGAGCCAAAGGTGCGGGAATTGGTTCGGACCAACGATATTGTGCTGGTTTCAGCCATCGGCGCGTTGCTCGACGGCGCAAATATCCATCATCTGGTGCTGGATCAGAACATGAGCATCATCGAGGGCTCGCTTGGGGTCTTGCCGCGCCGGATCCTGGTCCATGACGACGACAACCGCGAGGCGCGCCAGATTCTCCGCGATGCCGGGCTGGCCCATGAGCTGCGGGCCGATGACTGAGCCATGCCACGAATTCATGGAGGATGCGTTTCTCGGCGGGAAACTACGTCTGCGGCAGCCGAAATCGGGTCACCGTGCCGGTCACGATGCGATGCTGCTGGCGGCCGCGACCCCGGCACGCTCCGGCGATCGCGTGGTCGAATTTGGTGCAGGCGTCGGCGCCGCGGGTCTTGCGGTCGCCAAACGCGTGGCAGGGATCAAACTGGTTCTGGTCGAGATCGACGAGGGGCTGGCGGAGCTTGCCCGCGGCAATGCCGTCTCCAACGCCATTGCGGCCGATCTCATTGTGCTCGACGTGACCTCTGGTCCGGGCGCTTTTGAGACTGCCGGCTTGTCTGTCGACAGCGCCGATGTCGTCCTGATGAATCCGCCGTTCAACGATCCGGCGCGGCACCGCGCCTCGCCGGACAAGGCGCGCGCGTCAGCCCATGTCGCGACGCCTGCGACACTCGAAAGCTGGATTCATGCGAGCCGGCGAATTCTTAAATCCGGCGGGGTCCTCACCATGATCTGGCGCGCGGATGGTATTGCCGAGGTGCTGGCGGCGCTCGATCGCGGTTTTGGGAGTCTGGCGATTGTGCCCGTTCACGCCTATGCGACGTCACCGGCGATTCGCCTGCTGGTTCGCGCCATCAAGGGTGGAAAGGCACCCACGCGTGTCGAGCCCGCGCTGATACTCAATGACGAGTTCGCAAGGCCCAATCGGAATGCGCAGGATATTCTCGCCGGGAAGGCAATATTGCCGCTGGCGATACCCTGATTGCCCAGGATGCGATTGAAAAGGTTACCGCGGAAGGGTTTTAGAACGCTGTTCCGGCGCCGAAGTGAAATGAATCGCGGTGAAAAGGATACCGATCAGGGCCATCAGCAGATAGATTTTCATGTCTTGCTCCGCTGCATCGTTGCAGCCTAACTACGGCTGAAATGCGAAATGCGCTGATCGGTTCATGACAGTCACGTGATAAGAAATGGTTAAGCTGAGGTAACGGCATGACGGAACAATCTAATGATCCCCGAAAATGGCCGGCCCCGATTGAAAAAATGATGGAATGGATTCCGGCGCGATTGCGGCGGGGAAGCGCCGTGGTCCCGGTGGTCCGTTTGTCCGGCCTGATCGGCGCGGTGACTCCGCTGCGGCCGGGAATGTCGCTGGCGGGCATTGCCCGGACATTGGAGCGCGCTTTTGCAGTGAAGAACGCCAAGGCCGTCGCGCTGGTGATCAATTCGCCCGGTGGCTCGCCGGTGCAGTCGCGCCAAATCTACTTGCGCATTCGCCAGCTCGCCACGGAGAAGAAGCTGCCGGTATTGGTGTTCGTGGAGGATGTCGCGGCATCCGGCGGATATATGATCGCCTGCGCGGGCGATGAGATTTTCTGCGACCCTTCCTCGATCCTGGGTTCGATCGGCGTGGTCGGCGGCTCGTTCGGCTTTCAGGAAATGATCAGGAAGGTGGGCGTCGAGCGGCGGCTATATACGGCAGGCAAGCACAAGGCGATGCTCGATCCATTCCTGCCGGAAGACCCTGACGACGTCGCGCGGGTGAAAGCGCTTCAGCGCGAGATCCACGCCATCTTCATCGCCCTGGTGAAGCAAAGCCGGGGCACGCGGCTGAAGGCCATCGACGATGTCCTGTTTACCGGCGAGTACTGGGCCGGAGAGACCTCCGTCTCGCTCGGCCTTGCCGATGCGATCGGCGATCTGCGTTCGACGCTGCGCACCCGCTACGGCGACAAAGTGTCGACCCCGGTGATCGCGCCTGCGACCGGGATGCTGTCCGGCCTGCTGGGGCGCCGGTCGGCGGGAACACTGGCCTCGCTGGAGGGTGTCTCGGGCTTGCCGGACGAGCTGATTTCGGCGCTCGAAAGCCGGGCAATTTGGGCTAAATTCGGGTTTTGAGCGGTGTTATCCCGCGCCATTTGGTCCCGGGGCGCTGCATTGCAGACAGGCCCGGCTTGCGCGACAATGAGGACGGGGCGTGACGAATGAATGAGGATCGACCGATGCCGCCGCTTGTCGCATTCGCCGGCGCCCTGGGTGGGCTGGCCGTGGTCCGCTGGGCTTACCGGACAGCCCTGAGGGTCAACAGGGAATTGGAGGAGATACGTCTCGCGCGCGTCGCGGAAGCCGCCAGATCGCAGGAAATTCAGACGCTGCGGCGGGATCCCAACACTGGCGCGTATCGCCCGGGCTGATCCTCATCCCGAGCAGCAGGCGCGAGCCTGCGTTTCGAATGGGCCTTCGTGGCTTTCGGGCCTGGCAGCGCCTTGATTCCGCAGCCCCCCGCCGATACGGTCCCGCGCGCTTGAAGCCCGACCTCGCGAAGACCTGACCCGACGATGGATGCCCTGCCGCCGCATATGCGCCCGGAACGCTCGTTCCAGGGATTGATCCTGACGCTGCAGCGTTATTGGGCAGATTATGGCTGCGTGATCCTGCAGCCTTATGACATGGAGGTGGGCGCGGGCACTTTTCATCCCGCCACCACGTTGCGCGCGCTCGGCCCGAAACGCTGGAACGCGGCCTATGTGCAGCCGTCGCGGCGACCAAAGGATGGTCGGTACGGCGAAAATCCAAATCGGCTGCAACACTACTACCAGTTTCAGGTGATCTTGAAGCCGTCGCCGCCGGACATTCAGGAGCTTTACCTGAAATCGCTGGAAGCAATCGGCATCGACTCACATCTGCACGACATTCGCTTCGTCGAGGACGATTGGGAAAGCCCGACACTCGGTGCCTGGGGGCTGGGCTGGGAATGCTGGTGTGACGGCATGGAGGTGTCGCAGTTCACCTATTTCCAGCAGGTCGCCGGCGTCGAATGCGCGCCGGTCGCCGGCGAACTCACCTACGGGCTCGAGCGGCTTGCGATGTATGTGCAGGGCGTCGACCGCGTCTACGATCTCAATTTCAACGGCCGCGATGGCGCCGAGAAGGTCAGCTATGGCGACGTGTTCCTGCAGGCCGAGCAGGAATATTCACGACATAATTTCGAATTCGCCGATACCGATATGCTGTTTGCGCAGTTCAAGATGGCCGAAGAGGCTTGCAAGCGATATCTCGAAGCGGGCTGGAAGGACGGCAAGCGCGAGGCGCATTTGATGGCGCTGCCGGCCTACGACCAGTGCATCAAGGCGAGCCATGTCTTCAACCTGCTCGACGCCCGCGGCGTGATCTCGGTGACCGAGCGGCAGAGCTATATCATGCGCGTGCGCGAACTCGCCAAGGCCTGCGGCGAAGCCTGGGTGCATACCGAAGCGGGCGGGGCTTCGTGAGAAAAACGATTTTGGAATTGAACGTTTCAGCAAACTCGAACCTGCTCCACTCCCCCCGCGCGCGAAGCGCGTGGTGGGGAGGGGTCGGGGGTGGGGGGTGGATGCCACAGAGAGCTCCGCGTGTTGTCGACAAGCGGGTTCCGCGCGCTCGCATTCTCCGTCGTGACGCGACCGAAGCCGAAAAGAAGCTTTGGCAACATCTGCGGCAACCTCCCTTCAAGGAGCATCACTTTCGACGCCAGGCGACGATCGGCCCGTACTTCGCCGACTTCGCCAGCCATCAGCTCAGAATAGTTATCGAACTCGATGGCGGACAGCATTCTGATAGTGCATCGGACGATGCGCGAACTCGGTACCTCGCAGCGAACGGCTATCGCGTATTGAGATTCTGGAATAATGAGGTTTATGAGAACCTGTCAGGTGTTCTCGCGATGATTGATAAAACGGTAAGTGCGGATAGACCCCCCACCCCCGACCCCTCCCCGCCGCGAGCGGGGGGAGGGGAGTAGCAAATGCCCGATCTCCTTCTCGAGCTTTTTTCCGAGGAAATTCCCGCACGGATGCAGGCGAAGGCGGCTGATGATCTGCGCCGCATGGTCACCGACAAGCTGGTCGCCGAGGGGCTGGTCTATGAAGGCGCCAAAGCGTTCGCGACGCCGCGGCGGCTGGCGTTGACGGTGCATGGCATGCCGGCGCGGCAATCCGACCTGAAGGAAGAACGCAAGGGACCGCGCGTCGGCGGGCCGGAGGCTGCGATCGCGGGCTTTCTCAAGGCGGCAGGACTGGCCTCGCTCGATGAGGCAAAAATCCAGCGCGACCCGAAGAAGGGTGACTTCTACGTCGCGCTGATCGAAAAACCGGGCCGCGCCACACTCGACGTGCTCGCCGACATGCTGCCGGTCATCATCAGAACGTTTCCATGGCCGAAGTCGATGCGCTGGGGCGAACGCTCGGCCAAGTCCGGCGCGCTCTCCTGGGTGCGCCCGTTGCACGCCATCACTGCCACCTTTGGGCTGGAAACGGAGGAACCCGACGTCGTGAAATTCGCCGTCGATGGCATCGAAGCCGGTCAGATCACGTTTGGCCACCGCTTCATGGCGCCCCTGCCCATTTCCGTGCGCCGCTTCGAGGACTACGAGGCGAAGCTCTTGAATGCCAAGGTCGTGCTCGATCCCGAGCGCCGCAGGGACGCGATCCTCGCCGACGCCAGGCAACTCGCGTTCGCGCAGGGCTTTGAGCTGGTCGAGGATCAGATGCTGCTCGACGAGGTCGCCGGTCTCGTCGAATGGCCGGTGGTGCTGATGGGCTCGTTCGACGAGGCGTTCCTGTCGATTCCCGGTGAGGTGATCCGCGCCACCATCCGCAATAACCAGAAGTGTTTTGTGGTCAACGATCCCAAGACCGACAACAAGACCGGCAAGCTCACCAACAAATTCATCCTCACCGCCAACATCGAAGCGTCCGATGGCGGCAAGGCGATCGTCGCCGGCAACGAGCGCGTGATCCGCGCGCGACTTTCGGATGCGAAGTTCTTCTACGAGACTGATCTGAAGACCAAACTCGAAGATCGCTTGCCGAAATTCGATGCCATCGTGTTTCACGAAAAGCTTGGCACGCAAGGCGAGCGCATCAAGCGGATCGAACGGCTGGCCGCCGAGATCGCGCCGCTGGTCGGCGCCGACGTCGAAACGGCAAAACGTGCCGCGCATCTGGCGAAGGCGGATTTGCTCACCGAGGTGGTCGGCGAATTCCCCGAGTTGCAGGGCCTGATGGGCAAGTATTACGCACTGGCGCAGGGTGAAGATGCTTCCGTGGCGGCGGCGAGCGAGGAGCACTATAAACCACAGGGACCGAATGATCGCGTGCCGAGCGATCCGGTTTCCGTTGCAGTGGCGCTGGCCGACAAGATCGATACGCTGGTGGGATTCTGGGCGATCGACGAGAAGCCGACCGGAAGCAAGGATCCCTATGCGTTGCGTCGTGCAGCGCTCGGCGTGATTCGGATCATCCTCGACAACAATTTGAGAATAAAACTGTCGGGCCTTTTGGTGAGCCCTGTCATGCGCGTGCTCGACAAGCATGTGCTTCTCCAAGATGCTGAGCAACACAGGACCATGCGTTCAGAGCTTTGGCAGGCGACAGCATCGCATGAAGCTGTCTTGGCGATCGTCTCAAAGCTCCTGGATTATGGAGTGAACCCCAATTGGCTTGTCGAGGAAAAGCTGGCAAAGCCCATCGTGGAGCTTCTCGCTTTCTTCGCCGACCGCCTGAAAGTCCAGCTGCGCGAGCAGGGCGCACGGCACGACCTCGTCGACGCCGTGTTCGCGCTGGAAGGCCAGGACGATCTGTTGATGGTTGTCCGCCGCGTCGAGGCGCTCGGCAAATTCCTCGATACCGATGACGGCAAGAACCTGCTGGCAGGCACCAAACGCGCCGCGAATATTCTGCGGATCGAGGAGAAGAAGGACGGCAAGGTTTTTGATGGCGCGCCTGATCCCGCGCTAATGACCGATGAGCTCGAAAAAAATCTTTGGCGCACTATTCAGAGCGTCGTCACCGAGGCGAACGATTTTGTTAAGGTGGAAGACTTCGAAATGGCAATGGAGTCGCTTTCAACCCTTCGAAGTGCGGTGGATGCATTCTTTGACAAGGTCAAGGTCAACGACGACGATCCCAAGGTGCGCGAAAACCGCCTGTTGCTCCTGAACGAAATCCGTGCCGCCACGCGCGCGGTCGCGGATTTTTCCAAGATACAGGATTAGGATGGTTGGACGAGGGATGTCCTCATCCTAGGAGCGGCCAGTTGGCCGCGTCTCGAAGGATGAGAGCGCGTACCCGTGGCTATCCTTCGAGACGCGCGCAAGGGCGCGCTCCTCAGGATGAGGGCGGAGATGGTGTTGACGGTACGGCAAAAAAGAGCCCCGCCCGGGCGGGGGGAGGCCGGGCGGGACCTTTGTGTCCGGTGGCCGCTGCGGCAGCCCGGACGTTACGTTCAGGCGTTTATTCAACCACCTGAACGATGCGGCGTGTGCGCGGTTCGACCAGCACGGTACGGCCGTTCACCACGGTGTAGCGATAGGGCGTGACGCCGAATGTCTGCGGCACGTCGTAATAGGTGATCCCGGCTTCCGGCAGAATGCCGCCAACCACGATGCGATCCGCAATGGTGTAATTCGGTACCCGCTCGCGCACGATATATTCGCGGAATGCGGGGCGCCGCTCGATTGCAATGCCCGGGACGTCGTCCTCGATCACAACGGTACTGCCGCGCACGATGCCGACGGTGTCGCTCTGTGCCTGCGCCGCGATCGGTGCGCTCATGGCGGCCATGATTGCTGTGATGGCGAGTATGTGGTTCCGCATGGTCAGCTCCTTCGCGATGATGCATGCCGGTGTGATCCGGCATTCAATGCCATCCAATGCACCGCGCGCGGCATCGTTCCCCAAAAAATGCGCAACGCGCCGCTGCAAATCTCGGCATTTTTGCGATTGCCCGGAACCCGTTGAAGCGACAAGCGTCTCCTATCGTGGAACCGCGCCACAGATGATAGGGTGCCGATCTTGGATTCGAGATGTCGCCAATCAGACGCCAAATCGCACAGCGGAGACGTTTTAAATGACCCTCACCATCGCTCACCTTTCGCCGATCTTGTCCGTTATCGCAGGTCTGCTGATTCTGATTATGCCGCGGCTGCTTAATCTGGTCGTCGCGATCTTTCTCATCGTCAACGGCTTGATCGGGCTTGGGCTACTGAAGTGGCTCCATTTGTAGGTGTGAGGGCGGGTTTCGCGGCTTGCGCGAAGCCGCTCAAAGTGGTGTAAGGCGCGCAACTCTTCATCTCCTGCGGATTATTTGCTGTCATGGCCAAAGCCGTTGCCAAACCCAAGAAAATTGCTGCGAAATCAAAGCCGTCCATGCCGGTTCGGGCCAAGCCCGCGCCCTCGGCCAGTGCCCGCAAAGCACTGAAGAAGAGTTCGGCCAAGCCGGCGGGCAAGGCGGGCAAGATTGCCGCCGCCAAACCTGCGGCGGACTCAGCGAAATCCGGCAAGTGGGTGTTCACGTTCGGTGACGGCAAAGCGGAGGGCAAAGCGGGCCTTCGCGATCTGCTTGGCGGCAAGGGCGCCAATCTCGCCGAAATGGCCAATCTCGGACTGCCGGTGCCTCCCGGCTTCACCATTCCGACCGCGGTCTGCACGTATTTCTACGCCCACGGCAAAACCTATCCTGGGGCATTGAAGGCGCAGGTCGAAAAAGCGCTCGACCATGTCGGCAAGCTGACCGGCAAGTCTTTCGGCGATTCCAAAAATCCGCTGCTGGTGTCGGTGCGTTCCGGCGGCCGCGCCTCGATGCCGGGCATGATGGACACCGTGCTCAATCTCGGCCTCAACGACAAGACGGTGGAGGCGCTGGCCGAATTGTCCGGCGATCGTCGCTTCGCTTACGACAGTTACCGCCGTTTCATCACGATGTATTCCGACGTAGTGCTCGGCTTCGAGCATTCTCACTTCGAGGACATCCTCGACACCTTCAAGGACAGCCAGGGCTATTCGCTCGACACCGATCTTAACGGCGGCGACT